>DATHGV010000264.1:0-3392 GCA_035490135.1 Candidatus Methylomirabilota bacterium
TACGACTTCATTCATGATCGGCGAAAAACGCGCAATGGCGCCGCAACGCAAATAATCGCCGTAGGCAAAACCGCCCGGCAAGACAACGGCATCGAAGCCCGCCAGCGAAGTCGCTTTATGCCAGACATATTCCGCCCTTAAGCCGTCCAGCCCATTAATGGCGCGTAGGCAGTCCTGATCACAATTGGAACCAGGGAACTGGATGACTGCGAATTTCATCTAAGCGTGAGCGAGGCGCGTGGCTCGTTGTTCTTCGTGATAATCATTTACTACCAGACAGGCGTGAATCACTCCCGGAATCCAGCCGAGCAAAGTTAACAAGAGGCTGAGGAAAAAGCTGGCAATCCGCCCCGTTAACAAAACCGCTAGTGGCGGAAAAACCACACAGAAAAAATAACGCAGCGCTCTCATTCTTTTACTAATTGATAGTCTTCAATCACCGGATTCGAAAGCAAATCGCGACAAAGTTTGTGCAAACGCGCCTCCACATCAGCGCCGTCGCGCTCGAGGTCAATCTCCAGGTATTTGCCAATCCGGACATTTTTCACTTCGTCCATCCCGAGATGCTGCATCGCTTCCCGCACGGCCGCGCCTTGTGGGTCGAGCACGGCGGCTTTTGGCATCACCACCACTTTGGCTTTCATCTTTTCAATCTACGAGGACAAGGCCCACACGACAACGTTCTTCTCGCGCAAGAAATTTCTTTCAAAGCTCGTATGGCCGCGCTAGTTGTCGCCGCCGATGGAAGCGCCTCCCATCATGCAGACGCCACCACCCGCGCCGAGCGGAATGGGTTGTTTCGCCAAAGGCTGCCTGACTTTGATCATCGCAGGCCTTGTTCTGGTGGCCGTTTTTGTAGGCGGCACCTTCTTCGTCCTAAACCGCGCCCTCAACGTCTTCACGTCAACCCAGCCTGTCCAGATCCAGCTACGGCAAGCAACGCCAGCGGAACGACAAGTGGCGAAAGCGAAATTGGATACGCTTCGTAGCGCGGCGAGGAACCATCAGGAAGCTACCATTGAGTTTAACGCCGATGAGATCAACGCCCTGATTGCAAATGAACCAGAGTTCCACGGAGCACGCGGCCACGTGCGAGTAGCCATTGCCAACTCTATCGCTTCGCTCGACGTAAGCGCGCCGCTCGATTCGATGCATTGGAAGCGGCTTAAGGGCCGCTGGTTTAACGGGAACATTCAGTTGAGGTTCAGCTATGTGGACGAAAATTTTAACTTCGACCTCCGTTCAGCCGAAGCGAACGGCCATCAATTTCCAAGGGCCATCCTAACCAGCGACTTTATGCAATCATTCAATCGCAGTTTCAACGAAAGCTTTCATCGGGAATCGGCCAAGCACGTCGACGCCAACAATCTTTGGCGGCACATCAAAATGGCGTCGCTGCAAGGTGACAAATTGGTTGTGACCACGCGACCGATGTAGCGGTTCGTAGCACAGCCATCTTGGCTGTGGGGCCAACGGGCATCTTGCCCGTTGATTTCCGTCGACTAGGACCGGGCCAGATGCCCGGTTGCCCCAAAGGCTGGAAGCCTGTGCCACGCTACGTTTCGCGAACGACTTCCCGCGGATCCTTATCCTCGCGCAATCCAAGAAATACAGGCTGCCGCAACTTTCCATCACGCGTCCATTCGGCGAACTTGACCTGGCAGACAAATTTTGGGTTTACCCAGGTGTATTTGCGCATTTCGCCGGGCGTGATTCCCTGTACCCATTCGCCATTTTGCTTGGAGGGCAGGTCGGCAAAAGGACAAGTGCTGCGTTCCTCCGCGCGCATTTTTTTGTGCAGAGTGCTGAGTAATTTCGTGTCGAAACCGGTGCCGACTTTACCGGCAAAAAGCAACCGCTCCTTGTCATAACAACCGACCAGCACCGCGCCGAAATGTTTGCGCGCGCCTGCCGGCGGAGTGTAGCCGCCGATGACAAATTCCTGCTCGTTCACGCATTTCAATTTGATCCAAGCCCCGCTGCGGCGGCCGGGTTCGTAAACGGAATCGCGTTGCTTGCCGAGAAGACCCTCCAGGCCATGCCGTTTAATTTCCGGCAGCAGTGTTTCTGCTTCAGTCCCAAGTGCTCCCGAAAACCGAATGATGTCGCCCGAAGGCGGGAGTAACCGCCTCAGCCCTTCTTTCCGCAGAGTCAGCGGCACACCTATCAAACTGCGGCCATTCAACTGCAAGAGATCGAACACGTAAAAGGCCAGCGGCGCGTCTTTGCCATCCAGCTCGGCCCGCTGCAAAAGTTGAAACGACGAACGACCCTCTTCATCCATCGCGACGACTTCGCCGTCGACCACGCACTCATCGGCCTCAAAATCCGCAGCGGCGCGGGCGATTTCCGGGAAGCGATCGTTCAGCTTTTTTTCGTTGCGTGAAACCAGTTGCACCGCGCGCCCCTCCTTGATCGCAAGAGCGCGGATGCCGTCGAACTTCAATTTGTAGATCCAATCGCCGGTTGTTGGCGGGTGCTCCACCAGCTTCGGCTTCATTGGCTCGACGAAACGGGGTCGCGCTTTGGGCAAATCCCGTAGGGATAAATTTCCGAGCAGGTCGGATTGAGGAATTGTAGGACGGCCGCTCCGGCTGCCACGTCTTGATTTCGGCAAGCGACGCGCTTGCCCTACAATTTTATTTTGGTCTTTTTTTTTAAGCGATGCGTCTCTCGCCACTTTCGCGATGCGCGCTTTGAACGAATCTTTTTTATCAACGCGATTGGATTGCCATTCCGCATCTCGCGCCGAGGCGATTTGTTTCATCGTCCGGCCAGTCTTGACCGATTGATCATCGCGCTTCTTTGAAATGGGTTTGACCCCGCCCGCGGTCTTCATCAAGAGCCATTGGTTTTTGCCGCCTTCTGCTCGGATGCGAATGAGGGCCCATTCGCCTTTGGCTTTTTCGCCATGTAAAATGACGTGCAGTTTACCTTTACGCACTGCCTCCGCCGGATCGCCCGGCGGCGTTAGCTCATAGGTGCCGCGGTCCCAGACCATCACGGTGCCACCACCATATTGGCCTTCGGGAATGATGCCCTCGAAATCGGCGTAATCGATCGGATGATCTTCCACTTCAACCGCGAGATGTCTTTCCGCCTGTGCCCACGGCAATCCTTTGGGCACTGCCCATGACTTTAGAACGCCGTCCATTTCCAGCCGGAAATCGTAGTGCAAACGGCTGGCATCATGTTTTTGAATGATGAACCGATTAGCGTGCGTTTTTCGCCCGCGCGCTTTGGCCGCGCCGGCCGGCTCCGCCGTCTTCTTGAAATCGCGTTTGCGCTTGTACTCGACGAGCCCCATCACCGATCAATTTAACCGGGGATTACGCGGATGAAACGGTTTTTGATCCCATTCGCGGCGCAGGGGAATTATGCCGCGGCTTCAG
>DATHGV010000265.1:0-8251 GCA_035490135.1 Candidatus Methylomirabilota bacterium
GCATTGACGCGTTGACCAGCCAGCGGGACAGGCCGTGCACACAGGCTGTCTGTCCGCAGCGCCTCAGAGATTCGTCATTGGTTCAAACAGCTTTCGCTCCCTCACCTGCTTCGAAGAACCGCTCCAGCAATTATTCTAACAGGATGCCCATGGCCAGGCGAAACTCGGGCCGAACGCCATGCTTTAGCCCTAAAGCCGTCAACCGTTGACGCTGCAGGCGCCATTCCCCGCCAAGTTCGTCACTCTTCGCCTCTGCCTCTGGTGCCTTTGCAGTTACGCCTTTGCAGTCGAAGTTGGGTGGCCCACTCTTGCGGTTTTTTGCAAGGGTGGGCTTTTTCTGCGCATTCCATTTTCGTTGTATTTAAAGTTACGTAAGAGAAAACTATTTTTGCGCTGCTCAACGGCATGGGAAAATGGCTTCAGTTCGGCGAGGCTGCGACGTGCTATATTCCCGGACCGATAATTTAGAGAAATCGTAACCGCCATTGAAGAGTCGTTAAGCGTCATGCCCAGGTGTGAAGGTGATTTATGAAGACTTGTCCTTACTGTGCCGAGGCAATTCAGGAAGATTCCCAATTCTGCCAATTCTGCGGTACCAATTTAGGTTCTCCGCCGGTGCCGGCCGCTTCCTCGATTGCAGCGGCCTATCCGACGGAGTCCTACACCAGTGGCAAAGCCATCGCCAGCCTCATCTGCGGAATTTTCTTTTTCATTTTACCTGCCGCGATCGTCGCGGTTATTTTAGGTCACCTGTCCTACTCGGAGATTCAGAAAAGCCTCGGCAGAATTCGGGGAAGGGGCCTAGCCTTCGCCGGACTCATTCTTGGCTATTTCGGCGTCGCGTTCGTCCCGTTAATTCTGATCATCGCCGCCATCGCGATTCCGAACCTGCTACGCGCAAAAATGGCAGCCAACGAAGCCTCGGCAGTGGGATCACTTCGACGCTATCAATACGCGATGGGCGCCTACGCCTCGAAGTGCCCAAAAATCGGTTTCCCAAAATCTCTCGCCAACCTCGGTGAAGGCCGTGGCGACTGTGAGCGAGCCAATCTGCTGGATGACTCCTTGAGTGCAGGCCAACCAATTAAGTCCGGCTATTATTTTCACTACCTCGCCGCGGAGCCGGACGATGTCGGACAAGTTACCAGCTTCGTGATCACAGCCGACCCGGTCAGCCCAAATAGTAGCGGCGTCCGTCATTTCTGCATCGATCAAACTGGGGTAATCCGCTGGAACACTGACCGGCCACCGGACGTCGGAAGCCCAGCGCTAGAGTGAAAGCATGTCCTCAGTGCGGGCAGGAGATCCAGGATGCGGCGATCAAATGCCGCCATTGCAAAAACTGGCTCGTACCGCCACCGGCTGGCCTCGAAGGCGTTTCGCCACAAATCGTAATACGACAAAGCACCACGAGCGGGATGGCCATAGCAAGTCTTGTGATGGGATTACTGTGGATGTACTGGATAGGCTCGATCCTGGCAATTTGTTTGGGATACGCGGCGCGACGGGAAATCCGCAATAACCCTGGGCGCATCGAAGGCCAAGGTATGGCTACGGCGGGAATAGTCCTCGGATGGATCGGGATCGGCATGCTGGTGGCTACGATCGTTGGGTTTCTGTATCTTCGAAAAATAGATACAGGTCCACCAATCATTCGCAAGACGAGATCGACAGCGGCAGTGGTCGAGCGGCCGAGAACAGCCCAGGAGTGCTTCGCATGCGCATAAATATCAAAGGTTTATCCGCTGTGCTTCTATGCTTGGCCCTGCCGCTGACTGTTTTTTTCGCAGCAACGAATGACTCTCGTACCGCGCCTTCAGAGCAACTTGGGCACGTGGATTTTCCCAATAGCTGCAAATCGGAAGCGCAACCAGCATTGCTGAAGGGGTTAGCTCTGTTGCATTCATTTCAGTACCAGGCATCGGAGAGTGCCTTCAAAGCGGCGACGGACCTGGATGGAAATTGCGCGATTGCGCACTGGGGCGCGGCCATGGCCCTTTATCACCAGCTCTGGGATTTTCCCGGGAAGCGAACGCTCAAAGAAGGTTTAAAGAGCGTTGAAGCAGCGCAAAAACTCGGCGCTCCAACTCCGCGAGAACGGGGATACATCGCCGCGGCGGCCGCGTTTTATCAGGACGACGAGAAGATTTCGCATGTGCAGCGGACTACAGCGTACTCGCAAGCCTTAGCGCAACTACATTCGGCCGCACCGGAGGATGTGGAGGCCAGCGCATTTTATGCCTTGTCGCTGGTGGCTTTAGCGGATGAAAACGTCGATGACACCGGTAATCGCAAAAAAGCGATGGCGATTTTGGAGCCGCTCTTTCAGCAGCATCCCGACAATCCCGGCGTAGCGCATTACCTGATTCACGCCACGGACAAACCGCAGTTTGCGCGCGAAGGGTTAGGCGCTGCTCGCGCTTACGCGAAGATCGCGCCGGATTCCTCCCATGCTTTGCATATGCCGTCACACATTTTTACCCGGCTCGGGTTGTGGCAGGAGTCGATCTCCTCGAACATCGCGGCGACTGCGGCGGCAGCGCACGCTACAGAGATGCATCAATCCGAATCGCATTATCAGACTCATGCCATGGACTTCCTGGACTACGCGTATTTGCAAAGTGGACAGGAAGCCAAGGCGCGCGCGCTATCGGCACAAGAGATGACCGTCCCCGGTTCCGGCGAAAGAGAAAAAGCCGATCACCGGGCGGTGGCGGACGCGCGGAATGCGATCGAGCTGCACCGTTGGCAGGAGGCTGCCGGGCTGGCTATTCCGGAGCACCGAAACTTGCAGGACACTATCTATTGGGCCAGAGCGATAGGAGCGGCGCGGAGCGGAAACAGGGCAGCGGCAAAGGACGCAGTGAGCAAACTGGAAGAGGCAGTTGCCCACCGCGAAGGAGAGAGCAAGGCTACTGGGTATGACGTTTCCTCGGAAAAGGCGACCGACCTTCGCGAAGCGGAGGCTTGGCTAGCCTACCTTCAGGGTGATTCGGCACATGCTATAGAATTGTTACGTGACGCAGCGGACCGGGAAGATGCCGAAGGCCTGGAATCTACGACCATGCCCGCGCGCGAGATGCTCGGCGACCTGTATATGGAGTTGAAGAAGCCGGGCGAAGCCGTGAAGGCTTATGTGGCAACCTTGGCGGAGGCGCCCAACCGCTTTGACGCTCTACTGGGCGCCGCGCAAGCAAGCCAGACGATGGGTGACTCGCACTCCGCACGAGATTACTACTCACAATTGCTCAAGATTGCGGATCCCGCAGCAGACCGGCCAGAACTAAAGGATGTCAAAAGCTACTTGGCGGGTTTAGCCAGGGGTCGGTGATGAGTGCTACGAAACCTCCAGTTTCGCTCCTTGCTCTCGCAACCAATCGGGCCTATTCTTCTTAGGACGCACATGTCCTTGAATGTCCAGTCGGTCCACATTCGAGTCTCCTGTAAGTGATTTTTGTGCGTTCGCAATTCCGATGCTTCGCTGATTCGAGAGTTCGGCCGCTGACCGGCAACAATTCAGATTTGAAGTGGATTTGCAAATAGATGCGTCAGTCGCGAAATCCTAGAAGCTTTGTGGCCCGAGCGTTGGCGCTGGGGATTGCCTGTTGCATCGTCGTGTTCTTGGTGCAGATCGTGGTTCACGACCACGCCACCGGACAAAACGAGGCGACTTGCCGGGTTTGCCACGCCGCGCACATAGGTTCCGGGCCGGCGATTAATGCCCTTTTATTGGCTGCGCCGCTTCCAGCAAGCGGCGTTGTCCGGGAAACTGTAATACCGTTTAGTAAGAAACTCTTCAGTCACGATTCTCCTTCCCGCGCACCCCCGATCGCATAAAAACGTCATTTACTCTACTTGGTTTCTCGACTAACGCTAACCACAAAATTTGGTGGTCACCGCGTTATTTCCGTCGTTCCACAGAGATAGAACTATTGACAGATGGCCCGCCTGAGGCCCGAGGAGACTTTAATGAGATTTACATGGGTTTGGCTTTTAGTTTTGAGTTTAAGCATCTTATTTTGCACCACGCGCGTTGTGGCTCAATCCGGGAACGCCGGGTCGATTGAAGGAACGGTTAAAGATCCATCCGGAGCTTCTATAGCTAATGCGACCGTCGAAGTTTCGAACCCAGTGAGCGGATTGAAGCGCTCCGCGGTTACCGGGCCGGATGGGAACTTCCGGTTTACCAATTTGCCGTTTAATCCGTACCACATGGTAGTGACGGCGGATGGATTTGAGTCGTTCACGCGAGACGTGGATGTGCGCTCGACGGTGCCGACAACTGCGCCGGTCACCTTGAAGATCGGCGTGGCAGCCACTAGCGTGACGGTCGAAGCCAACGGCGGAGACTTGGTGGAGACGGAATCCACGTTTCACACCGATGTGGACCAGGCGTTGATCGCCAAACTTCCCCTGGAGAGCGCATCTTCCTCGGTGACCTCGCTGGTGACACTGACGTCACCCGGCGTGGCCGCGGATTCCAATGGAAATATGCACGGACTTGGCGATCACGCGCAGAATTCATTTTCCGTGGATGGCCAGTCGATTTCGGATCAAACCAGCAAGGTATTTTCCAACCAGATCCCATCCGATTCCATTCAGTCGTTGGAGGTAATTTCGGGCGCGCCACCCGCCGAATTTGGCGATAAGACCAGTCTGGTAATTAAGGTAACCACGCGATCGGGCCTGGGAGTCACAAAACCGAGCGGAAGCGTGTCCACGTCGTATGGGAGTTTCGGCACGGCAACCGCGGAATTCAACCTGGCGTATGGGGGAGCGAAATGGGGGAACTTCCTAGCGGTGAGTGGTCTAAATAGCGGCCGATTCCTCGACCCTCCGGAGTTCGCGCCGATACACGATAAAGGCAACGAGGAGAATTTATTTGACCGCGTGGATTTCCAGATCACTCCAAAAGATACCATCCACACAAATTTCCAGTACACCCGTTCGTGGTTTCAAACGCCTAACACCTACGACAATTTGAATGTCGTTGGCCCTGGCGGGAATGTGGTGGGTAATACAGATCAACGTTCGCAAATTGGAACTTTCAACATCGCTCCCACATGGACGAGGCTAATCGGAACGACCGCGGTATTCACGCTGGGTGCGTATGTGCGGCGGGATCAGTACAACTACTATCCCAGCAACAACCCATTCGCTGATCTCGGTCCCATCAATTCAGAGACCATCAGTCAGGATCGCAACTTGACAAATGCCGGTATCCGTTCGGATATTTCCTACGTGAAAGGGATCCACAACATAAAAGCGGGTGTGACCTACCAACATACATTTTTGAATGAAAACGATAGCCTGGGGATTATTGATCCCACCCTGCTTCCCTCAACGACGGATGCGACTGGGAACCCGTGTTTCGTAGGTGGCGTCGCTCTGGCGGCACCGTGTACCACGTTGTTACCCATTGATCTAACACGGGGAGGAGGACTTTTTACTTTTCGCGGTCATGCCGACATAAAAGAGCTTTCGATGTACGTGCAAGACACCATTACGAAGGGCAAATGGTCCTTTAATCTGGGCATTCGCGGGGACATCTACAACGGTTTGTCGGCGGCCAGCCAGGCAGAGCCGCGATTAGGGATCGCATACAACATCAAGCCAACCAATACGGTGTTGCGCATTTCCTATGCGCGGACGCTGGAGACGCCCTTCAACGAAAATCTGATCATCGCGACGAAAGGCTGCGACGTAAGCGTGATTGCGGCGTTGATTCCATGTGTGCCCGCGAACTCACCCGCGGGATACAGGAACGAGTTTCATGCCGGCCTGGAGCAAGCCTTCGGAAAATATTTGGTTGTCGACGGAGAGTACATCTGGAAGTATACCCACAACGCGTACGACTTCAGCGTACTGGGTAATACGCCCATCACCTTTCCAATCGATTGGCACAATTCCAAGATTCCCGGATTCTTGCTTCGCGTCAGCATGCCGAATTTTCATGGACTTACCGCATTAGTGGTGATGTCCAGCGTGGCTGCCCGTTACTTCCCACCGCAAGTCGGAGGACTGGGAGTGACCGTGGGGCAAGGCGGGTCTGTTTTTCGCATCGATCACGACGAAAAATTCAACCAAACAACCCATTTGCAATATCAGCCCTGGAAGCGCGGGCCGTGGCTGGGTTTCAACTGGCGCTATGACAGCGGGTTGGTAGCAGGAGCGGTTACCGATTTTGCGACGGCACTGACTTTTGACGGCGACCAACAAGCGGCGATTGGATTATTTTGCGGCAACACATTTGCCACACGAAACTCGCCGCTTACCAGTTGCCCGGCAGGGACGCCACGCGGGGCTACCCGCCTGACCATTCCGGCAGACGGTACGGAGAATGATGACAAGAATCCGCCACGAATTGCTCCACGGCACTTGTTTGATGTCAGCGTGGGCGACGATGATCTTCTACATGGCGACCGCTACAAGTGGAGCTTGCGCTTTACGGTCATCAACCTTACCAACAAGGAAGCACTCTTCAATTTCCTTTCCACCTTCAGCGGAACGCACTTTGTCACGCCACGCTCGGAATCCGTCGAATTAGGATTCCACTTTTAGGGATAGCATCGGCGAGCGCGCGACCCGTAATTTATTACGGTCTGGCACGCTCGCCTGAATTTTTCCTGCTAGCAAATTTATCTCTTCGGTTGCGCGGTGGGCGGCAGAATTCCGCTTAAACGCAGGTACATGGCCTCTTGGCCGTAGTGATCCGCAAAGCCCATGCCCAAGGCGATGAGCGCGCCGGCGCGTGAAGAAGGGACTCTGCCGAAGAGGAGCATCGGCTCACTGAGTTTGGAATCGTCTACATTGGCGAGCGCCGTGGCACAGAAATCGAAGGAAGCTTTGAGTCCCGCTACCAGCTTGTCTTTGGGATCGTTCTCAGCAAGTTTTTCTGCCGGCGCAGCGGGAGTACCGGAGATTTGGGAACACAGCGCGTTGTTGCCTTCCGCGATGTGAATCGTGAGATGGCCAAAGGTGTTCATGTCGGGCGTGGGCTTGAAGCTATATTTCTCCGCCGGCATGGCTTCCGCGGCGGCCACCATATTTTTGTTGTAGCGCGTCAGTTGCTGCTTCACGAAGGAGCTCACGGGATTGGCGACCGGCGCGGTGCTGGCCTGGGGCGCGTTACTGGTGGCTAACGGTTTCGTTTCGTCTTTCTGAGCCTTCGCGGTGATCACCGTGAATAGGCCAATAGAGAGTAGTAGAACGAATCGAGAGAATTGTACAACGGATCGTACGCAGTTCATTTTTTCCCCTTTTTAGTTCTCGCGTGCAGGAAGCATACTCTGTTGCTGTTGCGAGCGACAAGTGCCGGACCCAACTGTGCCGGACCCAACTGGATTCGTTCCGGATTTGATACCGAGGCGTTTTGCTATTTCGAGATTGGTGCGCGGGCTGACTTACCCGGAAAGACACCTTCGACCAATTGGCCGTCTGAGATTACGGGAGTGCCGTTCACCAAGACGAACTGGATTCCGGCGGAGTATTGGAGGGGATCTTCGAAGGTGGCTTTGTCGATGATGTGCAGTGGATCGAAGACGGTGATATCGGCATCAGCTCCTTCACGGATGCGGCCTTTGCCTTGGAAGATAGGCGCGCGTTTTTGCAGGCGTTGCGCGGGCATGAGCGTCATCTTGCGCAGAGCGGTCATTAGATCGAGCGTCTTCTCTTCACGGACGTAGTGACCCAGCACGCGAGAAAATGTGCCTTGGCCACGGGGATGAACCTTTGAGCCGGTGACCGGGACGCCATCGCTGGCGATCATGACGACGGGCTCAGCAATAGCGGCGCGCACTGCTTCCTCAGGAATCGAAAAGATGACCACGAGGCCACCTTCCTTGCGGTATTTTTCGAAAGTTTCGCCGGTCAAGCGCTCGCCAGTTTTGCTCCACTGAATGTCTTTGAAGGTGATGCCCTGGCGCTCTTGCCACCCGGGATCGAAGATAGCGGATTCGAGGTTGGTGCTGCCGGCGGTGTAGGGATAGCACTCTGTGGTCACATCCAGCCCGCGCTTTTGCGCGCCTTTGACCATCGCAATCAGTTGCGGTGTATTTGCGAGGCCCATGCTGGTGATGTGCACAACGTGCAAAGGAGCGCCGGTTGCCGCGGCAGCGGCGATGACTTCCTCGATGCCGACTAATCCGGTGGTGGGTTCTTTCAAACCAGCATGGCGAAGATGCACGTGCACGCTGGCCTTTTCCGCTGCTGCTACGCGGAAGACGTCCACGATTTCATCATGCGATGCGCC
>DATHGV010000266.1:0-12671 GCA_035490135.1 Candidatus Methylomirabilota bacterium
CTTTGCGCAGTTGCGCTTCATGCAATTTTCGTATTATCGGATTCATTGTAGTTTCCCTGCAGACCCGCTCAGGCGGAGCCAGCACACCAAGGCCAATCCGTAAGTATAGCCAATCCCGCCCCATTCACGCCACCCATTTCGCACTTAGCCAGTAGTCAGCGTGCGGCAGGCCGGCCAAATGAACCCACATCGATGCTATGTCCAATCCGAACTCTTTTTGTAGATTGGTCCTCTTAGTATTAAAGGAGCGCGTGACTGACTACCTCGAGAGAAGAAGCGCAATGGGTCTTGCGGGCACAGTGCGATGACCGCGAGGCTCTCGAAAGCTTGCTCCGCAGCGTTCACCCTTCGCTCCGGCGCTACATTGCGAAAAATTCGAGGTAGGCTATTCGTGTTGCCCATCCAAAATTACTGCCGCTGCGCTACCGCCTCCTTAGCCTCCAGCACCGTGATCGGCACATTGGTATGCAGCTCGATAAAACTTGTCTGCAATTCCAGCTTCCCGGATTTCTGAGGTCGAAATTCAAAGTCGTAAGTTTCGCCGGCCGCAAATTTAAACTTCGCTTCACAAGCCGCTTTAAAACTCGCCGGCAATTCTGCGCCATCCTTGGCCATGGGAGTCCACGATACCGGTTTTCCAGCCGCAGCCAGAACCATCGAGGTCCCGTCGTCGGCCGGCGTGATATTAATAAACCGCAGCCTATAACGTTCTCCGGCCCGCAGTTCGCTGCCCGCCGGATGGTCCATGCCATTCACCAGCATTGGCGAATAGAAAATATCCGCCCCTCCCCGGCTCACCACAAACACCCGGTCATGCTCCGTATCATATTTCTCTCCCGGCTCCAGCACGATCAGCGCCCCATATAAACCCTTGGTCAGCTGATCCATGTCATGCCAGTGGGTGTGATAAATAAATGTCCCCGCACGCGGTGGCGTCATGCGCGCCACAAACGAAGCACCCGGCTCGATGCGCGGCGTCACCTGCCGCGAATCTCCGCCAATATCCACCACGCCATCGTAGTAGCTCTCCAGCTCAATCCCGTGCCAGTGAATCGCCGTAGGCGTCGCAAGCCGGTTGACCACCGTAATCTCGGTGGTCTCATCGCGATGCAACACAATCGTCGGTCCCAGTTCGGAACCTGCCGCCGTGGAAGAAATATTTTTCCCATCTGACAAACTTATTTGTATCCGGTGCCGCACGCCCGTCTCGTCTTTACTGCGATCCACCACCAACTCCAACTTTCGGGACGGCGCCGCAAGCGAGGGGATCGCATTTGCAGTGCTGGACGGCTTGATCTCGATCCCCACCACCAGCCCCGCCATCCCTTTACCCGCGTGATGATCCATCTTCTCCACCGGCAGCCCCATCACTTCGCTCACCTGCTTGGCATTGTCTTCGCCGAAGTGATCCGCCAGGTGACAATGAAAAATCCAGTTGCCCGCATGCGAGGGCTTCCAGGACATCCCCATCGTGCTTCCTTCCGGCATAAGCTCCGTCACCACGCTCGGCCGCTCGCCCTCCGCATAATGCGTATCCACCTGCGCATCCCCGGCGCTCTCCAACTGAAAATAGGCACCGTGCAAATGCATGGGATGAACCCCCACGCTCGCGTTGATCACCCGCCAGTGAATCGTCTCCCCCATCTCATACGACAACCGGGAGGTGTGCGGCCACGACTTACCATTCATGGTTAGGAACTGGTGATATCCCCGGTTGAAATCAAACGGCACCACCCATGCGTACCACAGTCCGATGATCATCACCCGGTCCTCACCGCGCGTTCCCGGTCCATCTACAACGAACGCTCCATCAAGTTGGGTATCCCAGCCCATCCGCGAATCAACGGAAGCATCAACTCCGGTGTTCGCCCAGTAGTAATACGTCCCGGGCTCACCCGCCAGAAACGTCACCTCTTGTGTTGCTCCCGGCGCAATCTTGACCGCCTCGTCCTTGCCAGGCCGCTGATTCAGTCCATGCAAAAACGCCGGGATAAACAGAATCGTATTCTTCACCGACACTTTGATCCGCGTTCCCTGCGGCACCCGTATCATTGGCCCGGGAATGCTCGGGCTTTTCCCTTCCTCCGCAAACGCGAGAACAGGCATTCCAGGTCCATCTTCAGCATCCGGATGCCACTCGCCCTCGCGAATTTCCAGCCGCAACGTCAAAAGCCCATTCTCCAGCTTCCCAGCCGCCTCCGTGTTGTCATGCGTAACAATGCGCGGAATCAGCGGCGCGTCGTTGGCCCGTGCGCCTGCCGCCGCAGCCGCTATCAGCCACACCAAAACCAAACATCCGCGCCAATAGCGCGAAACCATCTGCCTGCCACTCATGAAACCTCTCTCTAACGTTTTGCGGGGGAAAACTTTTCAATAAAGGGACGCACTTATAATTCGCGAACTATATCACCGCATTCGTTTGAATGATTGATTTTCTTATCAGCTGCGGCAATTCTCGGAAGTGCGGCTTCATGAGAGACTCTTCTGCGGTGACCGCCGTCCCCATTCGCAAACGAATGTTGCGCCTGTTGGTTTCGGTCTTTGTCGGGTACATTCTGGTGTTGCTCTTAGTGCGTGTCTTTGAAGCGCGTTTTGTTTTCTTTCCCGATTATCCCGGCCGCTTGGCCGGCGATTGGAATCCTCGCAATCTCGTCGTTCAGGACGTCTGGCTAACTTCCTCGGATGGCACCAAACTCCACGCCTGGTGGATTCCCAATGAAAAAGGGAAATTCACGTTTCTGGCCTTTCACGGAAACGCTGGCAACATCACCGACCGCGCTCCGATATACGAATTTCTCCGCGACGCGCCCGGAAATGTACTCGCACTCGAATATCGTGGTTATGGCCACAGCGAAGGGAAACCCAGCGAACGAGGCCTTTATCGAGACGCAGGCACAGCGTACGACTATCTCGTAAGCGTGAAACACATCGATCCAAAAACGATCATTTCCTTCGGCCAGTCGCTAGGAACCGCCGTAGCCGCGCAACTGGCTGCGCACCAGCAAGTCGGCGCTGTACTCCTCGAAGCACCGTTTCCTTCTGCCGCGAGGCTCTCCAAAGTAATTTTCCGTTTCCTTCCGGGTCTTTCTTTCTTGGTGCGCGGCCAATTCGATACACAAGCTCGAGTCCAGGAAATCCACGTGCCCATTTTCATCGTTCATTGCCACGAAGATCCCGTTCTGCCATTCAAGCTCGGACAGGAAGTTTACGCGGCTAGCAACCCGCCAAAAACTTTTTTGGAGATCAACGGCGCCTGCCACGAAGAAGCGTCGATCATCGCTCCAGAGAAATATCGCACCGCTCTGCAAAATTTTCTTAATAGCATAGGCCGATGATGATGAACCGCGCCAAATTTTATCGGTTGTTCGTCGGCTTCAGATCGGGCCGATTTTTCTT
The DNA here is from genome assembly GCA_035490135.1 of Candidatus Methylomirabilota bacterium. Classification (GTDB taxonomy): domain Bacteria; phylum Acidobacteriota; class Terriglobia; order Acidiferrales; family UBA7541; genus Acidiferrum. The sequence goes on from DATHGV010000266.1 coordinate 3,397, forward strand.
AGTTTTTTCAATGGCTGCAGCACGGCGCCATGCGGCGACCTCCGCATGATTTCCACCGATCAGTACGTCAGGCACTTTCCAGCCCCGGTATTCTGCGGGCCGCGTGTAATGCGGAAAGTCCAGCGGCGTGGACGATCCAGTCGGCAGTGGGGTGCCCCTCCCTGGATTTCTGAGGGTGGGGATTTTAACGTGGGACGGCTCAGAAGCAGCCCCTTCAGAAGTTTCTTGATTGTCCATGTTGGCGCTAAAAGATTCGTTCTGCGACGAAGCTTCATTACCCAGCGAGCCCGGCAACAACCTTGTAACCGCATCAACAATCAGCATGGCCGGCAACTCGCCGCCACTCAGAACAAAATCGCCAATGGAAATTTCCTCGGTTGCCAGATGCTCCGCGACGCGTTCGTCAACGCCTTCATAACGCCCGCAAATCAAAATTATCCGCGAAAGCGTCGCAAATCGCCGCGCCGTTTCCTGATCGAATCGTTTCCCCGAAGCCGACAGCAGCACAATCGCCGTTCCCCCAGGAAGTTCGCGTTTGGCAGTCGCGTCGCCCACCGGTGCGCCCAGCAAATGCTCCACAGCCTCAAACAACGGCTCTGGCTTCAGCACCATGCCTTCGCCGCCACCAAACGGGCGGTCATCCACAGTGCGGTGCCGGTCCTTGGTAAACACGCGCAGGTCCAGTACGTTCACTGCAACAATTCCCGTCTCGCGCGCACGCCGCAAAATCCCGTGATCCAGCGGACCCGCAAAAAAATCCGGAAAAATAGTGACCAGGTCAAAACGCATAAGCGTGAAAGTATTACTCGGAATTCAAATCGCGCAAACCTTCCGGCAGCGTTACTTCAATACGCCGTGCCACGGCATCGATGCGCTCACAAATATCTTCAGCCAGCGGAATCAGCAGCTCCCCTTGTCCCGTGTCCACTTCCAGCAGCGGCGTCCCGCGCACGCTCTCACCCTCACCGGGAAACTGTACATCGCGCACTGTACCCAACAATTGCGGCACGCTGGCCATCGAGCATGGCGAAGAAGCAACCGCCGGCCTTCCACTCGCAGTTTCAAATACCGCGCAGCCAATCAAATCCGCCACAAAGTATTGTCCCGCCGGCAAGCTCACCCGCTGCTCAAACGGCAGCAACACATCCAGCCCGCGAAATTTCTCCGCTTCATTGATCGAAGCAACGCCGGCAAAATGAAATACACCTTGCCCGCGATGATTCTGGCTAAGCCAGCAGGATTTTACGCCTATGGGAGTTGGTTCGCTCGCGCCAAACGCGCCGACGAAATGTGCCGCCGACGATTCGCCTTGCACGCGCCCAAGAAAAACTTCCTGCAATTTTGTCAGCCGCTCGGGGAAATCCGTGAGCAGCTCTACCGCGACTTCGCCTTTATTCCCGCGCGGCCGCAAAACTCGCGCCACCACAATCCACACGGGCCATCGCTGATTCTCGCTGCTCAATCTTCCAATATTTCCAGCGTGAACCGCTTGCGCATCTTCGTCCCCGCCGCGCTCAGCACTGTGCGTATGGCCTTGGCCGTGCGCCCCTGCCGCCCAATCACTTTGCCCAGGTCTTCGGAGTGTACCCGAAGCTCCAGCACGGTCACCTGTGCTCCCCCGAGCGTCCGCACCTGCACCTCGTCTGGACGGTCCACGAGTGCCCTGGCTATCGTCTCTACCAGTTCCTTCATTCTCAGCTCCTGGATACATCCGTCACTAGGGGAACTGAGTGGCGGGGGCTACCAAGTCTCGATGTGTCTTCCAGCCGAAACGACTCGCCGAAGAACCCGCGCGGCGACCAAAATCTCGAACATCCGTTCGCGCCCAAAAAAATAATTACGCAATTTTCTGCAGCTTCAGAAAACTTCGCACCGTATCGCTAGGCTGCGCGCCCACTCCGAGCCAATACTTGATTCGCTCTGAATCCAGCTTAATCTCCGCGGGTTTCTTCAATGGGTCGTAGGTACCCACCAATTCCTTCACGCGGCCGTTGCGCGGACGGGTTCTCTCAATCACCACCACGCGGTAAAACGGCTTTTTCTTCTTGCCAATCCTTGCCAAACGAATAGTCAACACTAAGTCACTCCTCCGTAACCAACAATGATAGCCTGCCCACCTATCACCCGGCAATCGCAGACTCCGACCCATGGGCGCTTAAGGATGGCGAGGATGAGGGCTTTGCGAGTATCGGTCCTCAGAGCCGGGGCCACCGGCGCATTTTGGTCGCTGGTGAGGTGCGGCGAGCAATCCAAAACAACAGCTTATTGAAGCCGGTTCAAACCGTTAAAAGCTGCGGTCTTATAGCATTCCGCCAGCGTCGGGTAATTAAAAACAGTATTTACAAAATAAGTCACTTTGCCTTTTAGCAAAAAGACTGCCTGGCCGATGTGCAACAACTCCGCCGCGTCCTCACCAAAAATATGCACGCCCAGCAATTCCAGCGTCTCGCGGTGAAACAATAGTTTCAACCGGCCCTCGGTATGTCCGCTGATCTGCCCGCGGGCAATCTCGCGGTAATAGGCCACGCCCACTTCGTAGGGAACGTCCGCCTCGGTAAGCTGCTCCTCCGTCTTCCCAATAAACGAAATCTGCGGAATGGTATAAATGCCGTAGGGATAGCCCTCGGGATCGCTGCTCACCGGCAGCCCAAAGGCGCGAGCGCTGGCGATTCGCCCCTGTTCCATCGACACCGAAGCCAAACTTGGAAATCCGATGACATCTCCCACCGCGAAAACGTGTTTCTGCGAGGTACGGAAGTCCGCGTCTACCGTGATTCGTCCGCGGTCGTCCGCCGAAATATCCGCCGCCTGTAAATTCAACCCCTCGACATTTCCGTGGCGGCCCACCGCGTACAGCAGCGCATCAGCAATCACGCGTTTTTTGCTGACCAGGTTGGCAGCCACTTTTCCGTCAGGCAATTCCTCCACGCTTTCCACTTCTTCATTCAGCCGCAACGTCGCGCGGTTATCTCGCAAATGATACATAAGCGCTTCGACCATTTCGGTGTCGGCAAACTCCAGCAGTCGCGGCCGCTTCTCCACAATAATCACGCGCACGCCCAACGTCGCAAACATGCACGCGTATTCCACGCCGATAACTCCGCCACCCACCACGATGAGCGTCCGAGGAATCTGCGGCATGCTCAAAATCTGATCGCTGCTGATAATATTTCGGCCGTTGATAGGAACCTTGGGATTCACCGCCGGCTTTGTTCCCGTGGCGATCACCACATAGTCCGCTTCGAACTCTCCGACGCTATTCAAACTCTGTACCCGAATGTGGTGTGCGTCCCGAAAGCTTCCCGTCCCGTGAAGCAGCGTCACGCCATTGCGCTTCAATTGGTCCTGTATCACGCCGACTTCATTTTCCACCACGTGTTGCACGCGGAAATTCAGGTCCGCCATCGCCACCGGCTCATTGCCATTCGTGTGGCTGACGCCGTAAAAGTTCTTATCGTAAAAGCCGGACAGGTGTAACACTGCTTCGCGCATCGTCTTGCTCGGAATCGTTCCGGTGTTGATGCACACCCCTCCGACCGAGGTTTGGCATTCGATAATGGCCACCCGTTTGCCGGCCTTGGCCGCTTGAATAGCCGCGCGCTGCCCCCCGGGCCCAGAACCGATCACGATCAGGTCATACGTCAGAAGTCACCCCGCCCAATTCTCAATTTCGGCGCCCGTTATTAGTACCGCGATTTCAAGAATAAGAATAGATGCAGCACGCCAGTCGCCATACCTTCGCCCGATACCAGCGCCACGCTATAGAAATCGGTCGCGTTCGAGCTGCCAGTACAATTCACGAACCTCTCACTATAGTAGACACTAGCATTGGAACCTTGTAACTCGCGCGACACCAACGTCACCTGTATGTGAAAAATTATGCATTACCAGCACATCAAAATATCGCTCTCGGCGCCACTATTTATTAAGGCGGCCGCTGGATTCCTGGTGTTCTCCATCATCCCGGCGACCGCCGGCGGACAAGACCCGTCGAATCCATCCACCATGGTCCAAAACATCGACGCCATATTCGCGCCGCTCATTACCCCTCATTCTCCCGGCGTCGCGGTACTGGTCGTTAAGGACGGCAAAAAACCTTTCGGGCGCGGCTACGGGCTTCGCGATCTACATAGCGCAGCGAAAATCGATCCACGCACCAATTTCCGTCTGGCATCCTGCTCCAAACAATTCACCGCCATGGCTATCATGCTGCTGGTGCACGACGGAAAACTCCGCTACGACCAGAGATTAACGGATGTCTTTCCAGATTTCCCAGCTTACGGGCGAGCGATCTCTATCCGCAATTTGTTAAATCACACCGCGGGCCTGCAGGATTACGAAACTCTTATGGAGCAGCCGGGAACCAAAGGCCAGTGGACTGGCGATCATCAGATTCAAGACGCCGAAGTGATAACGTTGCTCAAGCAAACTGACCATGGAATGTTTCCCCCGGGCACACAGTGGTACTACAGCAATTCGGGTTATGTAGTTCTGGGCTTGATCGTCGCCAAAGTTTCAGGCCAGCCCTTCCCGGAATTTTTGCGCCAGCGCATTTTCGCGCCGTTAAAAATGGATCACACCGTGGCCTACGTAAAAGGCAAAAACGAAATCACCAATCGTGCCTACGGCCACACCAAGGAAGGGAACACTTGGAAGCAAACCGATCAGAGCTCTACTTCCGCCACGCTCGGCGACGGCGGCATCTATTCTTCTCTGGAAGGTTTAGCAAAATGGGATGAAGCCCTGCGGACCAACAAACTCCTCAGCCAAGAAGAAATGCAACCGTCCCTGACTCCCGTCACTTTACCCCCCACATCTGCGAATGGCGACACTCAACCGCGATGGCCCGCCAATTCCGATCGCCCCGAAGGCACGCCGGTGTCCTACGGCTTCGGTTGGTTTCTTGACCCCTATCGCGGCCACCCGCGCATGTGGCACTACGGCGAAACCATGGGCTTCCATTCCTATATCGTGCGCTTCGATGCCCGCAAGCCCGCTGCTGCTCCCGCCGTCAACGATCGCTTGGCCAGCATCACCATCATCGTGCTCTGCAACCGCACCGACATAAGCCCCGAATCCGTTGCCCTCCAAATCGCTAACCTGTTGTTGTAAACAAGCTTTGAAAAATTAATTAGGTTAGTTTCCTCAGACGAGTTCTCAACCACGCGGCGAATTCTTTTTCGCTTACCTTTCCCGCTGCCAACTCCACCACGGTATGAATTGCGTCGACGCGATCTTCAATTACCAGTCTGTAGCCGTTCAGGCCCACGAATGTTCCCGCAACGCCAAAGCTGATTCGTTTGTTGCCGTCGTGAAAAGGATGATTGCGTGTTAAACCAAAGCTATAGGATCCAGCCAGATCAGCTAAATCAATACCGGGTTCATACACGAACCTATTGCGCGGCCGGGCAAGCGCGGAATCCAACGCCGATTGGTCGCGAATTCCGTTGCGACCGCCGTGTTCGGCAAGCGAGAAGGAGTGAATTTGTAGGATCGTTCGAAGGCTAAGCCAATGCGGCTCGGTCATTTCGCCAAAGCACGGAAGATATCCCGGTACTCAGCCATAAATTCAAGTCCGATACGAACTTGTTCATCAACCTCTGGATCATAGGGCGTCAGGAGATAACCGTCGGGAGTTTCGACGGCAAAAAGATAGTCGTCTTTCTTCAACTTCAGACGATGGAGAAATTCCTTCGGAAGAATCACGCCGGTCGAGGTGCCAACAGATCTTAGTTTTAGCTTCACCGCACCGCACACCTTGCATTATCATACACATTATAATGGATATCAAGTGGCCATGCAAGTTCTTATCTACTTATGGTTTAAGACAACTTTAAGACAGACCTGCCAGCTTGCCTAGGCCCTTCATTTTGCTTCGCGCGGCCATGGCGCCGTATTGCTTCATCATTTGGCGCATTTGCATATATTGCTTGATGACCTGGTTGACATCCTGCACCGTAGTCCCACTGCCTTTGGCGATGCGTTTGCGGCGCTTCCCATCAATCACGTTATGATCCCGGCGCTCCTGGTGGGTCATGGAATTGATGATGGCTTCCACCTGCTTCAGCTTGCCCTCGTCGACCTTGGCGTCTTTGGGCAAAGCTTGCAGCGGACCGACTTTTGGCAGCATGTCCACCAATTGCTCAAGCGGGCCCATCTTGCGAATTTGTTTCAGCTGATCGCGAAAATCTTCCAGGGTGAAGCCTTCGGTACGCAGCTTGCGTTCCAGCTCGGCGGCCGCTTTCTTGTCCACGGCTTGCTCGGCGCGCTCAATAAGCGACATGATGTCGCCCATGCCCAGCACGCGCGAAACGATGCGTTCGGGATAAAAACCCTCCAGCGCATCATATTTTTCGCCCAAGCCCACGAACTTTACTGGCGCGCCGGTCACTTTGCCGATGGAAAGCGCCGCGCCACCGCGCGCATCGCCGTCCAACTTGGTCAGAATCACGCCGGTGAGACCGAGCCGCTTGTGAAATTCTCCCGCGGAGCGCACCGCGTCCTGCCCGATCATGGCGTCCGCAATAAAAAGAATCTCGCTGGGATTCAGTTCCTTCTTGAGGGTGCTCAATTCTTCCATCAGCGAATCATCGATGTGCAGTCGGCCGGCGGTGTCCACCAGAATCACGTCACTGGCGGAAAGCTTCGCTTCTTTAATTGCGCCCTTCACAATTTCAATCGGCTTGTTCGTGCCAGTGCCTTGCCAGATCGCGGTGCCTACTGCCTTAGCCACCTGCGACAATTGTTCGCGGGCTGCGGGTCGATACACGTCAGTGGAAACCACCAGAGGCCGGTGCCCGTGCAGCGCCAGCCACTTCGCCAGCTTTCCCGTGGTGGTGGTCTTACCAGAGCCCTGCAAACCCACAATCATCCACACTGACGGCGGCTTCGAAGCAAACAGAGGCTTGGCGTGTTTACCCAGCAGCGTGGTCAGCTCATCGCGAACGGTCTTGACCACCTGCTGGTCCGGGGAAAGCTGCATCATGACTTCGGTGCCGATGGATTTCTCGCGGATGTTCTTCAGCAGCTCATCGGCAACGCCGACATTCACGTCGCCTTCCAGCAACGCTTCGCGAATCTCCACCAGCGCGGCATCCAGGTGTTCTTCGGTCAGCTTTCCCTGTCCGCGAAGATTTTTAAAGGTGCGCTGTAGTTTTTCCGTTAAATTTTCAAACATTTTCGAGACTCGGCATCCAGTTTAATTTTTTAAGAGGGTTTTGCATTACAAACGGTGCGACACGCAGCACATTTTGATTCTAGGGTAGCGCTCCGGGACGGTCAAACGCAGGTATAGACAAGCGGTGAATGCAGCAACCTGCAAAACTAAAAATCAAAATGTCACCCGCAACCCCACCTGCGCCGCAAAGGGAATCCCCACGGTAGTACCGGGGCCAAAAAAATCGCCCAGCGCTCCGGCGGGCACCAACAATTGTTTGGGATTGGTGATGGGCTTGGTCTGCGAGCAATCGGCATTCAAACAAAATGCCGTGGCGTTGGTAAGGCTGTTCACCGGGGTCGGCAGTGCGCCAATGTCTGTCACATAATTCGCGCCGGGATTATTGCGGTTAAACAAGTTGAAAAATTCAATGAAGGGCGTCACCGACCACCGATCATGAAATGTAAACGGCCGGCTCACTCGCAAATCCGCTTGCACGTAAGGAGTTCCTCGAAACTCGTCGAGTGTCGTCTGCACCCCGTTGATCACCGCGCGGTCGTTCGCGGAATCTCCCAATCCATTCACATCCACTGGCGTAGTCAAAGTTAGCGGCCGCGCACCTTCCGCCTGAAAAAACAAGCTCAACGTCAATCCGCCCGGCGCGTGAAAAATCCCCGCGACCACCACGCGGCTGCCGACGTCTTCTCCCGAGGGCCCGTAATCCCCCGGCCCAAAGGGGCGCAACGGATTGCAAACGCCGTTCACGTAGTCGAACAACTCGCCGAGTATGCAGCCCCACGTTTTCGCCGAGGACAAAGAATAATTCGCAATCAAATTAAATCTTCGCGACACATTTCCCTGCACATGTACCAGCAGCGCGTCGTAACTGGAGCGATTATCGGAGTGCGCCACAGAAACCGCCGGGACGAATTGCATCTGATTCACGGTGTCGGCCGCGGCAAACAGCGGCGTGAACAGCGTCGAGCCGGGAACGTATTGATAATTGCGATAGCCATGCACGCCCTGCTCGTGCACCCAGCTGGCGCCCACCGTCCAGCTTTGATTGAAAGCGTGTTCAAATCCCATGCTGGCGTGTAGTGCATACGGCGTCTTGTAATGAGGATCGATCAGCGCTCCCGCGCCCCCGGCCGCTGCTCCGGGTACGCAGCCCGCGTCGGGGGTCGCGCCCACCGCATTTACGCACGGGAGCGGGGTAGTGTTCACCCCTTGCAGTGCGCCCACCCATCCGTTTTGCGTTAGATCGTTGTAGTACAAACCAATCCCCGCGCGAATAACGCTGCGGCCCTGCGTTCCCGGAGCGTAGGCAATCCCCAGTCGCGGCGCGACAGCTCCGCGATAATCATGTGGCGCCCCGCGCACCAACGGAATCTGCAGTGCTTGCAGCGTTAGATACGCGGGATTTTGCAGTTGAGTGCGGCCAGACGCGTCAAAAAGTCCAAAGGTGGTGTCGTAGCGCAATCCGTAATTAACAGTGAGATGTCTGGTCACGCGCCAGGAATCTTGCGCGTAAAATCCCAGCCGTTGCACGTTCTGAGAAAAACTCCCGTCGCTTGCCGGCACCGCCGTACAGGTGATTCCCGATAACGGATCCGGCTGTGCCGCGCAACCCGCGCTGAAGAAAAATTGCGACGGATTCGCGGCATAAAAACTAGGGTCCTGCGGATAAGCCAGCACTGTTTCCGTCGTACCGGAAAGCGCGCCGCTCAATACTGGCTCATGAATAAAATTTATGCCGAAGCTTGGCGCGTGTCGTCCCGCCGAATGGCTCACGTCGTAGCGCAGCTGATATTTCTCCTGGTTGCGCAGCACCGGGAACGCGGTAATCGCCGTTGCAAACTGGTTGTCGCCAAAGGTGTCCAGCCCCGAAACCGTCCGAAAGCTCGCGCTGAAGGGAAACTGCAGCGAAAATCCGACGTAATCATTTCGCGCTTCGGTGCGGTGCAATCCGCTGGCCCCAAATAAAAATGTTCCGACCCATGTGGGACTGAAGGCGTATTGCTCGCCGAATGCGAGATTCAAATAATTGGAATGCGAAGTCGCGCCTGTGGACGGCAGCGTCCCCTGCTGGATCAAATCGTTCTGCGTCAAATAACTGTCG
>DATHGV010000267.1:0-30636 GCA_035490135.1 Candidatus Methylomirabilota bacterium
TTACCACCGTAAGCATGATTCGCACCATGGAGGCGCTGCTGGGGTTGCCACCGATGAATCACAACGACGCGTACGCCCCAATCATGTCAGCGCTGTTTTCGAGCTCGACCGCTCAACAACCGTTTGAAGCGGATTACACCAACCTTCGCAACGGGCTAATTTTCAAAAGCAATGCCTCCACCGCCCCGGGAGCAAAAGCATCTGCGGCGATGAACTGGCGGCACGCGGACGAGGCCAACAACGAGATCTTGAATTCCATCCTCTGGCGCGACCGCAAAGGCGACGTTCCGATGCCGCCGTCCCAGCACAACGTATTTCCGGTTGCCTCGGGGCAACGGTAAAAACGACCGACGCACCCGAACTGACGTGAATCGCGTCGAAGAGGGGGTGGAATTTACGAACATACCCCCTACCCTCGGTGTTTTTCCTAAAAGAGTCCCCAAAGTATTGAAAACAAAGGGTCGGCGCAGCAAAAAGTGGTAAAGCGTTCACAAGATGCTGAAAACACGGGAGTTGACCTACAGGCGCATTTTTGGTGCCGGAAGAAGCGCAGATTACCAAATCAAGCGGATACTTTGGGGAACTTAGACGAACGAGATGGGTTGGAATTAGAGAAAAAGGGCGCATAAACTTAACGCTGCGGTGATGCATGCGGCTTCGAGGGTGACGTTCATCCTTGATTTTACTACTTAAATATATAGGTTACAAGTTATATAAAGCGCATGGAAGCAAATTTGTGCATTCGAGGAACTCAGGTAAGCGCCGAGCTATTCCCACACATAGCGGGCGCTATTCGATACAATTGGAAGTCAGTTTCAGTTGGGGGGCAATTGACGAAGCGGGTGGGCGGCAATGGTGATGTTTAGCGATAAGGTGAGTATTCCTCGTCATGTGCTGGTGCGTTTCCTGGATAAGGAAGCGGTGCTGTTGAATATTGAGACGGAACGCTACTTTGGTCTGGACGAAACCGGCGCGCGGATGTGGCAATTGGCGACAACGGCGTCAAACATTGACGCTGCTTACCAGGCACTCCTGAGTGAGTACGACGTCGACGCCCAGACGCTTCGCGAGCACCTTAGCGAATTGCTCGAAAAGTTGGCCGACAATGGGTTGGTGATCGTCACTTCTTCCGATGTGGGAACCGCTTCGGCGATTTAAGGCGTTGGAACCAAGGGCGCGCGGGCTTTTCCTGCGTGCTGCGGTGCTGTTGCCATTTATTTGTCTCAGCCTACGGCTTCGCGGCTTTCGCGCAACGCAATCTAGCCTGCAAAAGCGCCTACCTAGAGCCCAACCGGCTATTTCTTATCAATCGAGCAGAACACAGGCAGAATCGACCGCATTGACTGCACGAATGGTGCGATCCGCTGCGCACCGCACGTGGGGTAGCCCTGCGTGTCTGGAGCAGTCCCTGGCGCTGTGGTGGCTGCTGGGACGGCAAGGCATCGCATCAAGCGTGCGCATCGGGACGCGAAAAACGGATCAGAAGTTTGAGGCCCATGGGTGGGTGGAATGCGACGGGGTGGCCCTGAACGAGCCGGAAGAAGCGCATAAGCATTACGCGGCGTTCGAGGAAGCGTTTCCGATGCTCGGCGGGACAAAAAAATAGCGGCAAGCGCCGAGGCGCTCGCCGCTAATGGGAGGTTCTCGTAGATCTAGCTAGCGCTAACGCCAAGATTTGGCTTGAAGCGGAATACTGCGAGGCCAACAGCCAACAGTCCGATGGCAAGAAGAATCGTAACGGAGGGCTCAGGCGTCGATACGGTAGTAAGATCAGTAACCGTCAACGTATAGGCGCCGGGCACGGGCGTGCCTGTGACATCGTCATCTAAGGTAAACACCCCAGGAGCGAATGTTGGATTAAGTTCGGTGCCGCCGTAAATTTGGGGTCCCGTTGCGTATGCAGTCATTTCAGTACCCGATGGAAAGATGCCGAAACCGCCGGCGAATGCCTCGTTATAAAAAACCAGAAAGTCGCCGGAGGGGGCACCATTCACCACCAAATTTGCGGGCATAATTCTGAAACCGAAGCCAGCACTGGTGTCAGCTGGGTTGATGGATAGCGGACCAGAGGACAGATCAAAGCTGGCTGAGACTGGACCCGCCAGGGTGAATTGCAAAGTATCAGCAGATGCAACTCCGGCACCGAGAAATGTCGCGGTAAAGGCAAGAGTTAGTACTTGAAATAGACGATTCATAGGACCTCCCGATAGGGTTAGAGCAATTTAATGACCCCAGATACAAAGGCCGACATCCTGTAAGTGATTGATAGGGTAATACTTGCACATATCTATAAATGGGCGCACTGTACCCTTATGGAACATCTCTTCACATAAATGGCTAAGATTAGGTTATCGAGTCCTAAGACCTTGTTGACAGGCGAGATACGGCAAATCACACGCGACCAGAGCAGCCTATGAGCGGAATCGTAGGTATATTCAACCGCACCGGGGTGGCGATAGACAGTGGACAACTGCAAGCCATAACGAATTTTATGGCCTACCGTGGGCCGGACGACATGGACGCATTTGCAACTGACGGCATTGGACTCGGCCACACCATGCTTCGCACGACGGAGATAGTCCCCGCCGATAGACAACCAGCCCGATTGGGCGCGTTATGGATAACCGCTGATGTGCGTTTGGACTGCAAAAGCGAACTATCAGAAAAACTGACACGGGCCAACGGCGAGTGCGTCGCATCGGAAGCTTCCGACGCCTTGCTGATCCTGCACGCCTATGCGGCGTGGGGACGAGATTGTGTTGACCATCTACGAGGCGACTTCTCTTTTGGGATATGGGACGCCGAGGCGAAGACGCTTTTTTGCGCCCGCGATCACATGGGAGTCAAGCCATTTTATTACGGGGATCTAGGCAAGGTCTTCGTGTTCAGCAACACTCTTAACTGCCTGAGACAGCACCCGATGGTGACGGCGACATTAAACGAGGCGGCTATCGGTGATTTTTTGTTGTTTGGGTTGAACTGCAACAAAGCCACGACAACTTTCCGGGACATTCAGCGATTGCCACCGGCCCATTGGCTGGTGGTTTCGTGCGATAAATTAGAAATAAAAAACTACTGGCAGCCGCCGACCGACGGCCGAATTCGATATGCACGGTCAGATGAGTATCTAGAACGATTTGCCGAACTGTTGCGGGGCGCCGTTGAGGATAGACTGCGCACAGACAAAGTCGGCATTTTGTTGAGTGGCGGACTAGACTCTGGAGCGGTGGCCGCGACAGCCAAGGAAATTGCAAGAAATCGCGGCGGGAACCCGTCTCTTAGCAGTTATACGGTGGGCTATGATTCCCTGATTTCGGATGATGAACGCTTTTATGCAACTAAGGTGGCTCGCTATCTGGACATTCCTAACAAATACATGCCGCTTGATCATATCCGATTGTTCGAAAACTGGGGACACGCAAGATATCGTTTTCCGGAACCGAACGATGATCCGTTGTCATCCGGAGGACTGGACGTTTGTGACACTATTGCGGTGGATTGCCGCGCAGCACTGTTTGGCGAAGGCGCTGATAATTTGATGTATTTCCAAATGTGGCCATACGTAAAGGAATTGCGTCGCACTGGCGAATGGGGACGTTTACTTCCCGAAACAGCGTGGTTTCTATGGGTAAGGCCCTTGCCTTGGCGCGGCGTAGCCCAAAGGATTCGGTCGATTTTCGCGAAAATGCGCGGAAACACAGGGATGCCCGCTTGGATCGCGCCCGAGTTCGCCAAGCGGGCGAAACTCGAGGAGCGGTGGGCGGAATGCGGCAAACTCTTATTTCCTGCTGAACAGCACTTGGTACGGCCTAAAGCCCATGCATCGATGCTCCTTCCCCAGTGGACCCGTATGTTTGAGATGCATGATCCGGGAGTGACGCATGCACAAGTGGAAATTAGATATCCGTTTGTCGATCTAAGATTGGTGGAATACCTGTTGGCCATCCCCGTTTTCCCATGGGCCTACAAAAAAATGCTGTCGCGGAAATTAATGGCAGGCAAGCTACCTCGAGAGGTTTTGTTACGACCCAAGACCCCGCTGTCAGCACACCCGGCGGTAGAAAAGGTTAGATTGAGTACGACGGTGTCGTTGAATAGTGCCACGTTGGATGGACGAATATGCGAATTCGTTGACCCAAATGGTCTCGGCACTCTTGGCCATAGGACTCAAAACGAACAGTTACGACCCTTTTGCCTGAGCCTTTGGTTAAAGGGCATCGGGTGATTGCAGATAAACGGAAAGGAAGGACGGAAACAATGGAAAAAGTAACGCCGGATAGTAGGCGCCGCAGGCGCGGACAATTTGGAACTCGTCGATAGGCGTGAAAACGTTCGAGTCAGGCGTAGCTGGGTAACTTTTGTGGTAGAATTCAAATGAGTTTTTTTGAGTCGCAGGGCCCTCGTTATGGCGGCTGCGGTCGCAACTCTGAAATGTGGAGAGTTAATGTCAAAGCCGGACAAGAAACCTGAAAAGCCTTATTCGAAGCCGACTCTAACTGTTTACGGTACCGTGCGGCAGTTAACAGGCGTAGTAGGCCACCACATGGCGCTCGACGGTGGAAGCATTGTAAATATGACCCACACGTCGTTATAATGTTTTGAATCACAACTCTCCCGTTTAACCTCCAGCGAGATTGTTCCGAGAGTGACTTTTCGAGATCATATCCAATCCTATAAGTACGTCGCATACGGACTTTTCCTCAGCTCTAACCTGCCCATCGCGGGCCTCCTCCCAATCTCATCCATCGCTCTGCCAGACGTCCAGATAAGGCTCGGGGCTTTACCCATCTGGAATTCCTCGGAGAGCAGAGGCACACTAAGGTACGTTAGTTCCTATCCGCGTGAAACCGGACAGCCAGACCTTCAAATCTGGGATATCGACGACGGTGAATTCTTCCGCGTGTTATACAGTGATGGGGTCGAATTCTGGCTGGATCGTGGCTTTCGGACGCTGTGGGCTCGGTGGCCCGCCAACTCTTCCCTAGAGAACACTCTAAGTTATTTAGTTGGGCCGATTCTAGGATTGCTGCTGCGGCTTCGCGGAATTGTCTGTCTTCATGCCAGTGCGGTGAGCATCAGCAACCGTGCGGTGGTTTTTGTGGGACCCGAAGGGGCGGGAAAATCCACGACGGCAGCCGCTTTTGCACGGCGGGGATATGCCGTGTTATCCGATGACATCGTGGCTCTGGTTGAGTTTGGAAATGAATTTCGAATGGTTCCCGCGTATCCACGCGTTAACCTTTGGCCCGATTCAGTGAAATTACTTTACGGTTCGCCGGAGGCTTTGCCGCCGATTATGCCCGATTGGGATAAACGGTGCTTAAAACTAGGGGAAGATGGTGAAACACGATTCGAAGAACGCGCACTCCCAATCGGAGGTATCTACGTTTTGGGAGATTCAACTCCGGGTCCAACGGACTGTGTCGAAACCATTTCGCGAATAACCGCGCTGATGCTGCTGATAGGAAATACTTATGCCACAAACTTTCTAGATGGCAAACAGCGAGCTGAAGAGTTTAAGGTATTGAGCCGCGTGGTGGCCACTGTGCCTGTTCGAAAAATCAATCGTCGGAGGGAGACCGCAGAAGTTGAAGAATTCCGTGCGACGATCGAGCGGGATTTTGCCAGCGTCGAGGCGCGGGGGAACTCTCTCGACCAATAATATGTACTCGCTCCGAAATTTCGGCGACATGATCGGTGATTCAGCGAGGTTCAATGCCTATGCGAAAGCTATTTCGCGTAGCGTGCGTCCTGGCGACGTTGTGGCGGAGATCGGTTGCGGACCTGCGGTATTCTCTTTGTTGGCCTGCCGCGCAGGCGCGAAGCGCGTGTATGCTATCGAGATAGAAGATATCATTGATGTTGCGCGGCAAATTGCGGTCGCGAATGGATTTGCGGACCGAATCCAGTTTTTTCAAAGTGATTCGCGCAAAGTCGAACTGCCGGAACGTGTAGATGTAATTGTTTCGGACATTCGCGGAGTATTACCATTGCTTGATGGAGCCGTGGCGTCGCTGCATGACGCGAGAAAGAGGTTTCTGGCGCCCGAAGGAGTGCTGATTCCACGGCGTGATGTGTTGAAGGTCGCGATCATTGAGTCCGAGAAAATCTATTCAAACCTCGCATCGCCTTGGAAAACCTGCGTCTCAAGAGTAAAACTCTCCATCCCACTTCAGTTGGTACTCAATAGCTGCCATAGAATTACGGTCGAGTTCGATCAGCTGATCAGCGGACCCGAAGCGTTATGCACTTTAGACTACATGGGCAATCCTGGCCCCGACGTGTCGGGTAAGTTAGTGTTTCGGGCCAATCGAAGCGGAACGGCACACGGAATTTGTGTGTGGTTTGAGACCGAGCTATATGAAGATATTGGATTTTCGGCGGGCCCGGAATCGTCAACCATTTATGGGCAATTGTTCTTGCCCTGGCTTGATCCGGTTTTGATTGAGGAAAGACAAGAAATTTCGGTCGACCTACACGCAAACCTGGTTGGCAAAGATTACATCTGGAGATGGGAAACTGAAACGACTCCCCGGGAGGGCGGCGAAAAGGTACATTTCCGACAATCAACGTTTGAGGGCGCGAATGTCTCGTCGCACACATTGCGGCGGCACGTTATCGATTATGTTCCGGTGTTGACTGCCGAAGGAGAGGCGGAACGTTTTTTGATGGGAGCAATGGATGGAAGGGCTTCGCTAGAGGAAATCGCGAAAAGAGCCGCCGAACGATTTCCTAAAGTTTATTCCTCGCACGTAGAGGCATTCGAACGGGTGTCGGAACTGGCGCGAGAATTTTCACGGTAATTTGCGAGAATACTATTTTGGCAGTCCGCGAACGGCGTTAGCGAACAAATGGGGCCGAGGGCGTGAACCATTAATAAACGCGTGTCTGCCGACGTAGCCTGCGATTTTAGGCGCACGTGGAGAGGTGTCGCGCATTGTCGGTATGACGACAGATTGATGTCAGTAACCCGACGCGAATCGGAGCGCGCCTTTCAGATCTTTGATTTGCGCTGTAAACTTCGGGAACTGCACAAACATCCAATGAGTGGCGTCGATTCGTGTGATGGAGGTCCTTTTTGCCTGTAGTCCGCGCCTGCAGCCATTGCGGCCAGAACAACCGTATCCCGGCAAAATACCTGGCTAGCACTGGCCGTTGCGGAAAGTGTAAATCGCCGTTGCCGCCGCTCGCCGAGCCCTTGGCGGTCGACGAAATTTTATTCGATGAGATCATCCAGCATGTGTCCGTTCCGGTGCTCGTAGATTTCTGGGCGGACTGGTGCGGACCCTGCCGCATTGCTGCTCCTGAAGTGGCTCGCACGGCAGCGGAGATGGCGGGCAAAGCGGTGGTGCTGAAAGTAGATACCGAGAAATATCCGACAGTCGCCGGGCGCTTCAATGTTCGCGGCATCCCGAACTTTGCGGTTTTCTCCGGTGGTCGCCTAGTGACGCAGCAAGCTGGGGTGGTAAATCACGATCAGATGAAACAGTGGCTAAAGGCCGCCGCGGCGGTTTCTGCTTGAAGAAGACGACGATTTGCAATTAGTGCGTAGCGGTGGGGACATAGTCTTTCGCTGCCGCGGAAGTGCAACGCCATGAGATTGTTGGTTTTTAAACTTCTTTTTCCCTCCCCTCACCTAGTAATACAGGGCCGCATTTGCGCATTTGACTGTAATCGTTCCCAGATTGTGCCCAGCTTTGACGAGTGCTGCAAAGCACCCTAAGCAATCATGCCCTTTTGCTTCTTGTAGTGATCGAGCACGATAGCGCGACGTGCAACGTCATGAGGTTGATGCTTCGGATCGCACAAGCTAACAGGCAACTCATAAACCGCCCGTCGAGGTTACACTAGCTCCAAATTGCAAATAGCAATTCCAAGTGCACGCAGGGTTCTGATAATCGCGACGCCGCACCGTGCGGCTCAGCACTGGTTTGCGAGATTCGCGGAGATAAATCGGCACGTCTAGATTAAATTGTCGCTTGTAGCATTCGACACAAGGAAAACATGACTAACCGTTGGTGGATTTATCAACGTGAGCGTTTTCCTATCTTCGCGCACACGCCTGTCATTGCCGCCTTCAGTTTGTCCGCCGTGTGTTATTCGGCGTTGCTGCGTGGCGCGAACGGCCTGCCGGGATGGAAGCCTTGCCTAGTGGCATTCGCTAGTTCGTTTTTGTTTTTTCTGCAACTAAGGTTGGCGGATGAGTTCAAAGATTTCGAAGAAGATTCACGATACCGGCCTTATCGTGCAGTACCGCGGGGGTTAGTTAGTCTTCGCGATCTGGCGAAAGTATGGGTGGGATGCATCGTCATTCAACTCGCACTGGCGTTGTGGCTGTCGCCCAGACTGATGGTGTTGTTATTGCTGACGTGGACTTATCTGGCGTTGATGAGCAAGGAATTTTTTGCGCGGCGTTGGCTCAAGGCACGGCCAATTACCTACATGGTTACGCACATGGCCATTATGCCTTTGGTGGATTTGTACACAACCTCGTGTGACTGGGTTCCGACGGGGGCGGCGAGGCCACCGCATGGACTGCTGTGGTTTCTATTGGTCAGTTTTTTTAACGGCATGGTGGTGGAGATCGGGCGAAAAATTCGCTCGCCACAAGACGAGGAAAAGGGCGTCGAGACTTACAGTTTTCTTTGGGGAAGGAGGAATGCCGTTGTTGCCTGGCTAGCGATGATGGCTTGTACGGCGGGTTGCGCGTACGTTGCGGCGCTGCGGATTGGATTTGAGCGGCCTGTTTTTGTGTTGCTGCTGATTTTGTTTTGTGCGGCGGCGGGAGCTGGATTTTATTTTCTGCGGGGAGCGGTGCCGAAGCGCGGCAAATTGATTGAGACGATGGCGGGGGTGTGGAGCCTCTTGATGTACCTTAGCCTGGGTTTCGTTCCGATGATTTCGCGTCAATGGAATATTGGATGAGTTCTTTCGTCAACCGAGACGGCGGACTGCAGGAACTCGGTGGCAAGGCGCTGGCGCTGCTGCGCTTGGGCGATGCCAATTTGCCGGTGCCTGGTTGGTTCGTTATTTCGCCGCCGGCGTTTATGGCGAGCCTGACGACAGAGCAGGTTGAGGCGCTCGCGTCCGGACAACTGCGCTGCCCAGGCTCAAACCTGCTCACGTATAAACCAGCGGATGAAATCGAGCGTGAAATCGGCGATGCGCTGCGTGAGTTGTCGGCTGAAGGCGGGCGTTTCGCGGTGCGATCGTCGGCGGTTGACGAGGACGGATCGCAGCATTCATTTGCCGGGCAATTGGATACGTTTCTTTTTGTCGCTGCGGATGAGGTGTGCGGAAAAGTTGCGGCGGTGTGGCGTTCGGGGTTCAGCGATCGCATTTTCGAATATCGCCGGCAGCACGGACTTGCAAATTCGCCACCGTCAGCCCCGGCTGTGCTGGTCCAGAGGATGGTGGATGCCGATGCGTCTGGTGTGGCGTTCAGTGCCGATCCGGTCAGCGGCCGGCGATCACTGGCGGTAGTGTCAGCAGTTCCGGGGCTAGGGACTGCACTGGTCGGCGGCGAAGCTGCCGCGGATGTGTTTAAGGTGGACCGCGCGGGAAGAATCGTTGAGCGAGAGATCACGCGGAAAACTATTTCGCATGTTTTTGACGCCGCCGCTGAGGAGGGAGTTTCGGCGGTGACATTGAGCGAAGCCGAAGGGATGAAACCGTCGCTGACCGACGAGCAAGCCGCGGCGGTGGCGAAACTCGCGCGAAACGCGGCACAGGTTTTTGGGCGGCCGCAGGATATCGAGTGGGCGATCAAAGGGGACGAGTTGTTTCTGTTGCAATCGCGGCCGATCACCACCCTTCTCGACCTCGCGGATCCCGAAGGTGCATTGAACCTATGGGACAACAGCAACATCACGGAGAGTTACAACGGAATTACCACGCCGCTGACGTTTTCTTTTGCGCGCTACGTGTACGAGGGGGTGTACCGGCAGTTCTGCGTCATCATGCGCGTGCCGAAAGCTAAAATCGCAGCGAATGAGCGAACGTTCTCACGGATGCTTGGGCTGATTCAGGGGCGCATCTACTACAACCTGTTGAATTGGTACCGCGTGCTGGCGCTGTTGCCGGGATTTACGCTGAACCGGCGATTCATGGAACAGATGATGGGAGTGCGGGAAAGTTTGCCGAACGAGGTCGTGAGTGATTTGCTGCAGGCGAGTAGTTGGGATCGCTTTGTCGATGGGTTGCGGGGCATGTACACGATATTTGGCCTGATTGGAAATTATTTCATTCTGGACCGACAGATCGAACGATTTTATCTCCACCTCAATGAGGCACTCGCGCCGCCGAATCCGCAGTTCGCGGATATGCGACTTGATGAATTGGTGACGCATTACTACAAATTGGAGCAGCAATTGCTGTCGCGCTGGGATGCTCCGCTGGTCAATGATTTTTTCGCGATGATTTTTCACGGAGCTTTTCGGAAACTCACGGCGAAATGGTGCGGCGATACAAACGGGATGCTCGCGAATGATGCGATTCGCGGGCAAGGGGATATTATCAGTCTCGAACCCGCGGCGCGGGTTCGAGAGATGGCTAAAGTTGCCGCAGTGCATCCGGAACTGGCGGCGGCTTTGCGGGAAGCACCTGTTGCGCAGGCGATGCGCGCGGTGCGGCAATGCCCGGAGTTTTCCGCGCTTTTCGATGCGTATCTCGAAAAGTTTGGCGACCGATGCCTCGAAGAGCTGAAGCTGGAAAGCGAAACGCTGCACGATGACCCTTTGGTGTTGCTGAGGAATATTGGCGAAGTTGCGCGCGGAACTTCTGCTGCGGCCACGCCCAATGCAGATGTTTCCATTGCCGACGAAGCTGAAGGCAAGATGCGCGCGGAATTGTCTGGTTCGCCGGTTCGTCGATGGACGCTGTTCTGGTTGATGCGCCAGGCACGGAAGCGCGTGCGCAATCGGGAGAATCTGCGATTCGAACGCACGCGATTGTTTGGGATGATACGCCGATTGTTTCTGGAGGCGGGGCGGCGGCTGCAGTCCATCGGCCGTCTTGATGACGCGCGCGACATTTTTTATGTTGAGCTCGGCGAAATTCTCGCATTCAGCGATGGCGCGTCGACGACTGCGGATCTTCGATCTCTCGCGGCATTGCGAAAAAAGGAATTCGAGGAGTACCGGGAAGGGCCGGTTCCCGCTGATCGTTTCGAGACTCGCGGGCCGGTATATCACGCGCAAACTTATCGTTCGAGCGAGCCCCGTGGAACGCTTGAAGCCGGAGGCGAAGAACGTATAGGTCTGGGATGTTGTCCGGGAATTGTACGCGGAATAGCCCGCGTGGTTCGCGATCCTAAACAAGCACGGTTGACTGCTGGTTGCATTCTCGTGGCGGACCACACCGATCCTGGATGGATCATGCTGTTTCCCTCAGCGAGCGGTCTGCTAGTGGAGCGTGGGAGTTTGCTTTCACACTCTGCCATTGTCGCGCGCGAACTGGGCATTCCGGCAGTGATTTCGATACCGGGACTGCTTGATTGGCTGCAGGACGGAGACGAGGTCGAGCTTGATGGCGCCGCCGGAATTGTTCGACGCCTAGCTGCCCAGGAAAACCATGCGTAACGAGGCCGCCGGAAGCGCAGATTTTTCCGGCATTCGCTACGCGCAGTGCTGGGAAGATGCGGGGGTTTTACTGGCGGCGCTTGAGCCTGGTCCTCAAAAGCATTGCCTGTCGATTGCGTCGGCGGGAGATAACACGCTGGCGCTTTTGTCGAGCAACCCGAAGAGCGTGTTGGCAATCGACTTAAACCCCGCGCAGATTGCCTGTCTCGAACTGCGCGTCGCAGCGTACCGCGCGCTGCAGCACAGAGAGCTTCTAGCTCTGATCGGGTCAATCGAAAGCGATTCGCGGCTATTTTTTTATCAGGCGTGCCGAAAATATCTATCCGCAGACGCTGCCGCGTTTTGGGATGCGCGGCCAAAGCTGATTGCCGGAGGTATTGGGTCAATTGGAAAATTCGAGCACTATTTTCAGATTTTCCGCGAGCGAGTGTTGCCGTGTGTGCATACTCGCGAGCGGGTTCGGGAGCTGCTGCGTGCGAAGTCGGGGGAAGAGCGGCGCGCGTTTTATGACCAGCACTGGAACAACCTGCGTTGGCGGCTGATGTTTCGCGTTTTTTTTTCGCGGCGGCTAATGGGTTTGCTGGGGCGGGACAAGGAATTTTTCCGGTACGTAAAAGGCAGCGTTTCCGGGCGAATATTAATGCGCACGGAGTACGCCCTGACGGATTTGGATCCGGCGGAAAATCCGTACATTCAATGGATCCTGACCGGGTGTCACAATGGCGCGCTTCCTGTTGCCCTCAGAGAGGACAACTTTGAGCGGATTCGCCGCAATCTCGATCGATTACAGTGGCGTTGCGGTTCCGTGGAAGAGTCACTGAATGGATCTAAGAAATTTGATTGCTTTAACTTGAGCGATATTTTCGAGTACATGTCACCAGTTTCGTACGAGCAATTGTTGAAGCTGATCGTAAGCAGAGCGCGAAGGGGTGCGCGCCTGGCGTATTGGAATATGCTCGCGCCACGTCAACGTCCTAAGTCTTTGTCTGGGGTACTTCAGCCGCTGGAAGTATTGAGCGCGCAATTATTCGCGCGTGATCAGGCCTTCTTCTATAGCGCCCTGGTCGTCGAGGAAGTCGTATGACTTCTCGAGACGTTGTGGCGATGTTGCTGATTCTTATCGGAGCGTTGGTGATGCTGCTGACGCTACGCTTGTACCACAAACGAACGAAAGTGAGCGGGGAGTGGACGCGCAAATTGGCGCACATCGGAACTGGGGCGATGTCGATCAGTTTCCCCTGGATTTTTTCGGGACGCATTCCAGTTTTTATTGTCTGCGGAGCTTCAATTGCTTTGCTGCTGGCAATGAGGTACGTGCCGTTCATACGCAACCATTTGTCGGGGGTGTTGGATGACGTTGCACGCAACTCCTGGGGTGAGCTCTATTTTCCTTTTTCGGTAGCGTTGCTTTTTCAATTCGCACATGGCGACAAAATGCTGTATGCGATTCCGTTGTTGGTGCTTACGATCGCGGACACCGTTGCGGCACTGACGGGGGCGGAATACGGGAAGCATGGTTATGCGACGACCGAGGCAAACAAGAGCGTTGAAGGCTCCGTGGCATTTTTTTGCGCGGCGTTTTTCAGTGTGAATGTCGTGCTGGTAGTTTTTTCCAACGTGGGACGAGTCGAGACGCTGCTCATCTCGCTGGATATCGCGGTGATCGTCATGCTACTGGAGGCTATTGCGTGGCGCGGCCTCGATAATATTTTTATACCGCTCGGTGTATTCATTCTGTTGCGATTGTATCTAGCGATGCCGGTGGATCAACTGTGGAACCGCCTCCGGGTTGCCGTGGTGCTGGTTATTTTCGTGACGGTGTACGCGCGGAAAACCACACTGCAGGGCAGCGCTTTGCTGGCGGCGGCTTTGGTGCTGTATATCTCGTGGGCTCTGGGAGGATGGCAATGGCTGATTCCTCCGGTGATTCTGCTGTTGAGCTACACGTTCTTTTTCCCAGGAAAGATCACAGCCGCGGACCGCACACATAATGTTTACGCGGTGTTGAGCATCGCTTCGGCAGGGCTGGTGTGGCTTTTTATGTACCGCATCTGGCAGGAGCCGGATTTCTTGTTCCCCTACACGGTGGCATTCGCCATTCATCTTGCGGTCATCGGCTGGAACTTGCTTTACCCGCGTTACGCGTCCGTGCCGGTGGTAATGATTGCGTGCGTGTTGCTGTCGTGGGCACTTATGTTCGGGCCCTACGTGCTTATCGAAGGGCGATCGCGCGTGTCACTGGTGCAGTCGGCTGCAGCGCTGGCGATTTGCTTTGTGGCGTTCAGTATTTTCTACCTATCGGAGCCGCGGCACGAAGGGATTTACCCGGCGACGGCGGCACGCTGGTTGCGGCAGGCCGGAATCGTGCTGCTTTCTACGCTGGCAGCCAGGATTTTCTGAAGATGCGTGTCGTTCATTCCGCTGACACTTCTGAAATCGCGGGCTGGGCTAGCTCGCCAGCATTGCTACGTTTCAATTCCGCGGATTTCGCGGCGCATCACGCGGACATGCATGTATGCGCATTGTCCCAAGAAGGTGTTGCGCAGGCGCGTTGCTCTGTTTGGTGGACCGACGTTTCGTCCTATCGTCAGCATCGTGTCGGTGTGATGGGGCACTATGCTGCGACCAACGATGAAGCTGCGGCCGCAGTGCTCACCGCGGCGCTGGAACAATTGCGTCAGGCGGGTTGTACCATCGCGATTGGCCCGATGAATGGAACCACGTGGCGAAGTTATCGGTTTGTGACAGAACGCGGAGGGCAGCCAGCATTTTTTCTGGAGCCGACGAACCCTGAAGAATGGCCGCGACAATTCGAGCGGGCGGGCTTTTCGTCGCTCGCGTCGTATTTCTCGGCACTGAACAACGACGTATCACGCCCTGACCGGCGACGGGAGGAGATGGAAAAGAAGATTGCGGATACGGGAATCACGATTCAGCCGGCGAATAGCGATTTGGGCGCCGAACTCGGAAAGATTTATGCCGTAAGCAAGATTTCGTTCCGGCAAAACTTTTTGTATACGGAAATTCCCGAAGCAGAGTTCGTTGCGATGTACGAACCGCTACTGCCGATAGTGCGGCCGGAGTTGGTTCTGATTGCGGAGAAAGCTGGCCGGTGCGTCGGGTACCTGTTCGCGATTCCGGACCTGGCGATGAAGACACGCGGGAGCGAGATCGACACGTTCATCATCAAGACGGTTTCGATTCTTCCGGAGCCGGAACTTCGCGGGCTAGGTTCGCTGCTGGTGGCTCGCGCGCAGCAAATCGGGCATGAGCTGGGCTTTCGCCGGTGCATTCATGCGCTGATGTTCGAAGACAACATTTCGCTAAATATCAGCCGCCATTACGCTTCGGTGATGCGGAAATACACCTTGTATTTCAAGGACCTGGCGAAATGAACATCGCCGAGATTTTGTTGCGGCGAGCCGAAGAATTGGGCGACAATGCCGCGATTATTGATGTTCATCAAGGGCAACAGCGCGGCTTCAGTTTTCGTGAACTGGATAGCGCGACCGCTAGCATTGCGAGTCAGCTTAAGGACGTCGGTCTCCAGACTGGCGACAGTGTCCTGCTTTTGCATCCAGTGGCTGCGGAACTCTACCTCGTTCTTATCGCGCTATTTCGGATTGGTTGCGTAGCGATTTTCCTGGATCCGTCGGCCGGGCGGGAGCATATCGAGCGCTGCTGCAGTATTCTTCCGCCGAAAGCATTTTTTGGAAGCGCGAAAGCACAAGTGTTGCGATGGACGATAGCGGCACTGCGCCAAGTTCCCCAGTCATTCTGTTCTGCGTGGTTTCCTGCCTCACATAAGTTGAATATCGGGGGCGCGGCGAATCTTACGCGAGAAATTTCTTCCTTGTCTGATGACACGGCCGCGTTGGTGACCTTTACTAGCGGGAGCACGGGTCAGCCCAAAGCGGCTTCGCGGACTCATGGATTCTTGCTGGCACAGCATCGAGCTTTGGCGGCGAGCCTGGAATTACGAGCGGGTACTCGCGACCTGACAACTTTGCCGATTTTTGTTTTGGCGAATCTGGCTTCGGGAGTTACCAGCGTGCTCCCTGACGCCGATCTTAGATTTCCCGGCAAGATTGCTGCAGGGCCGGTGCTGCGACAAATTCAGGGGGAAAAGATTCAGACTACCGCGGCATCGCCTGCATTTATTTCAAGGCTTCTGGACGGATGTCAGCGCACTGGCACCGCGATGCCTGAACTCCAAAAAATATATATCGGCGGGGCACCGGTTTTCCCAGGGCTTCTCCGCAGAGCAAAACATTTTTGTCCAAGCGCAAAAATCACGTCGGTCTACGGTTCAACCGAAGCAGAACCGATGGCGGAAATTGAGTTGTCGGATATTTCGCGGGCGGACTTTGAGGCCATGGAACAAGGGAAGGGACTTCTCGCGGGACGGCCTGTGGAGTCTATTTCGCTGCGTATCATTCCCGATCAGTGGGGCGTTTCGATTCCACCACTCGACAATGCGACCTTCGCGCGGGAAATACTTACTGGTGATCAGCCCGGTGAAATTGTAGTTTCGGGTGGGCACGTCTTACCGGGTTATCTCAATCCAGAAAGCTACGCGGAGACCAAATTCGAAGTCGAAGGCGTGCGATGGCACCGAACGGGGGACCTCGGATATCTAGATGGGCAAGGACGTTTGTGGCTGCTCGGCCGGTGTAGCGGCAAGGTACAGGACCAACGGGGCACACTGTATCCGTTTGCGGTGGAGTGTGCCGCTATGCAGAATCCTGCAATTCATCGGGCCGCACTAGCGGTAGTTGACGGGCGCCGAGTGTTGGCTATCGAAACCAAAGAACGGTTAACTGCTGATGCTGTTCTGCGATCGCTTTCGTGGATGAATCTGGATCAAGTGGTTTTTCTCGATCGCGTTCCAGTCGACAAGCGCCACAATGCCAAGATTGATTACGTGGCCCTCAATCGCAAACTTCAGAGCATGAAGGATCCCTAGACGGCGGCATTTGGACGCTACCCATTGAGAGAGCCAAATCGCGCTCGAGGCCTCACGCGGAATACGCAAACGCTAATAACAGTATGGATGTTAACCGGCCTGTTGCTCCAACGGCATGACAAGATGTGTAGAACTTAGAAGTAATCCAGGCCGAGGCGACTGTTAATGAGTGAAGTTATCGTTGAGCGCGTGTCCGCTCCGCCGGTTCCGGTGGCAGAAACCTGTGTGCAACCCGTGGCACGTCCCTATTATCGCCGGGGGTTTTGGTCGTTGGTGGTTACGCAGTTTCAAGGGGCGCTCAACGAAACCGGACTCAAGAACTTAGTGATTTTCATCATCCTCGGCATGGCCATGGGCAGGGCTGATCGCGACCGTTTGGTCTTAGTTGTCGGGACACTATTCGCGCTGCCGTTTATTTTATTTTCGATGACTGGCGGCTTTCTCGCCGACAAGTACAGCAAGCGAAGAGTGGCTATTTGGACGAAGTGTTTAGAGATCGCCGTGATGCTGCTGGCGATTGCGGGATTGAGTCGGCAGAACCTGAACCTGGAAATGGCGGCGGTATTTCTAGCAAGCACGCAGGCAGCGCTGTTCGGACCCACCAAATACGGAATTCTGCCAGAGCTTTTGCCGGAATCGCAGTTGTCGTGGGGAAACGGAGTTCTTGAATTCGCAAGCTTTCTGGCGGTAATTGGCGGCGGTGTTTCCGGCGCGATTCTGGCGGATGTGTTTCAAGGGCGACAAGGTTGGTCTGGCGTAATTTTTGTAGGACTTTCCGCTGTCGGATTGTGGTTGACGTTTGGAATCACGAAGGTCCCTGCTTCGGATCCCGCCAAATCATTTCGAGCGAATCCTGTCGGCGATTTGTGGGCGCAGGGTCGGCTGATACGCAAGGATCGCGTGCTGTGGCTCGCGGTACTCGGCAATTCCTATTTCTGGTTTTTAGGGGCTTTGCTGACCGCCAACATCGTTTTTTACGGCAGCGACGTTTTGCATATCAGCGCGACGCGCACGGGAATTCTTCAGGCGGCGGTGGCGATAGGAATTGGGTTAGGGAGTCTGGCTGCAGGCTATTTGTCGGGCGGTAAAGTTGAATACGGGTTGATTCCGCTGGGCGCCGTGGGCATCACGCTTTTCGGGCTCATGCTAGCCGCGAGAGACTTGTCGTTTTCTTACGTGTTCGGATTGCTCGCGGCTCTCGGTTTCTCGGCAGGATTTTTTGCGGTGCCGGTCAACGCGCTGATCCAACATCGTCCCGACGAGAAAAATAAAGGCGGAGTGATCGCGGCGACCAACCTGCTTTCCTTTGTGGCCATCGCCATGGCGACGGGAATTTACTATGTTTTTCAGCATTACTGGCATTTCTCGCCGCCCGCCATTTTTCTTTTTTCCGCCTTGGCTACCGTCGCCGCCACGGCATACGTGTTGCACCTGTTGCCGGATGCGTTGCTGCGGCTCGTACTTTGGGTTGCCACGCACACGCTGTATCGCATCCACGTGCAAGGCCGGGAAAATGTGCCTGCGAAAGGCGGGGCGTTACTGGTCCCCAATCACGTTTCCATGGCGGACGCAGCACTGCTAATCGCTTCGATCGACCGGCCCATTCGCTTCATCATGTTCAAGGGCTCGTACGATCACTGGCTGGTGCGGCCGTTAGCGAAAATCATGGGCGTGATTCCTATTTCGTCGCAGCTGCACCCGCGCGAGATGATTCAATCGCTGCGCTCTGCAACGCAGGCGTTGCATGATGGCGAGATCGTGTGCATTTTTCCCGAGGGCCAGATGACGCGCATCGGGCAGATGCTGCCCTTTCGTCGGGGCATGGAGCGAATTATCAAAGGCGTCGACGTGCCCATCATTCCGGTAAATCTGGGCGGCGTCTGGGGATCGATTTTTAGTTACGAACGCGGCAAGTTTTTTTGGAAGATGCCACGAAAGATTCCTTATCCCGTAAGCGTGACATTTGGCGCTGCGATGGCTGCAACGAGTGAAGTTCAAGAGGTCCGGCAGAAAGTACAGGAGTTGGGCGCGGAGGCCTATCAACACCGCAAAGTGCACATGAGGACATTGCATCGTTCCTTTGTGCAGATCGCGCGGCGCCACCCTTTCCGCTTTGCCATGGCCGACGGGCACACACCGAAGCTCAGTTTTGGCGGAGCGCTCACGCGCACGGTTTTTCTGGCGCGGCGACTACGACCTATCTGGGGCGAGCAAAAAATGGTGGGAATCCTGTTGCCGCCGTCGGTTGGGGGCGCGCTCGTAAACCTAGCGGCGTTACTGATGGGAAAAGTCCCGGTTAATTTGAATTATACGGCTTCCAACGAAGTGCTGGTGTCGTGCGCGAAGCAATGCGGCTTAAAAACTGTGATTACCTCCAAGGCCTTTCTGGAGCGGGTACATATCGAGCCGCCGGCGCCGGCAACCATGCTTGAAGAACTGGCGATAAAACCCCGATTTTCGGAGAGGGTGAGCGCAGCGCTGATCTCTTGGCTGTTGCCTGCGCGTTTGCTGGAAAGATTTGCCGGCGCGGGTCCAAGAGTAAAACTGGACGACGTGGCAACGATCATCTTTTCGAGTGGAAGCACCGGCGATCCAAAAGGCGTGGTGCTGACGCATTATAACGTGGCTGCAAATGTGGAGCAGTTGAGCCAGGCGGTTATGTTAGGCCCGCGCGACAAAATCCTTGGTATTTTGCCGTTTTTTCATTCGTTCGGCTTTACAGGGACGCTTTGTTTGCCGAATGCCGTCGGCATGGGCGTGGTCTTTCATCCCAGCCCGCTGGATGCGCATGCAATTGGCGCGCTGGTGCGTCAATATGCCGTGACTTTTCTGCTGGCGACGCCGACATTTCTGCAGACGTACATCCGGCGCTGCGCCCCTGAAGATTTCGGAAGCCTGCAATATGTGTTGGCCGGTGCGGAAAAATTGCCGGAACGCGTGGCTGTAGCATTCGAAGATCGCTTCGGCATCCGCCCGCTGGAAGGTTATGGATGCACCGAATGCTCTCCTGCGGTCACTGTGAATACCAAAGATTTTCGCGCGGCAGATTTCCGGCAAGTGGGCCGCAAGCGCGGAAGCATCGGTCATCCACTTCCGGGAATGAGTGTGCGGATTGTCGATCCCGATACATTTGCCGCTCTTCCTCAAGGGAACTCGGGACTGCTTTTGGTGCGCGGACCGAATGTGATGCAGGGATATCTAGGGCGTCCGGAAAAGACCGCCGAGGTCTTACGCGACGGCTGGTATAACACCGGGGACATCGCGGCTGTGGATGAAGACGGATTTATCTGTATTACTGATCGCTTGAGCCGGTTCAGCAAAATCGGTGGAGAAATGGTCCCGCATATCAAGGTGGAAGAAAAACTGCACGAGATCATCGGCGCGACGGAACAAACGTTCGCGGTGACCGCCGTGCCCGATGAGAAAAAAGGCGAGCGCCTAATCGTCGTACACATTTTGTCAGAGGAAAAGATACAAGAATGTTTTGTTCAGTTGGGTAAGGCAGAGTTCCCCGCGCTTGGCAAACCGCGACCCGATCAGTTCGTGCATGTCGAAGCGTTACCCTATCTGGGAACAGGAAAACTCGATTTGCGGCGCTTGAAGGAAATTGCAGTGAAAGCCAGCATATGAATCGAGTTGCCGCTCCAAGCAAAATTGCCGAAGGCTGGCGATTGCACGGTGGAGCAGCAGCTTTGGCTATTCGCCTCGCCTTGACCGCTGCGGCCCTTGGGGTCTGGTTCTGGAGCCAGTCGTTAATTGGTGGACGCGTAGGCGCAGGAAATGCAATCGGCGATCGATTGCTGGATTTGACTGCTCCTGTGAATGCATACCTCATTTCTCGCCCGCCGGCAGCAGATGGATTGTTGATCGCCAGTTCAGGAATCATAGACCTGCTGGGACTTTTCCTTTTAGCGCGATGGATTTTCGGAGTGTCGACGCGGCCATTTATAGGTTTAATTATCGTTTTGGGGTTGAGGCAAACCGCTCAGGCGTTGGTGACGCTGCCTATTCCTGCAAATGCGATCTGGCATTATCCGGGTTTTCCGTCTTTGCTGGTCACCTACGCGGTCGCTAATGATTACTTTTTTTCGGGGCACACGGCCATTGCGGTATTGGCACTAATCGAAATCGCCGGGATGCGTTATGCGTGGCTCACGGTACTCGCTGTGCTGATCACAATTTT
The DNA here is from genome assembly GCA_035490135.1 of Candidatus Methylomirabilota bacterium. Classification (GTDB taxonomy): domain Bacteria; phylum Acidobacteriota; class Terriglobia; order Acidiferrales; family UBA7541; genus Acidiferrum. The sequence goes on from DATHGV010000267.1 coordinate 20,729, forward strand.
CGAGATTGCTAGCGTTCTGGCTCTCAGAGTGCATTACACCATGGATGTTTTTACCGGTGTCGTGACGGGACTTTACGCTGCTTATTTAGCCGCTTCTATTTCCACAAGGTTTGGCACTGCCTCTCGCGGCAAGACTCCGTGGTTGCGACAGTAATTGGCGGCTGCATTACGAAGCGAATCCTCCGGGTGCTTCCCGTCACCAAGCGAGCGCTACCTAGCCGATTCGATGGTGTGGCGTGCGGTTCCAGCGGTCAGTGTTGTTATGGCGAGTGACGTTACGGTGTGAAGTTTACGGCTTAACTTGCACGCTGGCTTCGCTGGTCACTAGTTGGATCGGACGCTGCTGCGAATCCCTGGCGTTCACCTGCACAATCGACAGTGTGCTTGTACCCGGCGCAAGGGCCTTGATCACAATGCCCGTGACGGTGCCTGTGCCGCTCGCTCCTGGGGTGTTGGGTTGACGCGTAGCCGAAATGATCGCCTGACCATGCTCTTTGTCCACTTGCAGCACGATAGCAATGGCCTGATCCCCAGCCTGGAGAAAGCCGCCATGCCGCACTTCTTCCACGCTGATGACCGCCGGGTTGTACTGGAGCAGAAACGGAATCGAGAATAAGTCGTTGACGTTGTCCACCACCACGCCGATCGTCGAGGTTTGTCCCGCTGTCAAAGATAAACTGGACGGTTCAAAACGAAGCCGCGCAGTCGTTCCGGATTGTGCCGCATTCGGCGGAGCTTGCCCATTCCCCACCGCGGCGGTTGGCGGTTGCACATTCGTGGGCTCGGGAGAGATTGCCGGCGGCGGCTGTGGCGTTCGCATGTCGCTCTCGCGGCTGACCTGGACATTGGTCTCGGAGCCGGCATACAACGTCGTCAAATTAGATCTCGTCCATTCCGGCATGCGTACAATACGCGGGGTCAAGACGACCAGGATCTCGTCATCTTCGGAGCTTCTACTATCTTCAGAGAAGAAGTAACGCAGGATCGGAACATGAGCGAGACCCGGCCAGCCATTAATCTGTTTCGTGTCTGACTTCGTGATTAACCCGCCCAAAATGCTGGATTCACCTTCCTTCAGGCGAATGTCATGAATTACCTTGCGCTGGCTGATAATGGGTTGCTGAATACCACCAATGTTCTGTTGATTGGTAACAGAAGAAACTTCCACCGAAACCTTCAGGCTGACTTCGTGATTGGGATGCACGCGTGGCGTGATTTCCACATTTGTGCCGACATCAATGTACTGGAATTGGGTGTTTACCAGGGGATTGACGAAGCCCCCAGCGGAAGAGCCTGCGCCCACCCCGGCCTGGAAGCTGCCAGTTGCGACAGGCACGCGGTCGCCGATGTTCAACTTTGCCGCCTGCCCATCTATCGAACGAAGTTCCGGGTTTTGGATGATACGCGTAGTGGAATCGTTAAGCAGGGCGTTCGCAGTGAAGTTCGGAAGCGTCACGCTGATATCACTACTGTTCAGATGCGAGAGATTCTGAAGCGACAGAACGCCGGTGGTGGAAGTCGTGGTCGTTCCTGTATTAGTGCCGTTATTCGAAGTATTGTTGTTGTTGATTGAAGTAGTTCCCGGTGGAACGACAGTAACCGAGGCGGTTTGCCCGGGCAGAATTCCCAGATTGCGCATTTTATCCACGCGCGCTTCAAGTACCGACACTTGCACAACGACTTCCGGCTGGGCTGTGTCGATGTCCTGAATAAACTTTTCCGCTAGAGCCAGCTGGCCCGGGGTTGCACGGATCACGATGGCATTGCGAGCGTTCAATTGCTGAATGCGCTTCAGATCCAAAAGTTGGCGCAACCCGGTGACAACTTCGGTGAGCTCCTGCGGCTGCACCGTATTGGAAAGATAGAATGTACGCATGACTTGCTCTTCATAATCACGCCGCTTTTGCGGCTGATCTGGGAAAACGAGAATAATGTTCTCGGTCATGGGCGTCCAGTGCGCCTTACTCTCTACCGACATGACATCGAGAGCCTGTTCCAGCGTTACGTTGTTCAGGTCGACGGAGACTCGCCGTGCCGGAAAATCAGGATCGTAGATAATTGTGAGTCCGGCAAGCTTGCCGATGGTGTCAAAGATCATCTTCGCGTCGTTGCTCATTTTTAGGTTCACTGGGGCTCGAGAAAGCGGCTTGATCTCTGGAGGAAGCTGAGCTAGGGGTTCGCCCTTATCGACCGGTGTCTCGGAAACCACACTTGAGATATGCTTCGCATCATTGATCATCCCGATGGTCTTCCGCAATTCCTGCTCGGCCAAAACGCTCGATGCATCCGTGGAGGTCGCCTTCTGAAATTCCGTGGCAGCACTTTCCAGGTCGCCCCGTTCGCGAAGTTTGAAGCCATTCTTGATGTGCAGCTCACCAGCATCAAAACGAGCCTGATTGAATTTGATCTGATACTCGGCGTTATCGGGATCGGTCTTTAGGGCCTTCTGGTAATACTCAAATGCCGCATCGTAATTGTGAAGGTCCTCGGCTTTACGTCCCTGCTTGAAGTCAGTTCTGTCCTTCGGGCAACCCGCGACAGCCATAGCGATCCCGACGAACAGAACGATTTTCTTCCAGCGGTGCATGTATTCTCCTTCCACCTTTGACTAGAACCGTGCAAATCCGACTCAGCTATCGGGGAAAGATAGGTGAGCAACCTGTGCTCCTGCGACATCCGACTACTTTTGTGTTTTTGTTCACACATCCAGTAGTTCTCGCAGAGCGCCAGGCTAACCAGACTTTTTCGCCCGGTGTCTCTTGTCTAGGCGTCGAAGAGTAGAGGAGTTTCTGTACGAAGAATCTCCGACAGGGCGGTGACCAACTGGCTGGATTTACTGGTCATTGCCTTCGGTCAATTCCGCAGAAACCGCCGTCAAATAACCAAGTAAGCCTCCGGAGCCATGGTTTGGTCCAGCCGTGAAGTACATTTCTCCGGCGGGTGCAGCTGCGGCATCGTTATTATTCGGGCTGACGTTTCCAGGGCTGAGTGCCCAGACGCCATTGATGGCCAATGGCTTCCCGCTGGCATCCTGCAGCAGCCCGTCGAATTTTCCGGTAGTCAAATCGTAGGCGGCAATGAATCCGCTCGACTGGGTATCTCCGCCACCCGCAAACTGCCCGATGAGCAGATCGTGGCTGAAGCGTCCGAAATCAAGCGGAGCGAGAGCCACGCCCCACGGAGCGTTCAGCCAGTCACCATGTTCGAGACGCTGCAAGAGCTGGCCAGTGGAACTATAAATATCCACAAAACCCAGGCCCGGGCCGTCTGTTTCAAATTGCGAATGTTCCTCGTGAAGCGCATAAGTGACGACAATGTTGTTGCCAATCGCTTGCACGTTGAAAGGGACATAACCGTGGGGCAGCTGCTCATCCACGAAAGGATTTCCAGCGGAGTGGCCATCGCCATTGGAGGAGTTTTCGTTGAAGTGCTGCTTGGACAAATCCACAACGTGAAATGCATTGTCATAGACATCCACACGGCCCTTGTTGAAGTTTGCTGCGTACAGGAAGGGCTTGCCATTGATGAATGCGCTGGTCACTCCGGTGTAGCTGGATCCGTCGGTGGTCTTGACCACAATCACAGCGAGCGTCGCAGCCACACCGGGATTCCATCCAGAAATCGTTCCATCATTCGTGGAGAAGAGGAATAACGCTGGTTTGCCTGGCGCCAGTAAGAAATCTGTTTGACTGCCGTTGAAGATGGTGCCGGTTGGTGTGCCCGTTGGGGTCTTCTTGTTATTCGGATCGGCCGGAGGAATGGTGACAATTAGCGACTGTTTGGCTCCCGCGCCGTTGTACAACGTGCTGAAACCCGTCGCGTTGTCAGAGACCCACCACGGACTGCCGGAGCCGCGAGATATTCCCCAGGGATTAATCAACTGCGGATCGGTGACGGGAGCAACTCCTGACTCATTGGAAACAAGGTTGGTTTGGGTGTAGTGCTGCCCAAAGCAAGCGGCTCCCATAATCGTAGCCAAGACTCCACTGACGGTGAAACGTAGCGACATCTTCATCTGACAATTCTCCTTTTGTATTTTTGAAAAACGGTTTCTAAGTGCAGTTATCGGAACAGCAATTCACATGACACATCGTTGATGTGAACTATGATCCCAACGCCATTCGCTTACTCACGCTGATCGTCGGAGTGATTGTGGTGGTCCTCATCGTCCGGAGTGCTGGCCGCGAGCATTCTCGCCGGACAGACTAAAGGCGTAGACTTTGTTGTTTCCGATTCCAGGTGGGATATTTCGGTAACCGGATCCCCAATAGAGACTGCCGTCCACGATCGACGGTCCATCGATTACTGAGCCGCCGCTCGCGAAATTCCAGAGGATCTTCCCGGTTGCCGTGTTCAGCGCATACATCTGCCCTGAATACGAGCCCGCATACATGACGCCGTTTGCAACGCTCACTGAACCGGTATCGATGGTGCCTGCAGTAGGATCTGCCGTCTGCCAGAGAATTTTCCCAGTGGCAACATCCAGGGCGCTCCATGCACCCCAGGTTATTTGTTGTCTCGAGGGGACCAAGGTGTAAGGTAGTTGAAAACGATTCGCGATCGCGACATAGATGCGCTGACCGTCGGTCGCCGTACCCCACTCGATGCCCCCGAGCGAACTGCCGGGCCCAACGAGTGTGCTCCAAACGATGTTGCCGTTATCTGGATCGAGTGCCCAATAGATGCCGCTCTTCTGGCCAAAGCCGACAATATTACCCACCAGATTTGGACCTGCCCCTCCAAAATCGAAATCTTGGCTGTCGGGTACGGGACAGTTGGGGTTCCCTGGAGTTGGGCGGGCAGCTCCAAAACCGCAGGTTCCTGTGAAGGTATCAAAACCTTGTAGCTTCTTTGACCACTTGATCTGCCCGCTCTTTAAATCCAACGCGAGAGCAGTATCAAAAAAATCGTCAGCCGCGGTGCAGTTCGCGGTAAGAGTTGCGTCCTGGCAAGCTTCCACAGCCGCGGGACCCGTGTAGTTGTTTCCAGTGCCGGCGAAGAGCATACCGCGCTTGGGATCAATCGCCGGTGGTTGCCATATCGCGCCGCCGCTGTATCCTCCGACCTGTCCGCCATTGTCAGGCATGTCGAAAGTTTTCCAACGGATCGCACCGCTCTTCTCATCGAGCGCGACGATACTGCCGCGAAAGCTGCAACACGGATATGCCGGATTCAGTGCCAGAGTTTCTTCACTTGAAGAAACTCCAACGTAAACCATGCCGTCGAATACAACCGGGGATCCAGTGATGATCGCCGCCGGATGCGTGTCCACTTGGGTCATCCATTGGATCGTTCCTGTTTGCCGATCCACTGAAATCACATTCGCGCCGTTGTGCGCCTGCTTCGAATTCAGAATGTCCCCAATGATTACCTGGTTCCCATCCACGGCAGGACTAACGCGGGAGATAGCTCCCTCGACGCCGTCGTACTCTGAGATCTTGTGTGACCAGATGAGCTGGCCACTGTCTTTCTCAACCGCGAAGAGATTGCCGCCCCAATCGGGGAAATAGACGGCGTTACCATCCACGGTCGGAGTAGCAGAAACATCGCCACCCGTGGTGAACACCCATTTCGGCGTGAGCCCATTCACGTTGGCAGGGCTGATGGAGTGCTCAGCCGGTTGGCTCCAACTGTTGCTTAGATTTTGTCCGGCTATTCGCCATTGGCCAGATTGGGACTCAATGGATTGGCCTCGCGCACTTAGCGCCCAGACTAATGAAATAACGCTGATCAGCGCCGCCTTTGGCAACAACACGAAACGATTCCTTGTGGGCATCCGTATTCTTCTCCTTGAACTCGGCCTTGTGATTGCGCTCGCGCCCGTATTTCCTTGGCAAGCGCTGGAGCAGAGGTCTGATCTCTGCGGCGTCAGGCCTCTCTCCGCTCCCAGGAATAGGCAGTACGCCTGCCAAAGCGCGGAGCGTTCACAGGTTGCGGAACTTATTGATTTGCACTGGGATGACTAGCCGAAAGAGCGCGCCTCACATCAACGTGCCAGCATGGCAATGCCAGCAAGATGGCAATCGGCCAGCAAGATGGCAATCGGCCAGCAAGATGGCGCATGAACAGAAACGCTGACGAGATAATTTGTATCGGAGAGGACTGATTTTTGAATTTTAGTGGACTGAGACACTCTGACGCTTGCCAGGTTCATTCCTTTTCAGTAGAAATGAGCCGGCAAACATAACTGCAGAAGCCACCGCCAGTAGCCAATAGACTTCAACGTAAGAGAGAACTGCAGCCTGGGACTGAACCAGCGCGTACATTCGTGCCAATGCCTGCTGTCGAGCGACATGCACGTTCAAACCAGCGGTCGTCAGACGCGTTGCGAGTGCAATGGTAGCGTCGTGAAATCGAGTGGAAGCCGTATAACCTGCTAACACGGATTGATGATACTGACTGCGTCGAGCAATGAGCGTCGTGACCGCGGATGTGCCGACGCTCTGTCCTATGTTGCGCATGAAATTCATGAGCCCCGCGGCGGCGTTGGTTTTTCCAGCTGGCAGGCCGACGTATCCGGCAAGTGTGAGAGGCACAAATAGAAAAGCGACGGGGAGATACTGCCACACACGCAGTGAGGTAGCCGCGTTGAAACTCAGAAGGAGATTGATCTGTTTGCTCGATATGTACATGCTCGCTCCCAGCGTTATCCAACCAAATGCGAGCAGATAGCGAGCTTGAAATCGTGTTGTGAGTTTGCCCACCATGGGGAGCGCGACTAACACCACAAGGGCGCCGGCTGAGAGCACCATCCCTGCCTTTTGTGCGGTATATCCCATAAGAGTCTGGAGAAGTTGCGGCATCAGCACGGTGGAACTGAATAGAGCCATTCCCAGCATCAAGAACATCACACTGCTTGCCGCGAAATTGGAGTTCTGGAACAAACGCACATCAACGATGGGCTCTTTCTGAAACCATTCCCAGATGATGAGAGAAACCAGGCCAACGACCGCGATCACCACCAAGGCAGTAATGAAAACAGATCCGAACCAAGCGTCTTCCTGTCCCTTGTCCAGGGCGATCTGCAAGGCACCTACGCCGACGGTTAACAGAGAAAATCCGATGTAATCGAAACCGGAAAGCCGCTTTCCCAGACGGGCTAGGTAAGGTGGATCTTCGACAAGCTGATAGACCAGTGCGAGCGCAAGAGCTCCAACAGGAACGTTGATATAAAAAATCCAGCGCCAAGAGTAGTTATCAGTGATCCAGCCTCCCAGCGTCGGACCAATGGCCGGAGCGCAGATGGCAGTGACTCCATACAAAGCGAACGCCAGTCCTCGCTTCTCTGGAGGAAAGGTGTCGCCCAGGATGGCTTGTGCCATTGGCTGCAAGCCACCTCCGAACGCACCTTGCAACACGCGAAACAAGAGAAGAAGCCCAAGGTTGGGCGCGATCCCGCAGAGGAACGAACTGACTGTGAAAGACACGATACACATCAGGAAAAATCGTTTTCGTCCGAACAATGCAACGAGCCATCCGCTGATGGGCAGAACAATTGCGTTGGAAACAAGATAGCTGGTCAATACCCAGGTGCTTTCGTCATTGCTTGCGCCTAGATTGCCGGCTATGTGCGGCAAGGCCACATTGGCGATGCTGGTATCAAGCACCTCCATAAAGGCCGCGAGTGAAACCGCGGCCGCAATGATCCAGGGGTTGCCTTTGGGCTGCCAAATTTCCTCTTCCGAAATGCCAGCTCCAGCGGCGCTCATCGGACCCTCACATCGTGTTCAACGAACAAGCCAGAAATGAGTTTGAGGAGGCCGCGATTACCGTTCGATTTCAATTTTTCCAAGAGGGAACGATGGAAGTGTTTTCCCGACTGCGATGGAGAATCCAATGCTTCGGCCGCGATTGGCATTCCACCCATGGCACGCACCTCCACTCGGAAGGGAGCATCACGCGGGCCAAGGCGGGGATGTTGGTAAGATTCCGGAACGTGTTGATTGTATTGGGATGGTGAGCCGAAAGACCGTTATAGCTCAAGCTGCCATCGTGCCAGTTGCCAGCTTGATGGCAACGCTGCCAGTTTCCCGGCGCATAGAAAGCACTACGGTTCGCAACGCTTGCAAGAAGTGTGCCTAAACGGGCGTTGCGACTATGCAGAACCGCGCGCGATTCCGAGCTTATGCATTCTCAACTGTAGCGTAGACCGTTTCATTCCGAGATGTGCCGCTGCGCCGTCGGGGCCGGATACAATCCAATTGCATTCTTTCAGCGCCTTTAGAATCTGTTGACGTTGCGTTTCCTTCAAAACATCGTGAAGGGTACCATTTGTTAATTTCGGAGAAGCCGGTTCTTCCGTCGTAAGGCCCGCGTTGCGCAATTTCAGATCAGTAACATCAACCCGTAGGGCAGGACCTGCGGAGATTATTACGGCCCGCTCGATCACATTCTGAAGTTCGCGTATATTTCCTGGCCAATGATATCGACACAGGGCATCCATGGCCTCAGATGGAATCGTTTCGATCACCTTGTTCATGCGGCGGGAAAATTGCTGGGTGAAGTGTCGCACCAGCAACGGAATATCTCCCTGGCGCTCCCGCAAGGGGGGGACGTGAACTGGGAAAACATTCAAGCGGAAGAAGAGATCGGATCGGAACCTCTGCTCGCTCACCATCGCTTCCAAATCGCGGTTCGTCGCGGCAATCAACCGCGCATCTGTTCGGAGCGTACGCGAGCTGCCCAATCTCTCAAATTCCCTCTCCTGCAACACACGGAGCAGCTTGGTCTGCAATTCGAGAGGAATTTCTCCTATTTCGTCCAGAAAAATTGTGCCGCCATTCGCTACTTCGAAGCGGCCGATACGTTGCGCGATTGCTCCTGTGAAGGCCCCTCTTTCGTGTCCGAATAGCTCGCTTTCCAGCAAACCTGTTGGAATAGCTGCGCAGTTGAGCTTGACGAAAGGCCTCGAGCGCCGCGAACTGAAGTCATGAAGTGCGCGCGCAATTAGCTCTTTTCCCGTACCCGTTTCTCCGTAGACCAGCACGGTCGAATCCGTCGGAGCCACCGTTTCCACCTGTTTCAACACACGCCGCAAGGAGGCACTCTTTCCAACGATTTGAGTGAAATTCATTTCACTGCGGATTTCATCTTCTAAATATAGCTTCTCTTTGGAGAGCTGCTCTTTGAGCTCTCGAATGTGTCCAAAGGAAAGTGCATTCTCCACTGCAATGGCAATCTGGCTTCCGATCTGGGACAGAAACCCGATATCACCAGCGAACGCCTTGTCCTCATATTTGATCACACCGAATGTGCCCAACACGCGACCTCGGCTAACAAGAGGAAGGATGCAGACCGTTCCAATTTCGGGGTGCCCGCTGTCCCTCATTCCCAGTCGCCGCGCCTCCTGAACGCTGCCGCACCAAAGTTTGCCAGTGCGAAAGACCGCTCCTAAGACCTGATCGTCAACGGAGATCAGGTTCTCCTCTTGAACGGAATCGTCTTTGAGGGGGAAATCCAAGGCATAGATCCGCAAGTCCGTGGTGTCGCAGTCTGGAAGAGTAATGCCAACGCCATCGCAGCCCATGACCCGGCGCGTGCTCGTCACTACGGCTCGCAGAAGATCCCGGAATTCCAGATTGGAGACCACATGATTGGTCAATTCAAGAAGCAGTTCAAGACGCTCCTTCTTCTTAAGCAACTGCTGCTGCGAGGCTTGAGCTGCGTCAAAATGCAGCGCATTATCGAATGCGAGAGCGATCTGGTCGGCCACCACCGAAAGAAAACAAACTTCTTCGGCGGTATAGATATCCGGAGCCTTACTGCCAAACGTGAGCGTTCCGACTTTGCTGTGGGCTGTCGTTAGAGGGAGAGTGCACAAACAGTGGACACCGTACTTCTTCAAAATCTCTTGGAGTTTGGAGAATCGAGCGTCGCGGGTTTCGAGCGAAGTGACCAGAGGCTCTTGA
>DATHGV010000268.1:0-6307 GCA_035490135.1 Candidatus Methylomirabilota bacterium
GGAGAACGAACGGGCCATTCTTCGCAACGCCGTAGCCAGATTTACGCGCACGCAACTCGTAACTTCCGGCGGGTACCGCTTCGAAGCGATATCGTCCTTCTGAATCGGATTGAGACGTGAATTTATGCGCGTGATCATCGCTCTCGAGAGACACGGTCGCGTTCTCAACCGGGCGATTCGCGGAATCACAGACCGTCCCTGTAACGACTGCGGATTTCTCACCGCTTTTGTTATGGCTATGAGTTGTAGCGAAGCTCAACGCGGTCAGCGCAACGAATGCGCCGAATACCCGAACAACTCTGGCCACAATGGAGGTCATCGGGAAATACATTCCACAACGTCGGTCAACGCGTCCGCCAAGCACAATTCTTTCGAGCGTCAATTCTAACGCTGATTTATTGCCCCAGCTGGTTCAATTCGGCTTTCGCTTGAGCATGGTCGGGATGCTGCTTCAACAATTCAAGAAGCACCTCGCGAGCTCTCTCCCGCTCGCCCTGGATAGCGTAGACACGCGCAAGGTTCAAATAGGACTGGTCGTACTCAGGTGCCACTCGAATAGATTCTTCAAAACTGTGAACGGCTTGCTCCGGCCTTTTCGTACGCAAATAAAGCACGCCCAGATTATTCAAAGCTTCGGGATAAACCGGGCGCAAACTCACAGCGCGTTTTAAATACTCATAAGCGCGGTGCGGTTCCTCCAGTTGCGCGCACACCATGCCTAGACTGTAGTTCACTTCTGGATCATCCGGAGCAACCTCAAAAGCTCGCGCAAGCGCGTTTTTTGCTTCCGTCCACTCCTTGCGCTGGCGATAGGCATTTCCGAGGTTCAGTAATGCAATTAAATGGGCCGGATCGATTTGTAGCGCCCGCTGAAAAAACTCGATGGCCCCAGCGGCATCGCCTTCTCGGGCGGAAAGAATTCCAAGATTATTCCAGGCATTCGGAATGGTTCCGGGATAACTGGCTTGTAGTTTCAATACACGTTCAAAATAGTTGCGCGCCTCCTTCGTTTTTTGTTGTTGAAGATAAACGCTTCCCAGTCCATAAACCGCCTCGGCGCTCGTGGGATCGTCTTGCAGCGCGCGCCGGAAAAAGGTGCCTGCCGTATCTGGGTATCCGCGTTCAAAAAATACCGAGCCGAGCGAAAGATAATTGCGGCCGAAAGCATAGCCGGTGTCCGCCCCTGGGAAAGGCAGCGCCTTCGCGATGCGCTCCGCGTCCGTGCGAGGAATATTCTTGATGTCCTCGTCGAAATGCTCATTCTCAATGATTCGCTGGTAGACCTTAACTATGTCCCCTGCCTCGTCGATCAAGAAGCTAGTGGGCAGACTCAAATCGCGATGACGGTCCAAAAGAGAGCGAAAGAGCAGATTGTAAATGGCCACTACATCTTCGGTCGCTTGCAATATCGGGAAATTCTGAGGGAAGCGGCTTTGATGTTTTTTTTCATCACCATTCTGTGCCGCGTCAACTTCTATAACAAGAAATTGCAGCCCTTCTTTTCCCCAACGGGCGTTTAACTTCTCCAATTGCTTGAGCTGATCTTCAGAAGCAGCTGCCAATGCAGAAAAAAAACAAATAAGTACCGGTTTGCCACGACGTGCCGAAAGCGATTGCACCTGTCCATCTTTGCCGGGAAGCGAAAAATCTGGAGCCTGGACCGGCGCGAGCAGCCAGGATTCGATTACAGTAGGTAAAAGCTCAGGTGTTGAAAAAGCGCCGACCGCTGTAGCAGGCAATTTTGGTGGTTTCACAAAGGGCTCGATGCGCGATGGAGGAACGCCCTCCTCAATCCAAATGCGATGATTGAGAGGCAATTCAGCGAGATTCTGCAGCAATCCGGTGGGCCAGCGAATGCTGGCGCGAACGGGAGCTTTCGCCGCACCCAGACCGAAAGACAACTCCTTACTGTGTTGAGCCAGAAATCCAGATCCGGCCTGAAGCCAGCGAGTTTGCCGGCCCAATTCTGTTTCGATCGTGACGCAAGCACCTATGGCGTCGCGGTTACTCTTCTTGCCCGTTAAGCGAAATGCGATAGCAGAAGGAAGTTCTGGAATAACATTTTTAAAAAACTGCAACTGCGGGCTGTTGCGATTTTTTAATACCATCTCTTGGCGTCCATCGTGGTCAAAATCGGAGAGCACAAAAGTTCTGCTGTCTTCTATGCAGTCAAGCCCGACGATTCCAGAAACATCTGAGAATGTCCCATCACCGTTGTTGAGATAGAAAACGTTGCGTTCGAATCCACTCCACGTGCTATCGGATCGAATGAGCTCGTTGATGGCATTCCACCCCTGCTCATATTCATGGTTTGGCTTCGGCTCTCGTGGAGAATTAGCGACTACCTGCCGCCAAAAAAAACTGTTCAGGTCGTCGCGCGTTTCACCGGAAATCATCCCGTTAGCGATATAAAGATCCAAGAAGCCGTCGTGATTGAAATCCCACGCGTCACTCGACCACGCCCAGCGTCCCATCGTCGTTCCCGAGCGCATACCTGTATCAGCGAATCTCCCATCTCCGGAATTCTGAAATAAGGAGTTGCCCATGGCGTGTTTGCGATAGAGGTCACGAACCTGCTTGCTCGACCCTTTCTGAAAATTGTCCTGCCGCGAAACGCGTATTCCCGCCGCCGTCCACATATCCGCAACGTAAAGGTCCTGCCGGCCATCATTGTCAAAATCAAGCCAGCAACCGCTCATACCCGCGCCCACATCTTCAATGCCGGCATCTGCCGCTACATCGGTAAACGTGCCGTTGCCATTCGCGCGATAGAGATTTTTGCGTCCGAAATCATTGACCACGCACAAATCGGGCCACTGGTCGCCGTTGTAATCGCCCCACGCGCAGCAGAAGCTGAACCGGTTGTTGTGCTGATCAAGACCGGATTGTCTGGTGACGTCGCCAAACGTGCCGTCTCGATTGTTCCGCATCATAAAATTAGGCGGACCATTCTCCGCATCGTAGTATGGCATCGGATAGCGATACTGGTCGGTGCCCTGGTAAAACGCATAGAGGCAAAAATAAATATCCAGCCAGCCGTCACGGTCATAATCCGCAATGGCCGCTCCCGTGAACGTGCCTCTCGGCGGATTTTCAAAGTGAAACGCGCCCGGCTCGGCGCGAAATTTTCCTCCGCCAAGGTTGCGAAACAGCAGCGGCCCGTTCGCACGCACCACAATCACGTCCTGACGACCACTGTTATCGAAATCCGCGAAGAGTGCGCACGCAGTATTTTCCAGAACTCCAAGTCCAGACAATTCCGTAATATCTTCGAACGTGCCGTCCCCGCGGTTTCGGAAAAGGCGATTCGGAAGCCCGGCAGGCTGGCAAACATAAAGATCGTCAAAGCCGTCTCCATCAATGTCGGCAACGGAGATTCCATTGTGCCCATAAATATCGATACCGCTCGCACCATCAAGCACCATCCGCCAATAATCGGTGCCATGAAGAAATTGCGACGTGTACGAATGGTTTCCGCCAAATGCGTGCTTGGCGGTATCGATAAAAACAGGAGCCGTAGCGCGGCTGCGCGTTTCTTCGAGAACCTTCCAGCTTCGAAGCGTCAAATCCTCCGATGCGGAAAGCCTCCACGATATTTCCCAGTTGCCCACACGCTGCTCGCGGTGGAAACCTTGCCCTGTTCCCACCAATTCAAAACGCACCACGGTTTCCAGGAGTTGAGATTGCCCAGACGCACTTGCGGCTTCCGGCTGGGCCCGGATCGATGTCACCTGAAACTCCGCGGTGATGATTTTAGAGAAAACGCTTACCGAGGTGCGCCATTCGGCAAGAAAGTCGCGTCCGCGCAAAATCGCCTCGCCCGCGAACTGCCCTTTCCACACTTGGAGAGGAGCGTTGTCGTAAACAGGCTTCCACTCACTCGGTTTTGGAGAACCGCCCAAGAAATCAGCGGACATAATTTCCTCGAAGGCCGTTAAATTCTGAGGGGATTGAAGGAGTTGCCAACTCCACTTTGTCAAAACCGTCGCAACATGATCCTGGTATTTTTCGGCGACAAACTCATCAAAACCCGCGGGTACCTTTCGCAAAATCGCTTCGATCCCTCGCGGCATGCGATACCGGGGACGGACATGAAATTCATCGGGTGAGGTGGATTCGTCCGCAGAATACAACGGCGCAAACGGAAACGAAGCGATCGCCGCCGGTAGGAAGGCCAGCGGGACGGCCTGACAATATTGCAGGAATTCGCGGCGACTGATACCGATGGAATTGCGTCTCTTGGAACGCCGCCTCAGTGAAAGCCCCCGTGTTTATTGCGCAGCAGCGAAATCTAGCATCGGGGTGTGGGCCCGTCAAGTTTGTGCCAGCGCCGAACGTCACATCGCCAGAACGACTACCACCAAGCTTGACGGCAGGTGGCTCTGAGCATATGTTGCAGGAGCAAGTACCGTTGGGTCACTCCTGGGGAACCCCTAACGGCGACGCGCCGAGAGTCGCGTTGGGACCCTGTCAAATACCGCGAACATAAGCTCGAATATAAGGAGGACAGCGTGAACCCGAACTGTCTCTGGCGTGGAATTTCTGATTGTGGTTCTCAGTGTGGTCCTCGCCAAACCCGCTGAGGCACAGTCGGGGAAGATCGTTAACACTGGTGCGATTGTGGGCGGAATCGTGGGGGTGGCTGCAGCGGTGGTCGTCGTAACCGTCGTGGTACTTCACCAATCGTCCAAAAAGAGAACGATTACCGGCTGCGTCAACTCGGAAGAGAACATCATGAGGGTGACGGACGAAAAGGACAACCGGAGTTACTCGCTGTCCGGCAACACGACAGGAATCAAGCCGGGCGATCGAATTACCTTGGAAGGCAAAAAAGTAAAGCCTAAGGGCGCCGACAAAACCCTTGTGTGGGTGGCAAAAGGGTAACCAAAGACTTTGGCGCTTGTCAGCCCTAGGCGCGGTCATCAAAAGTCACTTTGCGTTACTTCAATCTGGCTACGCTTGATGCCACGCTCATCGACCCAAGGGGGCTGTGATGGTGGTCAGATGTTTGAACCATCTTGTCGTGTGCGTGGTTGGCTTCCACAGTGCGTTGACATACATCGCACCATTGGGCCTGGTGCGCTTCTGGCAGCCTAGTAAGATCGGAGGCAAGTGCGGCATTCAGTGCTTCCGTAAGGGTATCGTAGTCAATCGCCACCGATTTTTTTTTCCCACGTGTAGCTGAATTCACGCAAGCGGTGACTTGGTTTATCGTTAAGCGGTTCATGGTCGCGATCTGCTATTTCCTGGACTGCCCAAAAAACTGCTACTCTCCGTTGCCGAAAAAGTAGTTTAGTTTGCGCGTAACCGTCACTCTCTTCTGAAATCGATCCGGCAACTTGATGGGGCGGGAGGAATAATATTATGCGTGCGTTGGTCAAACACAATGTAGTCACCCGGAGACAATGCAATTAGTTCTCTAATGCGAATGTTCGCAGACCCCAGGTCGTTGACCGCCTCAAACCAGCGGAAACTTCCATCTCGCTCTTTCTTGAGGATGTCAAAAGGCAAATGCATGGCTGCCTCCTGTGTGGTAGGAATGTACTGCAAACTGCGGGAGAAAAGGCGGTCACGCTCAGTCGAAGACATTTGGGCGGGGCCGGAGACTAATTAACGGCTCGGACAATTTGCTGGCTGGAGTGTGCGCTCTAATTTCGTACGAGTACAGTCTTTTCGGGGCTCAAAGTTGCCAGTAGCTCTGGGAGAAAAATGGCGATAACTGGACTCGCTGGTCGGAAGGTTTCTGCATTGGCGCGTGAGGTTGGAAGTGCTTGGCTCGCCCTCGTCGACGGCCAGGAAATTGGCAGCCCGACTCCTGATTCGCGCAGATCGGACAAGCGCAAGTTTTCCGCCAAGGCGTAAGAAACCACAACCAAAGCGAGATAGTGATGCACTGACCGGCTGTTGGTGAAGTAGCGGTGTACCGCGCGACGAATGCATCCACTGTAATCGCTGTCAAGCCGCGCCCACAAATTCTTTCTTTGCGGCGGCGGATTGAGGTAGTTTCGGTCCGCCACACACATCTGATTTTGGAGGACATTACATCGCCAGAACGCTGGTTACGCACCGTTGGGTCTGATAAACTGAACTAGCTCGACCACACCTGAGAATATGAGGAGAACCGTCCGGGCTGCTGGTTGTTACAGCAGCTATTTTTGTCTTTAATGACTGGCCGCCGCGCGGCCACTCGACGCTAAAATTTTATGAGTCAAAATATTCGCAACATCGCCATTATCGCCCACGTTGACCACGGGAAGACCACCCTCGTGGACGCCATGCTGCGGCAAAGCGGAATTTTTCGCGCCAA
>DATHGV010000269.1:0-4051 GCA_035490135.1 Candidatus Methylomirabilota bacterium
CAATCGTCCGGGATGCCGTCACAAGTTGCGGACGAACAATCGAATGTCCAGTTCACCGTCGCGTTGTCGCCGCCGCCGCCGCTGCGGTCCGCCTTGTATCCCACAGGCGTCGCTTCGTCGTAGCTGTTCGACCCCACGAAGGGATTGTCCCAGTGGAAGTGCGCCGAACCGTCCGTCTGTCCCGGCCCCGTCTCGATCTTAAAGGTGGCTTCGCCTTCTGTCCCGGTTGCGACTCCGGACGATTCCGATTCCCAACTGACTGTGGTCCCCGCCTCGATTCTGACCGGCGGCTGGGTGGTCCAGATTCCGTGACTCAGGCTGGCGGAATCTAGAATCAGCGCGACATCGGAATTGTTGACGAAGTTTACAGTAACGCTACGAGCAGCCATTGGGATCTCCTCATCGGTTCTTGAGATCAGCTAAAGCGGGAGCCCCACCCCGTTCCACTGAGGTCAACGTCGGATGACGTAATCAAGAACGATTTTACCAGCATTCCGACAGTCGTATATGGGACCTTAGTCCAATGCGTTTAGGAGCCGCACGCCGACGAAAAACTGACGGCGTTCTTTGAACTTGAAAGAGTCACGCACAATAACATTAATTGAAATCAAACCGCACCGTTGGGGCTGGAAAGTTTTGGAGGCACCGGGCGTTGAACCTGTGTTCCCGGAGAAAACTCAGGCAATTAACTACGCGCAGAACCGCGCTAGCTTCCGCTCCGGTGAAATTCGTATTTTCGACTCCGCTGGCAATGTCGAACGCACCATTGCGTTCACCGAAGCGGACCGAAAGCTGTGACGCGCAAAACAAGAAGCGCGTGTTCAAGACACGCGCTCTCGCTATTCAGTTTGTGTAAGGCGATTCAGGCGAAGTGACGATTAAGCGATTCATATTGCCAGCGGTTCTGTTGGCCATGTCATCGGCGATGATTTGGGCCGGGTGCAAATCTGATTGCCGGGACGAATATGATTCCGAGATCGACTCATGCAAATTGAGGTACGACGACCCCGACGATGCAGATGAATTGCGGCGATGTATTCAAAATGCAAAGGACGAATACGAATCCTGCATCGAAGAGTGCAATAGCTAATTTGCCGCTTTACTTCGCGCTTATTTGCGAAGGCGAGTTCACGATGATTTCCGGTTTGCCCTTATACAAGGTAATTTTTCCAGACACGGTCACCGTTCGACCTTCGTATTGCTGCGGTTGAGGAAACTGCGCGGCGCTCGCAGCAGGGATAAAGGCCGTGAAGGCTTGATTCGGGTATTTGCCGCCCAAAGCCGGTTGGCTGCACCCGCTCGTCCGCCTTGGTTGTGAACATGACAGTCGCGGCTGCTTGCTGCATATCATGATGAGTCCTCATTTGGTGGAATAGACATCGGAGAAATCCTTCTCCGAAGGAGCCTCCTGGTCCAGACCGGTGCTCAACAATGGAGCCAGGTAAGAATGGAGGTAAGCGCCCCACTTGCCGTGTTTATCCTTGATCACAAGTACGCGCTCGGCGTACCCATAAGTATCGACGCTTTCCTCTCGCGCGTAACCGATTTACTTAGGCAGTGGTGGTTCCGTAAGGAGGGCAAATCTCGGCGGAGCCTGTTGCGCTACCTCGTTGATATTCCAGCCGACGTTTGGGATAACGGATGTGACGACCGTAGGATCGTGACCCCCCCCGTCCCACGTGGGCCATGGTACGGACTTGCTGACCGTGAGCTGATACTTTCTGTCAGCGGCATCTTTTACGGTTATCGTACAAGGGTTGGCAGGGGAAATCTTATACTTAATAGTATCTACAATGATGTCTGGTGAATCTATTTTCGCGTCTTTCGGCAGAGGCGGGAACTCCTTATCCGCGACGTCTTTGCATACGCCAAAACTCTTCCACCTTGGCCTTTTCAAAGCCTTCGAATCTCCCAGAGTCACAAGGAAATCCTTTTTGTAATTCGCTGGCGGAACAATCGGCTCCTTATTGGGCAATCCTTCGGCGCCCCCGATCGCGATGATAAGCCCCTCGCCAGGTTTTTGTTGGAAACCTGCGGCGTCATCGACGGAGAACGCGTACGAGGATGCGTTAATCTCCTTGCCATGAACAAGACGTACGAACGGATTAAACCATTGCCGCTGCTTCAGGTCTTGTGTTTCGTAGTTGTACTGGAGGTAGTTAATATAATCGAACTGCACCTTGTGATATTCTGATTCCGGCCCTGGAGAAAGTTTTAGAGCATTGAAGTGCGCATGACACCCGGAATTAAACGGGACCCATCCATACACATAGGGCAGGATATTAAGGTCCGTTAGGGGGTCAGGGACCGGATAATACAGCGGGTCGTTCAGCTTCGGGCAGTCACCCAGGTTCCCCATCGTTCTGTATCCGCGGTAATTCCCTCTGAAATAGGCATCGAGTTCCTTATACTTTTCAAATTGCGGGCAATTGTCTGCATTGGCGTTGTTCGAAGTGCAGGTTTGCCATTGGTTTATCAAATCTCTTATGGCCCTCCCCGGTGGAGTGGTGCCCGGTGGAGTGGTGAAGTGAGATTCTCGGTGTTTCTCTTCGACATTTACCCTGTCAATAAGCACCTTGAAGGTCCCGGGAAGGTGTGGACGCCGCTCTTGATTGTCCAGAGGAGATTTGTATTGGGGCCAACCAAAATCATTGGCAAATCTGTTGAGAGCATCTCTGAAGGAGCTCTTGTCCTCCTGTGGCCCCAGATTTTGGATTGTCCCCAGATACCCGACGGCAGTCGGATCTTTTTCACCGTTGCAGGGCTCTGTGCCACACGGCGCCAGCGCGAGTGGCAGGTATATCTGATCGAGATAAGACACATTATAACCGACATTTAGATTAATAATGTAGGGTTGAGGTTTATCCGTCCCGACACTGGCAAATGTATATTCCACCAGTTGGAATTGAACCTCGTTGTCATCGAACAATGTTTTATCTTTGTAAATGCTCAGCGGGTGCTCGCAATCGGCGCAAGAAACGCGAGGAGAACCGTCGGTGAAGGAAAGTCGATGTTCCTTGTCGGCTTCGTGTGCCGCGTCCAGAGCCGCTTTGGTGTCAAAGAAATATATGCGACAGCCATTGTACCAATCGACATAGGCGTCCTCATCACCTTGAAGCTCCGAGTACCAGGGAACCGTTACTGATACGTGAGTGCGGGCGGGAATGCCATTTTCGGGATTCACATACGCTCGGGAATAGTGGGTTTCCGCGTAAGGCCGGTTATTATTATTGAAATACGCTTGCAACCAGGGATCAGGATTTTGAATCCCGGCCTGAATCACTGCAAAGATCGGGCCTGCAGTATTATTGTAAATTGTAATTACCTTCCTGCAGTCCGGCCCAGGACATACTGGTGGCGGTATTTGCGCCTGGGCAGCTTGCGCCTCGGCAGCTTGCTCCTGGGCAGCTCCGGCGACGCCGGCGAGGGCGAGGAAGAGAGCGAGCGGGATGAAAAGCAAACCGGGCCGCAAAGGTGACCGGCCGGTTGATGTTGTTAAGTGGATAGTTGTCATATTTATTGGTTTCATTTTTGTTGAGGACGGATTGTTGAACTGCATTAACTGCAATCCAGTTCCGCCGTGGAACCAGGATCATCTTCACGAGGCGCTTTGAAAAGCGGCCTCACTTCGGCTGACTCGGGGCTCCAGTTGGATCTGGGGGATCGCGCTAAACGGTGTTGCAGCGAAGGTCCAGCCCCACGAGCTTATTCAGCCGTGCCGAAGATGCGTTGAAACGTCGGATGACGTAATCGAGGAGGTTTTTACCATCATCGCGGCAATCTGTCGAGCTTATTTTGCGCTCGGCCACGCTCCCAAAGACCAATCAAACCGGAGAAAATTCCGGGCTAAACGCTGGCTGCGTTTGTCGAACTCGAATCAGTGATCCATCGCACTATCAGTTTTTAGCGACATCGGAAATTTGATAATTTTCTTTTCGAGGTCGGCCTCAGCTTCGCATTTTGCGACGAATAACTCGAGAGCTCCGTGGATCACATCGGCGACCTTCACACGTTCTCGGTCCGCAATCCTCCTGAGCAATCGCATCGTTGG
>DATHGV010000270.1:0-6971 GCA_035490135.1 Candidatus Methylomirabilota bacterium
CGATTACAGGCCGAGATTTTCCTCCGAGGGAGCCATGGTGGTCTGGCTGGGAAGCGGCGGCCATATGATGCGTCCGTGCTCGTCGAATTTCATGCCCAGCGCGAGGCCCATCTTCACCAGTATATCCTTGATCTCGTTGAGCGATTTGCGGCCGAAGTTTTTCGTCTTCAGCATTTCATTCTCGCTCTTCTGCACCAGCTCGCGAATAGTCTGAATGTTGGCATTCTTCAGGCAGTTGTAGGAGCGCACGGAAAGCTCCAACTCTTCGACGGAGCGGTCCAGATGCTCGAGACGCGGATCGTGCGCGGTGTCCGGCAGCGGTTCAATGCTGTCGACCGGCTCCTCAAAATTGATGAAGATACTCATGTGGTCCTTGACGAGTTTGGCGGCCAGACCGATGGAATCCTGTGGGGTGATCGCGCCGTTGGTCCACACTTCAATCATCAACTTTTCGTAATCGGTCATCTGGCCGAGACGAGCCGCTTCCACGGAGTAGTTCACCTTGCGCACCGGCGAATGAACGCTGTCCACCGGAATGTAGCCGATAGGCAGATCTTCGTCATAGTTGCGGTCGGCAGCTACATAGCCGCGGCCGTTCTTCACGCGCATTTCAATCTGCAGGCGGCCACCTTCGCTGACAGTGGCGATATACACAGTCTTGTCGAGCACCGCGAAATCGGCGTCTTCTTCGATCTGCGCGGAAGTCACCGGCCCGGGATGCTCGAAATTCAAAAAAATAGTCTTGGGCAGGTCGGTGTTGAGCTTAATGGGCACCTGCTTTAAGTTGAGTATGATGTCCGTGGCGTCTTCGACTACGCCGGCGATCGAGGAAAATTCGTGCAGTACGCCCTCGATTTTGACGGCGGTAATGGCCGCGCCTTCGATGGAACTCAACAGGGCGCGACGCAGCGCGTTTCCTACCGTGGTGCCCCAACCGCGCTCGAACGGCTGCGCGGAGAATCGCCCGTACTTTTCGGTCAGCGATTCCAGTTCAGAGGCTAGACGCTTTGGTTTCTGAAAGCCCTTCCACATCGTGTTCCTTCCTTCCGGGGCTTAGCAGGCCCCAATACTGTTTGATGACAATAGCTATCTAAACGTCACCGAAGCTGCCGCCCAGCCTTGCTACGGCCGGCACGGAATTACTTCGAATAAAGCTCGACGATCAGCTGTTCGGTGAACGGCGGTGTCTGTACGTCTTCACGCTTGGGCAAAGCCACGACTTTGGCTTTGAAGGCTTCGCGGTCCTGCTCGAGCCAGGGTACGGCGCTCTGGGACTGCGCAACGTTACGAGCTTCGAGAATCATGGCGTTGTCGTGCATGCGTTCCTTGATGGCGATCTCGTCGCCCACGCTCACCAGGTAGGAAGGAATGTTGACCTTCTTTCCGGTGACGCGGACGTGGCCGTGCAGCACGAGTTGCCGTGCCTGCGCACGAGATGAGGCCAAACCGGCGCGCCACAAAACGTTATCCAGGCGACGCTCCAGCATGATGATCAGGTTTTCGCCGCTGGGACCCTTCATGCGCGTGGCCCGCTCGAAATACAAGCGGAACTGGCGCTCCAGCAGACCGTAGGTACGCTTCATCTTCTGCTTTTCGCGCAACTGCAAGCCGTAACCGGCGACTTTCGGGCGCCGCGACTGGCCGTGCTGTCCCGGAACGAAGTTGCGCTTTTCGATGGCGCACTTTTCCGTGAAACAACGCAGCCCTTTTAAGAATAGTTTCTGCCCTTCCCGGCGGCACAGGCGGCAGACCGCTTCTCTATGTCTTGCCAACTTCTATCTCCCTTCCCAAAAACTTCTTTGCAGGCCCGGCATTTTTGCCAGGCGCTGAATAGCTTGAATCTTTGCTTCAAACACGACGGCGCTTCGGCGGACGGCATCCGTTGTGCGGAATCGGCGTGATGTCGCGAATCAATACGATATGCAATCCCGCAGCAGCGAGCGCGCGCACGGCGGATTCACGGCCCGAACCTGGTCCCTGCACGCGAACTTCAACGCTTTTCATACCGTACTGGTCGCGCGCGACCCCCGCAGCAGCAAGCGAAGCCTGCTGCGCGGCGTATGGAGTGCCCTTTCGGGAACCCTTGAAACCGATGGCTCCAGCAGACGACCAGCACACTACGCGGCCGTCTTGGTCGGCGATGGTGATCTGCGTGTTGTTGAACGACGCAGCCACGTGCACGACACCGTGCGGAATGACGCGGCGTTCGCGCTTCTTCTTGAATTCCTTTTTACGCTTGGTTGCCGCCGCCGGTTTACCACCCGGCGCGACGTCCGGCTGTGCGTTTTTTTGCTGCTCTTTTGCCACGTGTTACTCCGTTTCTTTTGACCTTTAATTCCTGGACTGAATAGCTCTTCGGCGTTAGCCCTTCTTACCGGTAACTTTCTTCTTGGCCGCCACCGCGCCGCGCCGCGGACCCTTACGGGTGCGCGCATTGGTGTGGGTACGCTGCCCACGAACCGGCAAATTGCGCCGGTGACGAACGCCGCGATACGCCTGGATTTCAATCAGCCGGCGAATGTTCATCTGGATCTCTTTGCGGAGATCGCCTTCGACGCGGCCTTCCTTCTCAATCTCCTGGCGCAGACGGTTGGTTTCGTCTTCGGTAAGATCGCGAATTTTTTTATTGAAGTCGACGCCCGCTTGATTGGCGAGCTTCCGCGCGCGCTCTTGCCCGATACCATAGATCGCCGTGAGGCCGACCCACAGGCGTTTCTGCGGCGGAAGATCGATACCTGCAATACGTGCCATACGTTCTCCTTATTCCTTAGCCCTGGCGCTGCTTGTGTTTCGGATTCTGGCAAATGACGCGCACCACTCCGCGCCGGTGGATTACCTTGCACTTGTCACAAATTGGTTTCACTGATGCTCGTACTTTCATTTTCCCTGTCCTTCTGTGTGCACTTACTTGTAGCGGTACACGATGCGGCCACGCGTAAGATCGTAAGGAGAAAGCTCCACGGCTACTTTGTCTCCCGCGAGAATGCGGATAAAATTTTTGCGCATCTTGCCGGAAACGTGCGCCAGAACCTGGTGCTTGTTTTCCAGCTCCACGCGAAACATGGCGTTAGGCAGCGGCTCTTTGACCGTAGCCATTACTTCAATGGCGTCTTCCTTGGTGTTGCCGGAATCGCCTTTCTTTTTGTCGTCTTGAACCGGTTTTGCCATACGCTCCTATTATCTTGGTGCTAAATTCGTCTAACGCTTACCACGAGGGGCCGGTCATTTCTTTCGGCCGCGTCAAAATCCATGGGCCATTCGCCGTGACTGCCACGGTGTGTTCGAAGTGCGCCGACGGGCTGCCGTCCGCGGTCTCCGCCACCCATTCATCACGCATGCGAACTTCCGGGCCGCCGGCATTCACCATCGGCTCGACCGCTATGACCATGCCCTCTTGCAACCGCGCACCCCGCCCAGCATCACCGTAATTCGGGAGGTTCGGTTCATCGTGCATCTTGGTGCCGATGCCGTGCCCCACAAACTCTCGCACCACGGAATAGCCGTTCTGTTCCACCCAACTTTGTACCGCGTGGCCAACATCGCCAAGCCTGTTTCCGGCGCGCATTTTATCAATGGCACGGTCCAGTGATTCACGCGTGACGTCCAGCAATTTTTGCAGCGCCGGACTAATTTCACCCACCGGAACGGTCACGGCGGAATCCGCGTAGTAGCCGTCAACTTCCATCCCAAAATCGATGGACACGATGTCGCCCTCGCGCAACTTTCGCTTCGGCGAAGGAATACCGTGAACGATTTCACCATTCACCGAAGTACATAGCGAACACGGATAACCTTTGTAGCCCTTAAATGCCGGCTTGCCAGGCTTACCGGCCAACTTTTGCTCGGCCAGTTTTTCCAAATCCATGGTCGTGACGCCCGGCTTTACCGCTGCACGCAACGCCGCCAGGACCTCGTGGACGATAAGCCCAGCGCGATGCATTTTTTCCAGTTCTTCCGCGCTGCGTAAATGAATAGCCATCTCGTTTCCGTTACCGTCGGTTCCAGCTAACCTCTTTACTGCGCCTTGCTAACTATCTCCAGAACCCGCTTCGAAACTTGTTCCACGCTCTGAGCGGCGTCCACATCTTCCAGGCGCCCCAGCCGCCGGTAGTACGCTGCCAGTGGCGCGGTCATCTTGGTGTACGCTTCGAGCCGCGGTGCTACGATTTCTTCGCGGTCGTCGGGGCGCTGCACCAACTCGCCGCCATCGGCGTCGCAGATTCCCGCTACCTTCGGAGGGCGATCGTAAATATTGTAAATCTCGCCACCCGTCTTGCACATCCGGCGCCCGGTAATCCTGCGCATCAGCAGCGCGGGATTAATTACAAAATGAACGACAACCGGCTGCTTTAATCCATGCTGCCTGAGCAGTTCCCCGAGCCACTGGGCTTGTGCCACGGTTCGCGGAAATCCGTCGAACACGAAGCCGAACGAACAGTCTGGGCGCTCGATTCGCGCCGCGACCATCTTCAGGATGATGGAGTCGGGCACCAGTTCCCCGCGAGCCATCAACGGCTTGGCCTGTTCGCCCAGCGCATTTCCCAAAGCGATATTTTCGCGCAGCATATCGCCGGTCGAGAGATGCGGCACGCCGTATCTCCTGGCGAGCTCCTGAGCTTGTGTACCCTTGCCTGCTCCGGGCGGTCCGAGAAAAATAACCGCGCGTTGCAGCCGACCAACGAGCCGGGAGTCCGGCACCGCTCCGCTCTTCTCCATTACCGCCGGCCACGCAACCGGCCCTTTCGAGCGAACCCTTCGTAATTGCGCATGACCAGCTGCGCTTCCAGCTGTTGAACGGTATCCATGGCCACACCCACGACGATCAAGAGCGACGTGCCGCCAAAATAAAATTGCACACCGAGGCCCTTGAGAAACCACACCGGGAAGTGCCGATCAAACCAGCCACCGATGCCCCAGCCGAGATGGTCAAGATGGATACCAGCGATCATCCATTCCGGAAGCAAGCATACGAGCGCCAGATAAATCGCGCCGATAAACGTAAGGCGCTTCAGGATGCGGCTGACGTGCTCGGAGGTGGTGCGTCCGGGGCGGATGCCAGGAATGAAGCCGCCGTTCTTGCGCATGTTGTCGGCCAGCTCCGTGGGATTGAAAACAATGCCCACGTAGAAAAAGGCGAACACCAAAATCAGCGTGATGTAAATCAAGGTGTAGAGCGGCTCGCCCCACTTGAGTCGGTCTGCGATCGTTTTTAGAAATATGTAGCGCGTGCCAAAAATCAACGCGATGGTCGCGGGAAACGCCAGCAAAGAGCTGGCAAAGATCGGTGGAATCACGCCGCCGGAATTTACCCGCAACGGCAGATAAGTGGATTGTCCGCCCATCACTCGGCGACCCACCACGCGCTTGGCGTACTGCACCGGGATGCGGCGCTGGCCACCTTCCACGAAGACTATGAACGCCACGACCGCGATCATCAGGGCGATCAACAGAATCAAAACCAGCGGTGTAAGCGCACCCCACTGGCCGGACTTGGCCAACTCATACAAGTTAATGATGGCTCGGGGCAAGCCCACCACGATGCCGACGAAGATGATCAGCGACATGCCGTTGCCGATGCCGCGCTCGGTGATTTGTTCACCCAGCCACATGATGAATGCTGACCCGGTGGTAAGCGCGAGCACCGTCATGATGGTGAAACCAAAGCCCGGGTGATAAACGAGCGATTGGCCGTTCAGACCTTGCGCCTGCAACGTGCCGGCGATGGACAAGCCTTGCACGATGCTCAACACGATCGTCAGATAGCGGGTGTACTGCGTAATTTTACGCCGCCCGAGCTCGCCTTCTTTTGAGAGGCGTTCAAGGTAAGGAAACACCACGGTCATCAACTGCAAAATGATGGATGAGGTGATGTACGGCATGATGCCGAGCGCAAAAATCGTCATGCGGCGGAAATTTCCGCCGCTGAAAAGGTCGAAGATGCCGAGCACCGAGCCGGCTGCCTGGTTAAAAAGCTGATCCAGAATGCTGGTATTGATACCGGGTATGGGGATGTGCGCACCAATGCGATACACCGCCAGCAGAGCCAGCGTGAACAACACGCGGTTCCGCAAGTCTTCTATGCGGAACATGTTCTTCACGGCTTCGATGAATCGATTCATGCTTTTCTGTGCTGCTCCCTTTTCTTCTTAACGACCCAAACTGTTACTCCTCAGGCGGTCGCTAGAACCTCAAACGTGGCCCCAGCAGCGGCAATCTTTTCTTTCGCTGATGCGCTGAAAGCATGCGCGTGAATGGCAATCTTCGCGGTCAGCTCACCATCACCCAGCACCTTGATGCGGTCTTTGGCGCGGCGAATGAATCCGTGCGCGCGAAGCAAATCAGGCGTTACTGTTTCGCCAGCCGGGAAGACGTTCAGCTCGTCCAGGTTGACCACCGAATAGGAAACCGAAAACGGATTATGAAATCCGCGCTTGGGCATGCGGCGATGCAACGGCATCTGGCCGCCTTCAAATCCGCGACGGCGGGAATAGCCGCGGCGTGATTTCTGGCCCTTATTGCCGGCCCCTGCGGTCTTGCCGAGCTTCGAACCCATGCCGCGCCCGACGCGGACTTTTTTCTTGCGCGAGCCCACCGGCGGCTGAAGATTGGACAAGCTATAAGACCTACGTCCCTCGTTGCGTCCCGCGGGAGTGGCCGGTTTATGGTGTCCCCGAGGGCTGCCTGCTTTACGGCCCCGTGGACCGCCTGCCGGTCTATGTGCGCCTGTTTTTCTTCTGGGCATCGGTTTAGTCCACCACTTCCACGAGATGTCGTACTTTATGAATCATGCCGCGCGTTTCCGCGGTGTCCTGGCGCTCCACGACGTGATGCATGCGGCGCAAACCGAGACCCTTGATGGTGGCGCGCATATCGTCGGTACACGAGATCGCGCTCACCACCCATTTCACCTTGATGGTGCCGCCCTTTTTTGGTTCCGCATGTTCGCTAATGACGAACTGCTTGCCGAAATG
>DATHGV010000271.1:0-10648 GCA_035490135.1 Candidatus Methylomirabilota bacterium
TCCAGGGGGCACTTAGTGCAACTTTTGGGCCAATCCAACTGTCCTTACTAACTGATTCCATGGGACTTAAGCTCAATCTTGTGCAAATCTTCAGCTAATCTTCTGTCAATGCCGGTGACAGTGGATAATATATTCCATAAACCGGCTTTGTGCCGTAACGATCCGCCCTCCCCCACTTCCTGATCCTCCCTATTTTTTGCTTGGAACACGCATTTGCGACAACGCTTTCTTCTGCCGCTGCGCCCGCTCGCGCCACTGTTCGGCCTTTTCAACCGCTGGACCCGTCGGCTGGCTGAGATACCGCGCCAAAGCCCGCACGGTCGGATGCTCAAACAGCGCCACAATCGGAAATTCCGAGTTTAGTTTCTCCCGCAACAGCCTGTGCATTTGAAGCAACAGCAGCGAGTGCCCGCCAAATTCAAAAAAGTTTGTCTCTACGTTTACTTGCTCCAACCCAAACATTTTCTGCCACACCGACGCGATGTTCTTTTCCATCTCCGTTTGTGCCGGGACGAAATTCTGTGCTTGCATCTCCACTATGGTTGGCTTCAATTCCGCAATTTGTGTGGGTCGTCGCGGCGACAATAATGCCTGTAGCTCCCCGACCCGCTTGTCGAAAAATACCTTCGCCAGCTCCAGCAAAATTTCAAGATCGCGCTTCCACCGTTCGATCGTGGAGCTCGAAATACTCTTGCGGTCGTAAATCAGCGTTAAGCGAAGTTGCTTTCCCGGCTCCGCGAGCAATAACACCGGATAGTTCGTATGAATAGGCCCGACAAAATCCTCAATTTGAATTTTTTCGCCCAACCGCCGCGCCGAATCGTCAACCAGGTAGTTCTGAAACACGATCAGACTGTCAAAGAGCCGATAGCGCCACGGCACTTCACTACTGCGTTGTATTTCCATCAATGGCGTGAACTGAAATGCATTTAGTTCCAGAAGTCTTTTGTGCAATTTGCGAAAAAATTCGCCGCCAGTTTCGTTTTCGTTTACATCCGCGCGCACCGGCAGGTTATTTGTAAAAGGTCCAACAATTGATTCCGCACCAGCCAAATCCGTCGGACGGCCAGAGAATGCGGCACCCGCCACAATATCGGTCTCGCCGCTCTGCCGGCTCAAAAGGAGCGACCACACTCCCTGCACGACCGTATTAAGAGTGACCTGCAGCCGCCGCGCTGCGGTTTGCAGCGCGCTTGTGGCCTCCGTGGAAAGCCGGATTGCCTGTTCCTGATAGCGTTCGCCTCCGGTATCGATCGCCCGTTCACTGAATAGCGCGGTGGGCTTGCGGAATCCCGCGAGTTGCGTTTGCCAAAACTTAGCGGATTCCACCGTCGACTGCCCCGAAAGCCATTCCAGATAATCACGGTAGGGGCGGGCTGCTTCCACTTGAGGAGTAGCGTTCCGGGCATATGCTTCATAAAGCTTGCTGATGTCGCGAAAAACCAGCGGCCACGACCAGCCGTCGAGAAGCATGCTTGGCACACTCCACAAAAACCGCCACGTACCATCGTCAAGTCGTACCAAGGTGAAGCGCATCACCGGCGCTTGCGTGAAGTCCAGTGCTTCGCCGCGATCCTGTTTTAGCAAAGCGTCCCACCGCTCCCGCTGTTGTTCGGCCGGCGTGCCTTGCCAATCCTCCACTGTCCAGGGCGGGCGCACATCGCGATGAACAGCCTGCAGTGGTTCACGCAATCCCGCACTCACTACCGTCGACCGCAAAATTGTGTGGCGGCGGATCGTCTCATTCCACGCACGTTCGAAGGCCTCCGCGTTCAAATCCCCATGTAACGTGCAATGCCACTGATCAAAAGCAGCTTGGGCGGAGCTCTGATGCGCGGAAAAGAACAGCGTCTGCATCGGGGATAACGGATAAATATCTTCGATCCCTGGCTGCTCGGCCAACAAGCGATCCAGTGAAACTTGATCGATTCTCGCCAGCAGAAAATCCGAAGGAGTGCGTCCACCAGCGTCAGGCAACTGGCAATGAGCGATCACTTGTTTTAGCGCATTTAAAAATCCGTCCGCAAACTCCCGAATTTTCTTCTCGTCATGAAGCCCAGGGCTGTAAGTAAAGTCAAATTCCATCCGGTCATTCATGACCAGGCTGTTTAGTTCCAGGACGTGCCGCCGTTTCTGCTTCGGGCTATGCCAGGGTCCGCTGGATTCCGTTGCGAAGCGCAGCAGTTTCGATCCTTCGACCGCGCGATCGAATTGTCCCAGGTAGTTGAACACCATCGCAGGTTCCGGCCGCGATTTAAGCGCTTCATCGCTGCTCAAGTAGCGAAGAATTCCGTAACCAACGCCGCGCTGCGGGATGCGGCGCAATTGTTCCTTCACGGACTTCAACGTCTCACCCGGCTGCCAATTCTCTCCGCAATCATTCAATTCCAAACGCACAGGGAAAATCGAGGTGAACCATCCAACCGTTCGGCTGACGTCCACATCTTCAAATAAATTTTCCCGGCCATGTCCTTCCAGATTTGTATACAACGTGCGGCTGCCCGTCCATTTTGCCCACGCGTGCGCCAACGCCGTCAGCAGCACATCATTGATCTGCGTGTTGTAGACCGCCGGAACGCTTTGCAGCAAAGCTCGCGTGGCGTCTACGTCCAACGCGATCGTCAACTTTTTTGCCTGGCCTTCAGTGTTTGCCGCCGATGCCGCCGTATTCATCGCTAAAGGTTTCAAAGCGTCTGCCACGGCGCCGGGTTCCGTCACCGCGGTCCAGTAGGGCAATTCCTCTTTCAACGAACTTGATTCCGCAAGTGTCTGCAAACGTTCAGCCCAGGTTTTGTAAGAAGCACCCTTCGCCGGCAATGCAACCTTTCGGTTCGCTTTAATTTGCCGATACGCGGTCTCTAAATCCTCCAACAACAGACGCCACGAAATTCCGTCCACCGCCAGGTGGTGCAGCACAAAAAGCAACCGGCTTCGATCGCCCAAGTTAAAGTAGACGACACGCCAAATCGGTCCGTGTTGCACATTGAGGCTAGCTTGTTGTGTAGCCGAAATCGATTCGATGGCCGCGCGCTGTTCCGGCTCCGAAAGTTTGGAAATGTCCATCCACTGCAGCGGTGGAGCCGCCGAAGAGCCGCAGTAAAACATTCTCCAAGCGCCATTCATCAACGCCGCTCGCAAGCGCAGCGCATCATGATGGCGGCTCAATTCCGCAAGCGCTTGTTCGAGAAGTCCGCGATCCAGATTTTCCGTTACGGTAAAAAGAAACGCCTGATTGTAATGGTGCAAATCCTCCAGGTTTTGTTCGAATAACCATTTCGCGATGGGCGTGAGAGGCACATCACCAGCGACCTCTGCAGCTGAAGTGTTTTCAGTTTCTGCCACACCAGCAACACCGGCTAGAGACGCGATAGTTTGATTCGCGAACAACAATTTGGGCGTAAGCTTCAACCCTTCCCTTCGCGCCGCTGAAATAATTTGAATGCTCAGAATCGAATCGCCGCCAAGCTCAAAAAAATTATCTTCGATGCCCACCTTTTCCACGCGCAGTGCTTTTGACCACACCGCCGATAATGTTTTTTCCGCTGCCGTTCGCGGCGCGATATACCTCCGGGTCAGTTCAGGTCGCTGGCTTTCTGGAGCCGGCAAAGCTTTGCGATCCACTTTGCCGCTGGCCGTCAACGGCAGCGCCTCCAGAAGCACGAACGCCGCCGGCACCATGTAATCCGGCACCTTTTTCTTCAAATGCTCGCGAAGGAC
Organism: Candidatus Methylomirabilota bacterium; assembly: GCA_035490135.1. Lineage (GTDB taxonomy): Bacteria > Acidobacteriota > Terriglobia > Acidiferrales > UBA7541 > Acidiferrum. The sequence continues at coordinate 3,718 of DATHGV010000271.1, forward strand.
ACTTACCTCCGGTGTCGGCTGTGAAGTAACCACATAAGCCGCAAGTCGCTTAACGCCCGGCTCATCTTCGCGCGCAATCACCACTAGGGAACGTACCGCCGGATGTTGCAACAGGACCGATTCAATCTCTCCAAGCTCGATACGAAACCCGCGGATTTTTACCTGATGATCGATGCGCCCCAGATACTCAATGTCCCGCCCCGGCAAAAAGCGCGCCAGATCGCCGGTTTTGTAAAGCCTCGCTCCTTCACGTCCGGTAACATGATCCGGAATAAAACGCTGCTCGGTGAGCTCGGGCCGCCGCAAATATCCGCGAGCGAGACCCGCGCCGCCCACGTGCATCTCCCCCGGCACACCAATGGGCACCAGTTGACCGTGCTCATCCAAAATATAAATTTGTAAATCGGGAATCGGAATACCAATCAAGCTGCCCGAGTTAAGATCAACCTTCGACAGCGGACGATAGGTGACGTGCACCGTCGTTTCGGTGATGCCGTACATATTTACAAGCCGCGGCCGTTCATCATTATGCCGTTCGAACCATGGACGCAAGCTCTGCATCTCCAGCGCTTCGCCGCCGAAAATCACATAACGTAACGCTAATTCTTTCTGGCCCGACGCTTCTTCTGCCTGAATTAGTTGCCGAAATGCTGAAGGCGTCTGATTCAGCACGGTCACTTTTTCGCGCGCCAGCAGCTCGTAAAACGCTTCCGGCGACCGGCTGACCAGGAAAGGCACCACTACAACTCGCCCGCCATAAAGCAGCGCGCCCCAAATTTCCCACACGCTGAAATCAAATGCGCAGGAATGAAATAGGGTCCACGAGTCCTGCTCGTTAAACTTGTACCAGCTCTCGGTGGCAGGAAACAGGCGCGCCACGTTGCGATGCGTGATTAACGATCCTTTCGGTTTTCCTGTGGTGCCCGATGTGTAGATAACATATGCCAGATTGTCTGGATCAGCGGTGCGCGGCAAGTTCGCCTCGTCCGATCGATCCGTTGAAGAAGCCTCCAAGACGTCCTCAATGCAAAGCACTCTTGCTTTTGTCGAAGGCAATTTCGAAGTTAGTTCCCGCTGCGTCAGCAGCACCGGAGCCTGCGCATCTTCCAACATGAATGCCAGCCGGTCGGGCGGATACGCTAGGTCAATCGGTAAGTAGGCACCGCCTGATTTTAGAATCGCCAGTATCGCGATGACGATTTCATTGGTGCGATCCAGACACAATCCAACCAATGTCTCTGGCTTCACTCCATATTCGAGCAACCGGCGCGCTATGCGGTTCGCTCGCGCATTTACCCGCGCGTACGTAAGCGACACTCCTTCGCAGGTTAGTGCCACCGCATCAGGGCGCTGCGCAACTTGCCGTTCGAACAATTCATGCAGCGTCGCTCCGCCATCCAAAGGCAAACCGCTCCTGGCGGGGGCCTGCGCAACCGGGTTGTATTCCTCTACAAGCTCTTTGCGTTCCGCTTCAGTTAGTAAACGAACTGAGCCAACGGACACGTTGGGATTCTGCGCGATGCCTTCCAGTAATTGCCGCAAATGCCCGAGCATTCGCCGCACGGTCGCTTCCTCGAGCCGGCAGCGGTCAAACTCAATCTTGAACGCCAACTCTTCACCGTCGTAAGCCGCCAACGTGATCGGAAAATTAGTAAGCTCGTGTAACTCAACGTTTCGCTTTGCCCACTCGCCGCCCAACGCGCGCATCACCGTGTCCAGCCGGTAATTTTCAAATACAAAAAGCGTCTCGAATAACGGCTGCGATGGCGCAACTTGACTGGCGGCTTTCACCCGCGCCAGCGGAGTATGTTCGTATGGGCGCATTTCGAACCACAACTTGCGAACATTTTTGAAAACCGACATTACCGCGTCATCATCTTTAATCTGCACCCGCACCGGGACGGTATTTATGAATAACCCTATGGTCTCATCGGCGTTCGGCACCGACGATTTACGCGCGGCCCGCGTAGCCGCAAATACGATGTCTTCTTCTCGCGAATATTTGTGGAGCAGAATCGACCACGCGCCCATTACCACAGAGTTGAGCGTCAGGTCATGAGTCTTCGCTAATTTTCGCAACGCGGCGGTGACGCTCGCATCTATCTGTTCCCACGCCTCGCCCTGTTGATATAGCTCGCTGTCGGGCGGTGATTGACGGTCCACCACCAAAGGCGTTGCAGCCGTAAAACCGGCCAGCTGTTTTTTCCAGAACTGTTCTGCCGCGTCAAAATTCTCTTCCTGCAGCCACTCGATATATCGCCGGTAAGAGAATGGCTCGGGGCGTTGGGAAATTACACCCGTTTTTAATTCCGCATACGCGTCAAATACCTCTCGCAGGAGAACCGGGTAAGACCGTCCATCCAGTAAGGCATGATGAAAAGTCCATACCAGTGAAAAAGATTCTTCGCCCCATTGAAACAGTGTGAGTCGAAGCATGGGAGCTTCGCTGAGATCAAAGCCGCGCACCCGATCGGCTTGCAGAAATTCCTTAAGCCGTTCGTCTTTACCCTGGTCGGAGAGCCCGCGCTCCTCGTGACTTACAAAAGGCACCGTTACTTCTGGCAATATTTCCTGCTGTGTCTCGTTACCCTCCCAGAAAAACTTTGTGCGCAAAATATCGTGCCGTCTTACCAACCACTGCCACGCCATTTCTAAGCGCCGGCCGTCAATTTTTTCCGGGAGATGAACGGCGATCTGCTCAATATCCACGCCCGAATGTGGTTCCTTCAAATAATGGAACAACATTCCCTGTTGCATGGGAGATAGAGCATAAGCGCCGGAGAGGAAAGTCCGATCCATGGATTCGTTGCTGCTTCTGAATCACCTAAAACTATTTGCACGTCAGCGCTGTTAGGGCTGCTGAGCCGGATTTACGGAATCGCGTCCGGCCGAAAGTATTTGATAGTGCCATGCCACGAGGCGCGGCTATCAGGCCGATTTCTGAGCTCGTTTTCGCCACTCTCGGTCCCGCCAGGACCTCTTCGCACCCGCCCCGGTGAGATACATGCGACTCGCAAAAGACACCAGCGGATTGCGCCTGCGCATAGACACAAAGTTCACGAGCTCATGCCAGTTCGATTGGTTCACCACATTGGCAGAAACCGAAATGCAGGCAGTCAACATTTTCGTGGTGTGCCACCAGTGGCTCGGTATGAACAACAATTCTCCTGGCTCTAGGATGAAAATCGTAGGCTGCGCTTTCGCGAAGAGTGGGAATTTCTTTAAATCTGGATTGTCGATACTGTTTATCAGCGAATTGTTCTGTTTTTCGGGCGAAGGATACAGAAATTGTTCCTGGCTCGGCGGGTAAATGATGAATTGTTTTTGCCCGTAGACCTGCATCAGAAACGCATGAGTTCCGGCTCCATCATAATGCAGCACCGGAAAAGCTCCGCCTTTTCCGCCGATGTACAGCTCCAAAGCCGCCCCGCGGTTCAATACCTCGCTAACATACTTGACCATGTAATGATCGGGCAGCCAATTTGGTTGAAAATATTCAGGAAGCGGCTGGATGTCCTCTTTCAGCGATGGGAATAATTCGTACAGCACCTGGTTCCGAAAATATGGCGCTGGATCCGCTTCCGTCGAAGAAAGAACGCGATCAATGAAGCGATCCATGGTGTATTCGACCGCTCCATTTCCCTGGCTCTTGTAACCGGTTTTGCCCTTGGAATTGTCGTCCAGGGTGAACTTCATACTCCCAAATTCTTTCTTGAAAAATTCCGGGGTCCAACGACGCCGCGCTTTCCATTCGCGAAGGGCGTCCGTAATGATCACCGGCTTATTTGCATAGAGATATTCCTTAGCAAATTGCTCATAGCTCAATTTTTCGCGGCGGTCGATAGAATTTGTCATCGCTTTCTCGCTTCCATTAATACAAACCTTGTTTAAGCTCGACGGACCCGCGTGGCGCTGTGGCTCCTGCGCGATATCTCATCGATCTGCATGCGCGGGCTCGATCGCCCGCGAACCGGTCGTCGAAAAGATTTGGGTCGAGAGGGTGTCCACCAGATTCAGATACTCATGCTTTCTGCGGTCCCAGCTATGAAGATCCACATAGCGGTATCCGCCGGCGATCAACTTTTCGCGAAGTGCGGGATTGTGGATAACGTCGCACATTGCTTCCGCCAGGGCTTTCACATCCCCTGATGTAAAAAACCGAACCACCGAATTATCAAAATAAAAATTATCTATCTTCGTCCGTGACACCACCACCGGGACCCCTTGGGACATGAATTCCATAATTTTTGTGCTGTAGGCTTCGTTGCCAAAGGAGTCCGCCCGCTTGGGAACTACCCCCAGGTCCGCATTCGATATCAGGTCGGCGATTGTCTCCAGCGGAGCGCTGTTGAAAATCTTCACCTTGCCATTCAAGCCCAGCTTTTCCGTCAACTCGATCAATTCGGTTTTTTCGTCTCCGCCGCCGTAAATATGAAACTCGCAGTTGGCCACCCGTTTTTGCACCAGCGCAAAAGCTTCGATGGCGATGTCCAATCCTTGATGCCATTGAAAACTGCCAGGAAAAATAACGATGATCTTGTCGTCCGTCCGGGTACGCTCACGGCGATAAAAAAGACCCGGGTCGACGTGATTCAAAAACACCGAACACTTTTCTTTAGGGACCGAACGCGAGAGTAACTTCTCATACCACAAGTGATTCGAGACGATTACGTAGTCCACAAACGCTGCCGAGGCTTTTTCAATAAATTTCAATAACGCGATATATAGATTGCCGGGCTTGGCGTCGAATTTGTTGGCAAACAATTCCGGCACGATGTCATGGATGTCCAGAATTATCCGCGCTCCAGTCATCTTGGGATACCACGCAGCGAAAACCAGAAAATCGGGAAGGTTGTGTACGTGCACAACGTCGTACTTGATGCGATGGTGGCGTTTGGTCATGAAAATGGACGACACCACCAGAAAGCGGAGCAGTCGCCACGCATAGGTCCACTTCCCGCGTTCGTTGCGCACGCGGTTTTGTACTCGAAACACCGTGACCCCGTTGATTTCTTCGCTAACCAGCGGCACGTTGCCCCCGGTCAAGGCAATCACTTCTACCTGGTCTCCACGCTTGGCAAGCGCCTCGGCGTAACGCCGCACCCGGTTGTCCGTTTCATAAGTGTTGTGCACCAGCATGCAAACTTTCTTGCGCGAATTCCGTTCTGTTAATGGCATCGAGGAACAATAGAACCTCGCCACTTCGCAGGGTGTGGTACTCCAGTATGCGTCCGCGTATTTCTCCTTCGCGTAAATTAGAAACTCTTCGTAAAACGCCGCGGGGAATTCATCTTTTTTCGCTGTTCCCTCAAAACACATGTAATCCGGGTGCGTGTTGAGCAATGCCATGCCCCCACACGCCGCAACCCAATCCAGTTTCTTCTTCCAGATCTCGATATTGGGTTCGCACAGCACCACGAAAAGCGTGAAGTCTTGAGGTAACGTATAAGGAAGTTCTACAAACCCGTTATTGTTTGGGCCCGGTACCCAAAACGGAAAAACCGTGCCAACGGCGTCAGGCTCGGGCTCGAATGGATCGGTGTCGAATGTCGACGCATCGTATTCCACGCCCAACTGATGTAGCCACGCCAATTTATGCTGCATCAAAGGCGACCGGAATCCGCAGGCCTTCCACTCTCGCAAAAAACTCCTGATCCGCGCCGCCTTGCCCGCAAACTCTTCTTTGGAAGCGTAAAGCTTCCCGTCATGCTGCAAGCCATGAACGCCGACTTCAAATCCTTGGCGGACTATATTCTCCCGTAAATCCGCGTCTAAAATGTATTCGCCATCCGGAACGAAATTAAATGAGGACCGAAACCCGTTGCGCGCTTCCAGCGCCGCTAATTGTGCGACGCGAGATAGCCCCTTGGCGCCCTCGACGTCGTGGGTCAGAACAAAGGCGAACTGTTTGCCGCCGGGCCATCCGGGCCAACCCGGAGGGTGGACCCCAGCTTTCGAATCGATCGGCCAGGTGCCCGCGTACGTCTCTAGTCGAGATTTAGCCCGCTGTCGGCGGAGAGCCAACCGAACCGACCAGGGTAGGAATGGTTTCAAAAAGTAATAAATTTCATTCAACATGGCGGATCATGCGATCCAAAATATTGTCACATGTTTTCTATGAGATGGAATTCGGGGGTGATCTCCGTGCGCGTTTCGATACATGACAACTCGGACACCAAACACCAACATCCGTCCTAAACTATGCCAGGCAATCCAACCAGGCAGATCGCGGCAAGTTCATTTTTTCTCGCGTGCCGAGGATACTGCCGGAGAACTGACGCGGAAACGCGAGAGCGCCTCGCCCAGGTTTTGTACGAAGGTCTCTGAATTGTAGACGTCGTTGTCGATGCGCGAAGATCCCGGAGGCGGGATGGGCTCGATCTCGTCCAATTGGAATTCCCGTGCGATGTCCTCCACAATTTTGGGAGTGACCACCCGTTCCTGTTCCACGTAGGTGTTAATTAACGCATGTTCGCAAAGAAGATTGACGACGCGTGGAATTCCCAATGAATACATGTGCACGGTATCCATCGCTTCCGGACTGAAAATCTGCTCCCCGGTGGTACCTGCGATTCGCAACCGTTCGGCGATATAAGCGTGGGTCTGTTCCTTGGTAAGCGGCGCCGTCTTGCAACGTAACGTGATGCGTTGTTTCAGCTGGCGCAATTGCGGCAGCTTCAATTTTTCTTCGAGTTCCGGCTGCCCGGAAAGCACGATTTGCAAAAGTTTTTCCGTGGATGTCTCCAAGTTCGTAAGCATCCGGATCTCTTCCAGCACTGGGTAGCTCAGGTTCTGGGCCTCGTCGATTATAAGGACCGCCGTCTCGCCGGCACGGTAGCGCTCCAGCAGCCATTGGTTCAGCTTCATCAGTTGTTGGCTTTTGGTCCGCGACTCACAGACAATTTCGAATTCAGCCAGAATAAAATCGAAC
>DATHGV010000272.1:0-15111 GCA_035490135.1 Candidatus Methylomirabilota bacterium
ACGCGCTCGACGGACTGCGGGGTGACCTGGAGTACGCCGGTGCAACTTAACCGCGGCACAACTACGAGCCAGGGCAGCGCCATCGCGGTTAACGCCTTGAACGGCAACGTGTACGTAAGCTGGAGACAATTCAGCTCCGCAGGAATTCCCAACGCCATCATGGTGGCCGAATCCACCAATGCGGGCCGCACTTTTAACGCCCCGGTTAGCATTTCGACGTTCACGCCATTTGATCAGGGCACCACCGGCACATCGATCCGCACGAATGCGTATCCATCGATTACCACCGACATGTTCGGATTTGTGTATGTGGCTTTTTCAGCGAAGGGTCTGGTACCCAGCGGAGATGCGCGGGTGGTCGTCGCCGGATCGACTGATGGAATTCATTGGACGCCGGCAATCATGGTGGACAATCCGGGAACCAATGCGCAAACCAATCCTTCCGGTCGTGGGCATCAGATCATGCCGGCTATTACCTTTGCGAATGGCCGCCTAACGCTGCTTTACTACGATCTTCGTTTGGATCACTACGAAAATGTCTACACCCAGAATCCGAACAGTCCCACGGGTTATTCTGCGACGCTGACTCCGGAGGGAGAACTTCCTTCAAAACCCGCTTCAGTTTTCACGCCGTTTATCGATGACGCCGGCCTTACTCTGCGGCGCCACACCCTGGATCTGCGTACGCTGGAGCTGGGTATTTTCCCCACCGTTACGCTTGGGCCTTCCGTTCTTGTTTCTCAATATGCTTACGGTTGCTGCACAAATCCGAATCTGCCAGACATCGAGCAATTTAAGTTCAACGTCCCCAACCTGCCGATTTTCTCGCAGGGAGAAGTGCCCTTCCTCGGTGACTACATCGACGTGGTTCCCACCCCGGCGTTTGTTCCGAGCGGCAATTCCTGGGCATACAACTTCAAGCCCAGCGTGAATCCTCTGTTCCACGCCACATGGACGGACAACCGGGATGTTGTTCCACCATTGCATGGCGACTGGACGCACTACACTCCGCCGGTTCCTTCAGGAACGACGAGCGTATTTGAGCCTGGGCAACCGGTTGTATGCGTTCCCGGTCAAGAGGGCATGCGCAATCAGAATATATACACGGCGCAAATCACTGGCGGCCTCATTGTCGGAGCTCCGGGCAATTCCAAGCCTTTGGGAACGACGATTTTCCCGCTGAACAGCAATACCAGCGTTCCCCTTCAACGCGCGTTCGCGGTAGAAGCCCAGAACGTTACCAGCGCGCTGATCAACGTGCGATTTTCAATTGCCAACCAGCCCACCGGGGGCAAAGCTTCGTTTCTACAGTTTTCTCAGCTCACCACACTGGATATCTCCATACCGGCGTTTTCGTCGGTTTCGCGCAGCGTTTTCGTCACCTCCACCAACGCCGCTGCGAGCGTCACTGTAAACGTGGTGCAAATCGGTTCCATTGGCGGCTCGCCCACAACCAATGGACTCAGCCAGTCGGCGGTGCTGAATCCGGACATTACCAATCCGAATATCACCAACCCCAACGTCACGAATCCAAACATCACCAACCCCAATGTCACGAATTACGAAGTCACCAATCCGAACATCACCAACCCCAATATTACGAATCCGAATATCACCAATCCGAACATCACCAACCCCAACATTACTAACCCCAACGTCACCAATCCGAATGTCACGAATCCGAACGTCACCAACGTAAGCGCCACGAATCCGAATATTACCAATCCGAATATCACCAATCCGAATATCACCAACCCCAACATTACTAACCCCAACGTCACGAATCCGAATGTCACGAATCCGAATGTCACCAACGTAAGCGCCACGAATCCGAATATTACGAATCCGAATATCACCAATCCTGATATCACCAACCCGAACATCACCAATCCCAACATTACTAACCCCAACGTCACGAACGGGTCGATTGAAGATGTTATCTATCCGATTACGAACAACGGCAACACTACCGCAACCTATACGGTGCAGGTTGCGGCGTCGCCAAACGTCCCAGCGGGCATCCTGCTGCAGTTGATTCTGGACAAGCTGTACCAGACGCCGGTAGGGGACAATTGCAAGTTGGGTGTCGAGACCCATTGGGTGACGGTCGCGAACATTACCAACCCCAAGCTATACGCGCCGTCGGATCCAAAGCTCGGAAATCCTAATATCACCAACTCCACCCCTAACGAGGGAAGTATTACGCTTGCGCCGGGGGAAACGGCTTATATCGATTTTCGCGTGATCAGCACCACCGGGTCTCCGATCACGATTAACCCCCTCAACTTTTTCACTCCGGTCACGACACCACAGGCCGTTAATACCCAGATCGCCTTGGCGAATCCTGGCGGATTTGTTCCTCCAGCTACGGTGCCCCCCCTCGTGATAACGACGGCAGCATTGCCCGATGCCGTCATCGCTCCGGGGCAAATTTACACAACCACCGTCGCGGCGCAGGGCGGAAACCCCGGAAGCACCTTCACATTTAGTGTTTCCTCTGGAACATTGCCCACGGGATTGACCTTGAACCCCGCAACTGGCGTGATCAGCGGTACGCCCACCGTCGCGGGAAACTCCACGTTCACGATCCAGGTCCGGGACACTGCGAATGGGACACAATTCCCGCAGCACACCACGACACAGGTGTTTACACTGCATGTCGTTGCGCCGCTGACGATCACTACAACGACACTGCCTAACGGTACCGTCGGCGTGCCTTACAGTGCGGCCATCAATACCAGCGGCGGGACCCTCCCCCTCTTTTTCTCGCTCACCACCGCGAGCTTTCCGCCGGGACTGCTTATTACCCAGCCCGGGCCCGGTTCGAACTCCGGCGGATTGGCAGGCACGCCGACTACTGCAGGAACATATACTTTCTCCGAGTCTGTCGCCGACAGCGGCCATCCTCAGCTGATGGCCACACAAAATTACAGCGTCACAATCGCCTCCGTGAACGCAGGCAATGGAAATATTACATTTGTTCGGCAACCGCCCAACTACGTAGGCGGTCAAACGAACCCCAACAGCCCAGTCCAGGTGCACGTCACAGACAATCAAGGCGCGGTCATATCGGGAGCCAATGTGCTTATGTCCTTCAACGGCACACCGTCATGCGCCGCGGCAGTTTTGGGTGGCACCTTGACCCGGCAGACGAGCAATCTCGGGGATGCGTTCTTCGGCGATCTGAGCGTGGACCGCGGGCAGATCGGTTACAGCCTGAAGGCTACGGTAGTGGGGACGCCCGTTAGCGCAAATTCGAATCCGTTTACCGTGAACGGCTTCTGCGCTACCGGTAACTCGGGTGTGGCTCGTTCCTATCCGACGGCAACCTTGTTGCCAGACGGCACGGTTCTGGTGGCCGGCGGAGCGACTGACCAAGGTCCCGCAGCCACAGCGCAGGCCGAAATCTACGCTCCGGGCAACGGCACATTTACTACAGCCGCGAACCACCTGATTGACCCCCGAACCAACCACACCGCCACATTACTCAATGATGGCACCGTGCTTATCGTGGGAGGCCAAAGCTTCACCACATTCTTGGCCACAGCCGAAATCTATGATCCAGTCCACGGGACGTTTGCAAGCACCACTGGAGGTCTCACTACAGCGAGGGCTGGCCACACCGCTACCCTGCTGGCCGACGGAAATGTTTTGATCGCCGGCGGTGGTTCCACTGGAAACACCGTTTTGGCCAGCGCAGAGCTATACGACCCTGTCGCTAAGACGTTCTCCGCTGTAGGACCGATGAATTCTGGAAGGGAGTTCCACACCGCGACGCTGCTGCCTAATGGAAAGGTCCTCCTTGCCACAGGGCTGGATAATAGCGCCGAGCTCTACGATCCAGTCGCGAAGACGTTTTCGAGCACTGGGAGTCTGCTTACTTCGCGCCAGTACCCGAGCGCGACACTATTGCCGAATGGCACGGTCCTGATCGCTGGAGGATTAGTTAACGGCACCAGCGGCATCGGCGCAGCAGAATTGTACGATCCCACTGCGGCAACGTTCTCCTCCACGGGCAGCTTGAATACCGCGCGCGGCGGTCATACGGCCACGCTCCTGACGGACGGAACCGTCTTGATTGCAGGCGGTTTGAACACAGACGTTACCCCGAATGATGTTTTGGCCAGTGCGGAAATTTACAACCCGTCTAGTTCCACATTCACAACTACAGGCAGCCTGATCGCCAACCGCTGGCAGCACACTGCGACCCTGTTAAACGATGGCAGCGTACTGATCGCTGGAGGATTCGGTTTTAACGGCAACTTTAATAGTTTCTTGGCCAGCGCCGAACGCTACTTCAGTACCGCACCGCTCAGCCCGATAGCATTCACCACGTATCAAGGCATCACTCCAGGTACGTCGGTGTCCACTAATTCGACGGCTTTCAACGGTAGCGCTAACGGCATCACTCCGCTTGGGTTCAATGGGATCCGGCCAGCGGGGCAGGACTTTGCAGCTTTTAACCCGCTGGTCGTTTCCGGAGTTAGCTTCTCAACGTCCGGGGCCAATGTAAACGTGACCAGAAGTGACTTCTACGGGCCGGCACCCAATACTTACCCAAGCGATTTCATTGTAGATTCTTCCAATTCGAACTCGAGCAATGCGGTAACCATAATTCTTCCGCAAGCAACCACCGCGTTGGGCATAGATTACGGTGGACTTGGGTTTGGGGCGGGGCCGTTTACCGGAATCATCAGTCTGTCAAACGGGTTTGTCTTGCCGTTGAGTACTTTGCCGACCGTCGGGTCCACGCAATTCAGCGGATTCGTTTCTTCGACACCGTTTACTTCGCTTACCTACACGGTCAACAATGACAGTTGGGTGGTGACGGATCTGCTGCTCGCCAAGGCCAATGTCACTTTGCCGAACGCGGCCCTCAATGTTCCTTATGCATATATCCTGCAGGAGCAGGGCGGCGTCGGTCGGTTGAACTGGACTTTGGCCAGTGGAGGACTTCCGCCGGGAATAACCCTCAGTTCAAGTGGAATTATCTCCGGTACTCCGACAGCGTCCGGTATCTACACCTTCACTGCTACCGTGACGGATGGCAGCAATCCTCAGAAAAGTGTTACCAGCGGGACTGTGACGTTGCAAGTACCGTCGCCCTAAGCTTAATGAGCAGCAACACGGCGCTGGGCGTCCGCGACGAGCGGGTCACCGGCGCCTTTTTCTTTGAGCGCAAGAAAAGTCTTGTAGGACTCCGCCGCGCCCGGACTGTTCAGTCCCTCGCGGGCGCGCCCCTGATAGTAATAAACCGGCGGCACCAAATGATAACTCGGCACGTCGTCAAGAAAAACGGAAGTAGCTTCTCCGCGACGCTTCAAGCACACATCGAATTCCGAGGAGGCTTCCGGGAACGCTGACGCCGCCAGGTAGGCCAGCCCCATGTCGAAATGGCCCAACCAGGTGTCTGCTAGTTTCTGAGCTTGCTGGAAAGAGTTCAACGCGTCGCGAGCGTTGCCGCGCTTGAGTTGTGCTTCTCCGGCTATCAGTTTGGCGTAAATCTGCGGCTCATTTTCCAGGCGTTGCGATAAAGGGGCGATCGCTTGCAAGGCCTTCGCTTCTTGTCCAGTCGCGATATAAATTTGCGCCGCGCTGTAAAGGACGCCGGAATCCTTGCTGCTGGAAACGGCCCCGGACGCCTGAGTCAGCGCGTCTTGTGTTTTCCCGATGATAGCGTCGGCCAGCCCCAGTGTGACCCTCTTGTTCGCCGCGGAGTCCGCATCTTTCGCTGCGATATCCGTGGGGATCGATTTTTCAAGGATTGCGGCGGCTTCCGCAATCCGGCCTTCGTAGAGATTCAGGTCCGCAAGCCCCGCGCTGGCGATGGACGCTCCGCGAGCATCTACCGCTTGTAGTTTCAAATAATTTGCTCTTGCCTGATCATTGTGTCCTTGCGCGAGTGCGGCGATAGCCGAGGTACGCAAAGCTTCTTCAAAGTTTGGATTTTCTTCCAGAATGGCCTTGGCTTCCTTCGCGGCAGTGTCGAAATCACCGGCATATAACGCGTACATCGAAAAATTGCTGCGTTGAAGAATGCTGTGCGGGGCGATGACTAGCGCGCGCTTCTGCTCTTCAAGAGCTTTGTTCATATCCCTGCTGTAGAAATAAGCCAGCGCCAGATTGGCGTGTCCGGCGGTGTCGGCGGGATATTGAGTAACCAACGCAGATAACTCCTCAATGGCCTTGGCCTGATTGCGCGTCACCAAATAATATCCGCTGCGGGTGCGATATTTTTCGCGATCGGTCATGCGATCAATACGTGCCAATGCCAGGCGGTAATATTTGGCGGCTTCCTCCGTTTTTCCGAGGTTCGAATACATCACCGCCATTCCCGCGTAGGCCCGCCCGAGGTCAGGGTCCAATTCCACTGCCTTGGAGTAAGACTTCAGCGCGGCATCCCATTTCCCGGCTTGTTGTAGCTCCTGGGCCACCGCATAATCATGCGCGGCCTCCAGCGAACCAGCGCTGTAGGTTTCCGCCGCGGCTTGTTGCATGGATTCTGGCGTGGTATCGCCCAGTTCTTTTCGAATACTCTCGGCCAGTTTGCCAGCGGCGGCCAATACGTCTTGTTTGTTCGCGGCTACTCGCTCTTCTTGCTTGATGGTTTTACCTGTGGCGGGATCGATGGCCGCAACGGAAACTTTGTAATGACCGCCATCCTGCTCAATGGATCCGGCCACAACTACGTGGACGCCTTCACGGACCGCCACCAGTTGCGCGGTCTTGGCGTCCATTTGCGTCAATCCCGGTTGCAAGCGCGCAGCGATTTTTTTCGCTTGCCCACGATTAAACGACGAAATAAATGGCGCGCCTTCCAGGGCAATGCCCAGCATAGGCTCAAGAGTGCTGTCAAAAACAGGGTCGCCGGTCTTGTTGTCGAAATCAGCGATCAGTAAGGTTACCGGCGGGTGCTGTGTGGCCACCGGTTGGGACGCAAATTTCGAATGCAGCAAAAATCCCGCCGCTACAGCTACGATACAAATTCCCAACGCGGCCCATTTTGCATAAGTGGGAAGCTTGTGCTTACCCGGGACTACATGCGTCTCGGCACCGGGGCCTTGCCATGTCTCGATGCGTTGAACAATTTCGTCGGCGCTGGCGAAACGTTTGTTGGGGTCGATTTGCAGGCAGGTGTCTACGATCTGGGCCAGCGGCGGCGGAATGGTATTGTCCAGTTCACCGATGGGGCGAGCGGGCTCGGTGGTCCGCTTCCACAACTTCGCCATGGTGGTCTCGGCCTCGAAGGGTGCCTGGCCACTTAGCATTTCGTAAAAAATAATCCCGGCGGTAAAAAGATCGGAGCGCGCATCCAAGGTTTGACCCTTGGCTTGCTCCGGCGACATGTAGTCCGGGGTCCCAATCAACGCTCCGGTTTGCGTCATGCCTCGGGCCACCATGGACCGCGCGATCCCGAAATCCATCACGTAAACGCGCCCGGTTTTGTCCAGCATGATATTTTGCGGTTTCAAATCGCGGTGAATCACCCCTTCAGCGTGGGCCGCTGCCAGAGCCCGGCACATTTGCGCCATGATCACCGCGGCTTCGGCGTGCTCCAGTTTTTTCTTGCGCTTCAGCACGCTTTGCAAGTCCTCACCCTCGATGTATTCCATGGTGATGAACTTGATTCCGTCGGACTGCCCCAAATCGAAGATGCGAATGACATTTTTGTGGGTGATTTGCCGCGCCAGGATTAATTCCTGCTTGAAGCGTTTCAAAATCTCGGGATTCGCGGCCATGTCGCTGCGAATGACTTTGAGTGCGACTTCGCGCTCGAGTTCACGGTCGTAGGCGCGATAAACCGCGCCCATGCCCCCCTGTCCGAGCAGTTTTACAACTTCATAACGTTCGCCCAGCACCGTTCCGACCCCCAACGGTTTGGGCGCTCCAACGGCAACGATGCCTTCTTCTACAGGGATCGACCAACCTTGTCCGCCGGTAGCGAGGGTGTGGTCACTTGCGGGAAGCGGCGTGGCACACTTTACACACGCGACGGAATCGTCGGCATTTGTATAGCTGCACTGTGGACAAACCATAATGGAGACCTAGCTTTAGGAGACATTATGTAGCCTATAGCCTGAAAATCAAGCAACTGGGTTCGTGCGTGATACTAGCGCGCAGGTGCTTCGGACGGTGACGATGCGCATCCGTCCCAGCATTTGCAGAGCTGTTGCAGTTGGCTGTTTGACCGCGAGAGATATCTTTCTTATAAACACTGATTGGCTTTACTAGACCATTCCAATTGCAGAGTGAACTTGCCAAGTTTGGTTTTCCAAGCGCAGATATCGCCAATTTCGCCGTTCGAATCGTCGAAGCAGCCCTGGCCTGTAATTGGGTCGGTGATGGCCTATTCGCTTCCAGCGGCCAGGTTGGATATCCGGGCACGGTGTCCACTGCGGACGCTTCGCCAGAAAAATTTTTCGACACTTATCCAACTCTTCTCGGCCTACATTTCCCTCCTCCTCCGCCGCTATATAGCGATCAGCTGCTGCGAGCGACTCGGTCGCGGCTGCATCTGGTGCGGCCATACAAATTATTATGTGCTGGAAGGAAAAAAGAGTTAGGCTAACACTTAAATCCGACCGATTTATCCCTAGAGTGACACCTGTGCTTCAAGATCGACGCCGCCATACCCGCCAGCTCATTACGCCGCACCTTTACGTGGCGCTGAATAGTTCCACCAGTGGGGGAGTTCTGACTGACGTGAGTGAAGGGGGAATGGCGCTGAACCTAGTAGGTCCGCCAGTAAGCGATGATGTGCTTCTGGACTTAAATCTGTCGGGAAGCGACGAGCACTTTCAGACGAAGGGTCAGGTCACATGGACAAAAGAGTCCGAGGGTAGGGTCGGCCTTAAATTCATGGATCTGACGGAATCTTCCCGCCTACAAATTAAGAAATGGCTGGCAAACACACCGGTTGCAACGGAATTAAAGCAGAACCTACAGACTGAGAGAAACGACCCAGGGACAAATGTTCGGGATACGGAAGCGCCCGAGGCTGAGGGTAGCCGTGCAATTGCGCTAAACCATGAAGAGCTGGAAACCGCAGCCCAGCCGACAGAATTGCGTTCCATCGAAGTGACCGGGACTACGAAACAAGTAGACCGTCAGGACAGCAAAACGGAGGCAGTTCGCAACGCGAACCCGAGCGTCGGCTTGCAAACTGCGAGCCAAGAGCCGCTGACAAATGCAGCGGAGACCCAGACGCTTGAGGCGCCGAGAAGTCCTGCGGTTACCTTGGATCACGACGCTGAGCTGTTGCGGGAAATGAAGGAATCGTTGGCGAAGAAGTCGGACACTGCGGAGTCGCAAGACGCCCTGGTTTCGGCCGGGGCGAACGACGCAGCGCAAGTAAAGATTAAGACCTTAGAAGCACCCTTCACAGAAGCGCAAGGGGGGCAGGCTGACATTCCCAACCCTACCCTGCGGCGCGAGAGAAAAGAGCCGGTGACACAAGCACAGGAGACGCTGCTGGCCGAGGCGACCAGAAGAGCATCGGTTGGGACACTCCCGAGCGATCGGCTGTTTCAGAAGAAGTCGCTCGCTAAAAGCTCAGTTCCTGTGGATTTGGAGCCGAATGTGCCGATTCAGGACTGCGCGAAGAGCGGCTCGTCCGTCCAGTACGGCGAACGACAACTAGAAAAAATAGCGGAGCCCTCAGCTTTGGGCACCATCGGGGTTACAAAAACGACGTCGAATGAAAAGGATGCGAAAGAACCGAACACGGCTCTCTTTGCGGCTTCCAGCCCTGGGCTCCGAACCGAGAAAAAAGCGCCAACGCCAATTGAACAGGCAATGCAGGCACCTAAATTTCCCGTGAGTCTTACTGCTGCGTCAGAGCAAGACGACAACCTGGCACAGACCTTGCGAACTTCGTTTGCTCGTTCGGAGTCTCGGCAGGTCCGCGCGCCGTTACTTGAACGATGGACAGAGGATGTGGCCGTCGATCGCGGTGTGCTGCGCCGATGGATTTTGGCGTCGGTGGCCATCTTTTGGTTGATCGTGTTGCTGGCGGTCGCAAGATGGGTCTACACTTCGCCGATTTTTGACAAAATTGCATCAGTGTCAGATATCCGCGAAATGATTACCCGTGTGTTCAGCTCGGCGAATGGCTCTCAGACAGGCGCCGTCGCGCACCATGTTGATTCGAAGGGGGCCGACCGGCAGTTGCGTCAGGAAAAAGGAAAGCTGGAAAACGACGAAATGCGACCGGATGGCCCCAGCGTACGCAGGCCGCGTGTGAGATTCGACGCACAAAAGCAGCGGAAAGGTTTGGCGCAGGTGAACACCGCTGTGAAAGCGCCTTCTGTTGCCGGGGAGACAAATCAAGTTCCCGAGGCTCAGTCGACCGGGTTGCAGACGCAGCAGCAAGTCGGTACGCAGGTGGGACACGTATCGCTCCATGCTGCGGCGAACCTTCCGGAACAGATAATTTTACCGGCGTATCCAGCTGTAGCGTGGCAGAAAAGTGTTCAAGGCCGGGTCACACTGAAAGCGTTGATTAGTAAAGACGGTACGCTGCGAAATATACGCTTAGTTGGTCCTCGTCCTCCGTCGCTGTTAAGTGGCTCGGTATTGGAAGCGGTTAAAAAATGGCGTTATCAGCCTCGGATAGAAAACGGGATGGCGGTTGAAGTAGAGACGCAAATCACCATCGACTTCGAAAGGTAGTCGTAAGCGGGTGATGAATGTGACACACGCTGCCCTCGCTGTAATTCGTGCTTGGCCGGACGAGCCGCACCAATTAGGCTTACCGGAGGGTTGGAAAGGCGCTGGGCAGTTGCCAACCTAACCATCTTGTGCACGGCGTTCTACTTCACGCGATGTCCGGTACCGAACTGTCCACGTACGAACCGAACTCTAACGACTGCGAGTACTCACAACCATTTCGCCACATTCTCTGTCCTTCCAGGTGAAATTGGAATCTACGTTTTCGGTCAAATTCTTGATTAGCTCTTCTTCGATGTAGCCGTCCCATCGCGGCAAACAAATCTGCCCTTGAGGTATAACCCCTCGTGTTCCCTATGGTGTCAAAGGTGTGCCGCTGACACCCTTGATTTTCGGAAAGTAGAGCCACAGATGCCCCCCGTTATCGTCCTCGCCGAACACGATTTCACCATCGGGGCCCGTGACGGCGTCGCCGAACTGGTAGCCATAGCGACGCTGCTCAAGAATGGAAGCGGCGACCCCGAGATTGGTGACACTGCCTGAGACCAGGTCGCAGCAGAACAGGTTCGCCATCTCCTCCCCGCAGAAGCCGAAGAGCCTGCCGTCAGGCACCACCGCCATGGGTCCGACCGGCGCGAGATGCGCTCTTCCAAGCGCACGGAAGCCTTTGTTCTCGTCGAAAGAGAACAGCCGCCCGGTCGCGTCCGCAGTGAACAGCAGGCCACTCTGGCGATCGCGAGCCCACCGAAGCGCGCCGGTCCACTCACCGTCCGGAAGATGGATGGCGGCACGCCGAATCTGGCCAGAAGCAATATCGAAACGCCACAATCGATTGCCCTCATCCAGTCCGAACACTCCGGCACCGTCCATGGCTAGATGGCCGCGACCTGGCGCCTCTCCCACAACGGTAATCAGCCCCGACTCGACATCCACGGTGAACAAGTGACGCGTGGATACGCCGACGACGGCCTTTCTCGACGGGTCAGAGATTGCGTGAACCACGGGTTCGGCCGGAACACACTCGCCCAGCTCTTTGAGAACCGGTTCGTCGAGGCCCCATTCCTGAATCCAGTCTTCCGCGAGACGCAGTTGCGGCATGGCCACGGCGCGGCCGCCCCGCGGTCCGTTCACGAAGGCGATCACGCGGGACGCCCCGCAACAAATGGCTTCCGTGCTCGTCGAACCGGGGACCGCCCCGGCATCCAACACAATCCCGGTGAGTCCGTGGAACGCGGCTCCAAAAAGGTGCGCCTGGCGTCCGCTTGTTCCACCGTAGACATGTCCTTCGGCGTTGATGTCCAGCGCCGTGATGCGGCTCTCGTCGTGGGTAATCGGCGTAGTCATGCCCGGCAGGCACGTGGGAAATGCCACCATCGTGCCCTCGCGGACAAATTGGTGCGCGAGGTCATTCAGGTAAGCCTTGATCTCCGGCGAATTAGGATCGAATCTGGATTTCGTTTGCATGGTCGTCGCCTTAGCCCCACATCCGAATAGGAAGGTGCGCGTTCTTCCGTTTCCGGTCAGCCGGCATCGAGACTTTGAAGATGCCGGAGGGGTGATTTCCAACGTGGCCGAAGAAGAGGTCGCCGTTGTGATCCACAGCGCCTCGGGAAACGTAGTGCGCCATGCCCGTGGGATGCTCGAGTCGAGCGACTTCCTCTCGCTCGAGCGTTTGCGGATCAAGGCGCCAGACCACGCCCTCATTTTGTTTCCGCGATTCGGGCATTGGGTTATATTTCGAATCGCGCCAGCGCGAGGCCACGTAGTAGAGCTTGGCATCGCCCCCACACGTCAGCCCGCCGCAGTGGTCCCGGTACATATCAATTGGGAAACTGGTGTCCCGAAGCTGCGTGGCCGGTCCGAGATCCTCGACTCGCGGCCACTCGCCCTCGTTCGGCCAGATGCGCATCAGGCGCGGATTCGGACACCAGGTGGAAGCGTAAACGCATTCGCCGTCGGGCGAAGGCGCTACGTCATAGAACACACTGTGCCAGCCGCTTTGATAGTTCACGTCATGCGCGAGCAGACGGGGAGAGATTTCCAGGCGGTCGGTCTCAGGCGTGTAACGCACGAGACGTCCGTAATCATTACTGGTCCAGACCCGATGCCGCTTGTCGAGGAACAGAGTCTGAGGATTGATGGAGCTAATGCGGCCAACGTCTCGCCGCTTGCGGGTGCGGAGATCATAGATGATGAAATGATCGCGCGGGTAACTCATGGCGTAGAGCAAGCCACGCTCTTCATCGTGCAGTAGGCAGCGGCAGCCCTCCTTGGGGATGAGCGTGTCCCACCAGAGAACGCGGTCGGTGCGAGTGTCGAAAGCCAGCAGTGCGGAGCCGCGAAAGCAATGCTTCTTGTCGTGCCAGGAGTGCCACGGAGAATAAACGGGCAGATCGATTGGCGGGCCTGAAAGATGTGTCGCCATGTACAACACGCCATCGTGCATCGAGGGCGCGAAGCTGTAATGAATCTTGCACTGCGAAGCACGGCCTGAGTCGCCGGGATCGCCCACCTTTTCGGCGAGGTCGAAGAGATAGTCGAGGTCGTCGCGCTGCTCGTTGTAGCGGACAGGCTTGACTACTCCGCCGGGCACGCTCTCCGCGCAAGCAGCCGCATAGATTCGGCCGTCGGGCCCGACGGAAAGCGACCAACAGGTGTCCGAGTCAGGATGACCTGTGAAGGGATACCAATTGACGGCATACGGCATTTCGCTGAGGGCCCTAGCTTCAGCCACCAGTGAGCTAGCTGAGGTCACCAGCTGGCTAGCTTCAGCCCCAAGCGAGGGCGCGAGGCCCGCTGCCAGCACTCCGCTGCCGACCTTCATAAAGGTACGGCGGTCAATTTCCGATCGTGAACCCATCGATCTCCTTCCGGATGAGGCGGACCACGCACGTCCCGTCCGTTTCGCCAAGTGCCGAAATTTCCGATGGGGCTCTGTCCCGCGCATCGTACGCTTCCATTGGCCTCAACACAACGGACTTGCCATCACGGACTTGCCATCATTGAGATCAGCGGGGTGGAGGGCTTCCTGGCACCTGGACGTTAGTCGCGAAACCGTCCATTTGTCCAGCCAGCTTTCGCGACGGGATTCCACTTAGACGGTATATCCGTTCTCGGTACCAATCCACAACTGACCTTAACTTCCGCATAGCTCGTCATCCGCTCTGAATGAGAAATTCGCGGCAACTTTCTGACACAGACCATAGCGCGAGTACGCCCAAGTCACAACTGACTAACGCGTCGAGTTGTTGTACCAACGCAGGACTCGGAGCGCGCGCAGTGTGTTCCAGCGGCTTGCACTGCCGACACTGCTCTCCATCTCCAAGGGAATATGTTCGGGATGAAGGAGGTTGAGCGGCCAGCGTCCATTCTGGTGGCGGCGCTCCATCACGATTTTGATGGCTTCACGGACGCGGCTGTCGGGCTTGATTCCTGCATTTCGCAGATAATCGAGTCCGCGCAGGACGTCGTAGTGCCAAAACATCGGGAACGAGAAACGCAGCCAGCGCTTGTCGATGACTTTGCCTGCTCGAAGCGAGCGGAACATGCGGCGCTCGAGTAGATAGTTTTCGCCCCGCTTGCGGGCCTTAGTGACGGCCGCTGATTTGCCCCCTGCCCGCTCGTATTCGAGCAGTCCTTCGAGCACGCAGATGGTGGTATGGAACGAAGAGCGCAGACTGGGGGGGCGTTTCGAGGACAAGAAGGGCCATGCTTCGCAATTCCAGCCGCCATCTTCGAGCTGCTCGCCCAGGAGTTGCTTGGCCAGCGCGTCATTCGGCTCCTTGAAATACGCACCGATGCCGAGGATTCTGCCGTTGATGCACGGCTCCGTTTCGCCGTGAAGGTAAGGCCGGTTGTTGAGCGGCTTAAACACGAGCCGCTTGTCGACCCGGTCGATCATTTTGCGAGCCTGCTTGCTGGCGGGGTCGAGACCGAGGTCAATCAAGGCGACGAGGCTGTAGAGGGTAATAAGATCCCACTTCGGCCCGCCGCCCCAGTGGCCGGCAGGAGATTGGCGGGCGAGAAGTTGGGCTCCCCAGCCTTCGGTGGCGACGCGCGACCGCTCGGCTGCAATCGCGCTAGGGGCTTCATCGGCGAGGTCCCTCATGACCTGCCAACGGACGGCGGGGTCCGAATCGAGGAGCCATTTGAGGTGCGCGGGCCGGGGTGCGTAGTCGTGTCGGCGCATTGGTCTTTTATAGCATGTGGTGTGTAAGTTTTAATCCGTGCGCCGAGCGGCGTTCACCTTGTCTCCTGTGGCAGAAGAGGGGCAAAAAGCCTTACGGGCAGATTGTCGGCAACCCTTAGTGCGACCTGTAAAGCTGCTGAAAATGATTGTCTGGAGAGGAGGAACTCGATCAGACCGTGCGTCCCATCGCACGTAGCCTACAAGGCAGAGCGGGGAGGTAACGAACTGTTCTGGAGCCCTTGGAAAAATGTATC
>DATHGV010000273.1:0-3480 GCA_035490135.1 Candidatus Methylomirabilota bacterium
CCTCGTTCGGCGCTGGGGCCTGGGATTGATTGCCCGTCTACCAGCAACTCACCCGAATCGGGAAAATCGAGACCTGCGATGAGACGCAACAGAGTCGATTTTCCGCAACCGCTCGGTCCGATGAGCGACACGAGCTCGCCGGCGGCAAGGGTGACTGAGATGCCCGGTAAAACCAGCCGCCGATTAATCGGATCGCCGGGATCAGGAAAACTTTTTCGAACATCGCGAAGCTGAAGTGTGGAACCTTCAGCATCCGTCGTCATCACCATTTGATGACTCCCTTTTGCCAAACCAGCATGCGGTCGCGCACCTTGAACAAAGCTGTCATGATCGTGGAGAAGAACGCTGCCATAATGACGAGCGTGGCAAAAACTTTTCCGTACTCGGCCCAGCCTTGTGCCCAACTCAAATACCAACCGAGGCCTGATTTGACGCCGACCGTTTCCGCGACGACCAAGGTCAGGAACGAAGCGCCAAGTCCCATGAAAAGTCCGATGAAAATATTCGGTAACGCCGCGGGCACGGCGACACGAAAAATGAGATAACCGCGTCCGGCGCCGAGTGTGCGCGCCACGTCGAGGTAAGAGGCGCGGGTATTGGAAATACCGGAAGCGGTCAACATCGTAACCGGAAACCACACCGCCAGAGCGATGAGTGCGACGGCCGAGATCAGGGCCGATGGAGATACCACCATCGCAAGCGGGATCCAAGCCGTGGCCGGGATTGGGCCCACCACTTTGAGCAACGGCATTCCCCAGTAGCGGACCGGGGGTGACCAGCCGATGCATAATCCAGTGATTAATCCGGCAATCACACCCAGCGCGTACCCGCTAAGGAGCAAAATGAGCGAGTGCCACGTGCTGTCGAACAGCAGCATGCGATCCGTGATGAGACTGTGCAGGACTTTGGCCGGACCGGGAAAATACGGCAACGGCAGCAACCGCACACCAGAGGTGATAATTTCCCAAAGGCACAGCAACAAAGCCGTGGCGGTAAGGATCGGATGCAAGGTTTGTCGCCAGCGCCGCAAACGCGGCCAGAAGATTTGCGCGGGTGCGGTAATTAGGGCGATCACGAGGACGCTGCAAAGGAAAATGGTGTAGAAACGCGTCTCGAGCGGCGGCTCGTTTTTGGAAACAATCAGGTGGACGACCACAGCAAACGCGACCGCGCCCGCGAAGATCGACAACGTGCGCAGGCTTGCCGCTACTGAAACCGGCAGTGGTTTTGGCGGCAAGATGACAGCAGTCTCGTCGCCATTTCTCATGGTCATGCCTCGCAACGGACGGCGTTACTGATGAGGCTGATCGGCGACCAATTTCCTCGACAAACACGGCGCCTCCGGGTCGGCGAGATTCGGCGCTTCCTGATCGGGTTGATCAAACATTTTCCTTCGACAACAGGAACTTTCCAGGTCCTTGCCGGCGAGGGACGCGAGCAAACGAGCGTCTTCAGCCGGGGATATCTGCCCGCCGGCCACGGTTTCGACGGCGAGATTCCTGATCCAATCATCGCTCACGCCGTCCAAATGCATGAACGCTCGCTTGGCCAATGCCTCGGTATCGGTTTCGGGCGCCAGCATTTTCGCGCCTTTCATTTCGCGCGCGGCCGTGTGCACCGATTCCTCCGCCAGCTGCACGCTCGGAATGTAACGCAACCGTGCGAGCGCGACGGTGTTTAGCTCGGGCGTGGAAGCGAGATATTTCTTTTCGACCGCGAGAATTGCGGCCGCCTTCGGATTCGTTTCTACCCACTTCGCGCCTTTCAACAGCGCGCGCGTGGCAGCCGCGGCCGCCTTGGGATTCGCATCGACCCATTTGCCGTTGGCAATGACCTCGCAGCAATACTCCTGGTTGTACGGTGCGTCCATTATCTGGTCGGCGATGTTCCTCACTTTGCCTTCTGCAATCAACAGGCTTCCGATGGGTTCCGAATCTGCCACCGCATCGATTTCGCCTTTGTCGATCGCCAGACCCAATTCACCCGCCGGAAAGACTTTCCAGGTAATGTCTTTGCCGGCATCAACTCCGTGGGTTCCAAAGACACGATTGGCGAAAACAAACGGGGGCGTGCCCATTCCCGGCACACCAATTCGCTTTCCTTTCAGGTCCTCAATGGTGTGAATATTGGTTTTCACGCCCGCTTGAACGCGGAGACATCCGCGGTGGATTCCGGCCAGAAACCTTACATCCAAACCTTGTTCAATCGGTTTGAGGAAGAGCATCACGAGGTGATGAGTGATGTCGAAGCTGCCAAGGGCCAGTGCGTCCTTATAAGCTGCCCAGTTGCACTTCACCAGTTCGGGCTCGAGTCCCTCCTCCTTGAAGAAACCTTTTTCGACCGCCGCGAAAATCGGCGCTTCACAGGTCAGCCCGATATATCCCACACGGACCTTGTTGGAAGCAGCTGGGCGCGAAGTGGAACTTTTGTTGCAGTCGCTGAAGGTGAGCGCGGCGAGAATTAAAACGACGGCAAAAAGATGTTTATGCATAGTAGGGGATTTGCAATAGCGTAATAGGCATTCCCTATAAATAAAGCATTGTGAGCGTGTGCCGCCAAGTCCAGTTTATTTTCCTCGCGGTTTAGTCAACCTAATGTCGCGCTATGCACGATCCGGTTGAGGTGCGTCATCTGCGGTACTTCCTGGCCGTAGCAGAGGCGGGTAACTTCAGCCGCGCCGCGGATCGTCTCGGCATTTCGCAGCCCAGTGTATCCCAGCAAATCCGGGATCTCGAAACCGGGCTTCGTGTTCGACTCTTTCAGCGGCGTGGCAAACGTATTCTGCTTTCGCCGGCCGGCCTGATCTTCCAGGAGCATGCCCGGACGGTATTACGCCAACTGGAGAAATGCTACCAAGACCTCGGAAGCGAGCCCGGACAGTTGCGCGGCGTGCTGCACCTCGGCGTTGTGCCCGTTCTGAATGTTGCATTGATTCCGGATTTGCTCGGCCTGTTCGCGGTCGCGCACCCCGCCATTAGCCTGATCGTCGAGGAAATTTCATCGACGGAAATCGAGACGGCTTTGGAGGAAGGGCGGATGGACGCCGGTCTTGGCTTCGTCACGCGTCATTCTCCGAACCTACGCTACGAGCTGCTCTGCACCGATGAATTTGCGCTGATTGTTGCGGAAAATCATCCTTGGGCAAAACGCCGTATGGTTCCGTTCTCCGAGTTAGATCACCAACGGCTGCTCCAGTTGCCCGATTCGTTCGTCATGCGCCGAATGATTGATGAGATCTGTCGCCAGCATCAGGTCCGTCCGCGTATCGTTGCCGAAATCAATGCGATTGAAACGCTGCTCCGTTCGCTGGGCCCGCTGCAATCGGGCGCGCTCATGCCGAAAGTTACGCTGCGCGGCCGGCAAAATCTAAAACTGCGAGCAGTCCCGCTTCGAGGAAAAAAACTTGGATTGGAAATTGGGCTGTTGCGGTTGCGCGACTCTCCGACGAACACCGCCGTGGCCGATTTTACCACTCTGGCT
>DATHGV010000274.1:0-2857 GCA_035490135.1 Candidatus Methylomirabilota bacterium
GACCACAAAGAATGATTCCATCGACGCATTCAGCGTCTCTGGCCAGACTGCGGCCACGAACGAAGAGTGAAGAAAACGTTGAAGCGCCGGAAGCGACTCCATGTACGTCGTAGCAAAGCGGTGACTCGCTTCCTCGTCCCATGGCTCATCGGTTAGCCGCTTTGGATAGATATCTGAAAGCGGCGCAACGTCATGCGTGAGACGATCAATCTCCTCGCCGTCCATCAAAAACAGCGCGCCCAATTGTTGGGGGACCTCGATGCCGATCCTTCTCAAATCTGCGCCGGTATCCGGGGCGCTCCATAATTGTCGAATTTCTTCTTCCTTAACTTTGCGCCCCGGACCTTTGATGCCCATCATGATCCATTCTTGATTGGCACTGGCCCAGACGGACGCGTTCGGGAATGCGCTGTGGAACGCACCTAGAATTGCTTTCGTTTCCTCGACTTTCAGCTGATTGATCGGCAGCCAAAAAGTGGCGATTCCTCCTTCCTTCAGCCGATTGTTCATGAGCGAGAAAAACTCTTCCGTATAGAGATTAACCGAGCCCGCTACCTTGGGCGGTGGCGGTTCTCCCGAAATGACATCGTACTGTCGCGGAGTGGCTTGGAGAAAGAAACGGCCATCTTGCACAACTGGGTGCACGCGCGGGTCCCGCAGCGGATTGGAGTAATTGATGCTCGAATAGAAATCAGCCAGTGCGAACACCTCCTTGGAAATGTCCACCACATCGATCTGTTTGACGTGCGACCCATGAAGAAACGCATCCGCTGTGACGCCGCAGCCATAACAAATAAGCAACACGTCTTCTGATTCCGGACGAAAAGCCAACGGAAGATAAGCAAACAATCTCATGTAGCGCTGGCCGTACGGATTTGTGGCCGACATGGAAAATGCGTTGGTCAGCAGCCGGTAGTAATACGGTTCACCGAAAAGATCCCGTCGCACGAGCTGCCATGTGTCAGAGGTCCCTTCAATCTTTTTCACAACGTGCGCCAGTACGTCCCCCTGGTCGTCCACCTCGAAAGGATGGCTGGCATGCGCGAAATGCGCTTCAGCGCGTCGATACGGAAAAATTGCCAGAATGAGAATCACTGCGGCCCAAAGCCCAGCGACGATTAAACAAATTCCCGAAAGCTTTTGGGGTAGCAAACAACCTGCGCGATCGGTCACGAGGATGCTGAGCAAAGCGTATCCCGCAGCGCAAAGTATGAGACTCCATTGATAGCCGATGCCCGGTAGCAGGACGAAGCTTGCAATAAGTGGGCCGACCGCCGCTCCCGCAGTATTGAATAACGTCGCGATCCCGGTGCTGTTCATCCGGCCTTCCACTCTCGCCTGAACATCTGCCACAATGGACGGAAACAGAATTCCTGAGAGCAAGGCGACGGGGAACATCAGAGTGATGGACAACAGCGCAATCTGCCACCATCTGAGATCAAACACGCCCGTACCCCCCTGAATCAACTCGCCCGGAAAAAACACGTACGAGAGAAAGGTCAAAATCGCGGCCAACAGCAACAGGATGGGAAGTAGGTGATTTAATCGCGCCGTGCGGCGGTGTATCACGCCAGCCACAATGCTCCCGAGCCCGATACCCGCTAGCACGACCGCGAGCATGACCGCGAACGCCGTCGACGACGAAGCGACATATAAGCGCAGAAACCGGAACCAAATCACTTCCAGGCAAAGGAAAATACAACCCGTTCCAAAGCTCACGAGAAGCAGACGCCAAGGCGGGCGATAACTTACATCCAAGCGCAGCGGAAATGTTCGCTCTGGAATAAGCGCACCTCTGTCGCCGCCAATCCTTGCGGTCAGCAAAGCGATCGCTGCGGCGAGGCAAACCACCAAACCCGCAGCCAAACTCGTGCCGCGAAGTCCAAACGCTGCGATGAGATAACCTTCGCCGAGCACAGCACCGGCTACTGCGCCTAACGTGTTCGAGCCATAAAGAAAACCGATTGCGCGCCCAAAATTCGTTCGTCGCAAAACTGGGTCTTCGATTAACACCGGCAACGTCAAACCCATGGCTGTTGTGGGCACGAGTAGGATTAGGAATGACACGATAAAACGCAGCCCTAGGAGGGTTGGCTGATAATTCCACAGCATTTGCCAAACGGGCCGCATCAACTCGCCGATCAGCGGAAGACCAAAAACAATCGTGCAGCCAAACAATGCGACGAGCACCTCAATTACAGCGTAAAGATGAAGGGGCCGCCATCGCCGAACCCTCGATGACGCTGCGATGGCGTTTCCCAGCGCCAGACCCGCCATGAAGCTGGAAAGAATTAACGCGGCGGCCCAGATCGAATTGCCAAATGCGAGCCCGCTCAGGCGCAGCCACAGTGTTTCAAAAATGAGCGCGCCAATTCCGGACAGAAAAAGAATGCCCGAGAGAATCACAACGCGCGCGCCCGCGTACCCATTTCGCGGTGGGGCGGCATGATTACGTACGTGCGCAGTTACTGTCGATTGCTTCAGCATCAGCGATTTCGAACCTTTTCTGTTGTCGATAGACTAGCTCATTGAAAAGCTGACTGCGCAGGAGCGATCCGCCGATCGTGTCGGTCCGGAAAAAAGCGCTGAAATGCGGTTGGCTGGATTTTCTTTAAAAAAACAGTCATGAGTCGGCCTACTTGTTGTTGACCTGCATGATTCCGCCACCGGGTGGACCGTGTTCAGGACGCAGCTTCGGCGCCGGATGCCAGCCGAGCAACATCAATAGTACCACGAATCCCACAACATAGGCGACGGCGGTAAGCCATCCCTCTTTGACCCATGCGCCCACCGACCGCACCTCGGGAAAGAGATTGGAAATTGCAACGCCTGCGGACGATCCAAACCAGATCATCGA
>DATHGV010000275.1:0-7387 GCA_035490135.1 Candidatus Methylomirabilota bacterium
AGGTGCGCCGGTTAATGGTGCTGAATCGCCAAAAGCGCCTCGTAGGCGTTATGTCCTTGGGCGACTTGGCCTTGAAGCATGACGGCCCAGCCGCGGCTAGCGCCCTGAAACAGATTTCAAAAACGAACCCTAGCGTCCACCTCTAAGACGCGTGCACAATCCATGGCGACCGCATCCTGAAATGGCGCTGATGCGCGACGTGTCGAAACCGCCCGCGACCAATCAATCTGGTCGGAGCGAGCGAGCCAATCCAGGAGCGCAAAGTGGATCAGATCCCACACGCCCGCCTGTTGCCAGTCGCGCACGCGCCGCCAGCACGTCATCCCCGACCCACAGCCCAGTTCCTGCGGCAACAACTGCCACGGGATCCCGCTTCGGAGCACGAAGAGATGCCGGTGAGACATGCGCGATCCGCCACGCGCGGCCTTCCACCGTCCCGTCGTGGTGGTGGAACCGGAAAGAGAGGTTCGATGAGATCCCACAACGCATCGGGCAGCAGCACGGCGGCCATAAACTGCCGAAGTTACCGGGTCCCACCGCATGCGTCCATGCTGCAATTACGCAGGTTTTGTTACGTGCTCTAATGGCGGGTTGCCGCGGTTTTGGACTTCGGCTCCGGAATTTTTTGAGAAAGACCTGGCTCGAAACCTGAAGCGCTGGGAAGCCGAATACAACCACACCTCGCACTTAAAAGAAAGAAGACGGCGGAATGAGTGCACGAACTAGTTTCGCCCTCTAAGACTGCAAAGGATCCCTCTTGACCAATACAACCTTGCCCTTTTCTAGTAGCGTATCTAGGTCAGTTCACGGAAAAAAGGAGTATGTGAACTTCACGGCAAAGCGTGTTTCCCGAACTTGAGGAGGGTTCGCCGGGGCGATGCTGGCGAACTGCGTTCCGACGTTGTAAATGATGTAGAGGTCGCTGTCAGGGCGGTAATTGTATCTTAGACGCAAATTGGCGCTGACTGCCTGAGTATTGGAAGTGTCCATCTGAATGAGGCTGGTAAAGGTCAGGAACCGGCTGAAGGAATAGTTTCCCTGCAAACTCGCGAGCACCACCGAGAAATTTCCGTTGGGGACAGGCAGTCGAAATCTATCCCAGGTTTCAGAAACGGAAACCGAAAACTTACGGCTGGGCCGATAATTCGCACGCACGCGAAATTCATTCAGCGATCCTCCGTAGTAGCCGCCAAAACGTTCGAAGAAGTTGTAGGTAAACCTGCGGTCCTGTCCCGATCCGTAGGTGAACTGGTGACGCGTGAAATTATAGACGCCGTTCGGGATAAACACGTTTTTATAAATGTGAAATGGGGTTGTGATTCGTTGCGTAAACACATCCACGAGGTCGTCATCAGTGTAAGCGCCGTTATTGAAATCGGCCCGAAACGTATTTTGCCACTCTTGCGTTGAAACCTCGCCGTGGGTATCCGGCGCGTGCAAAAGAAACCCCTCGAATTGGAGTTCGCGGATGCCAGCGGTTTTCGGTCTGACTTTAAATGTAAGGTCTCCATAAGTCTCGTCTGAATCAACTCTCTGAACGAATCCCACTTCGGGATTGAAATTGAGGCCGGTTTTTCTCCGTTCGACGACGCCATCCAGCCAGTTCGACCTGTAAGTCAACGTTGCTCCGAGGTCGCTGGCCCCGCTCGGACTGCCGGGTGATCGTGTTCCCGCCATGTGGGCATCGACGAACCAATCCTTGAAGAACACGAGACGCGTGTCGACGCCGCCCGCTTGGTTAAAAGCGTCCTGAAGACTGCCCGATCTTTTATCGATACCCATCACGCCGACGTAAGAACCGGCCCATAAAGATTCCTTCAGGCGGGCCACAAGGTAATTTGCATAAGGATTGGGACCACTGGAGCGAGTGTCCACATCCATAAATCCCAATTCCGTCCGGCCAAACGTCCCCGTCAATCTGAGTCCGCCATTGATGGATACCTGCTGCCCGGTAATCGGGTCGATGCCAATCTGCCGGCTAAAAAACAACTGGTCTCCGTCGCCGAGATTGAAGTTGAATGTGCCGGCATTTTCCAGGAAGAATTGTCGCTTTTCGGGGATAAAGATTTTAAACGGTGTGAGATTAAAGGGCTCAAGGTCAACTTCGGTGTCCGCAAAATCCGTATTGCCCGTGAGGTTCAGAATTAGGTTTGAGCTGAGGCCATACTTGACGTCAACTCCACCTGTGAGCGGGAACCTAGGATCTTGTCCGCTTTGCTTGTCATATCGGGCCAGCGCGTAGGGCTTCACTGTAAAAAGTCTTCCACTCCCAATGTCCTTAATACCCCCCAGGTCTCCGGCCTCCGAAACTTTGGTTATGCCAAACGTTCGCCGATAAGCGCTCCACAGATCCTCTTCGTTTTTCCTACGGATGAAGCGTTTGAAATTCAAGCCCCATGTGACGTTCGTTGAATGCGTGAAGTTGAGAGTGGTGAAAGGAATTTCTATTGTTGCAGTCCATCCGTCTGAAGAGATTCGCGCCGAGGAGGTCCACACTCCGTCCCAGCCGCGATCAAAATCCCCTCCATCTGGACCCCCTTGCTCTTCAACGATGAGCCCATCGTTTTGAGTACCGAGGGGGTTGACCTCGAACACGTAAGCGCCACGGCGGTTACGGTTAGAATCGATCAGGATTTCGAAGTGGTCATCGAGATCCTGGCTCACATCCCGGCGCAATTCTGTCGCGACGATCCGGAAAGGCGCAGAGTCATAGCAGTGAATTCCGAAATACACCGCGTGGCGAGTGTAGAGAATTCGTACTTCAGTTTTTTCCGTCGCGGGCTGACCTTCGTCGGGTTCGCGCTGCCGAAAATCAGTAATTGGGGTAGCCAGTTGCCACAGCGGATCATTCAAAGTTCCATCAAGCTTGGGAGCTTTGTCGGTAGGCGTTGCTTCCACGCTAGGTCTGGTAATGTCGCCAGCTGAATTATGCCCGCCGGGCAATGCTTCAGCTTTAACGGTGGTTGATTGAGTGAAAAGAAAAATAAGAACAAGAAGCCAAGAGGGCGAGGCTCTCCAATTATGAAAGAGCTTGCTCATGGCGCGTCGAAGCGCACCGTATCAGTCGCGCGTTTCGTAGATCCATAACTCAGCACCCTTGTTGCCGCGGCCCGGAACAGCTAAGTATAGACTGTTGTGCTTCCCAACCTGGCCGTAGTATGCGCTGGTGCGGGCGCCGATCTCGCTGGGGATCTTTGCGATACGTTCGTAGTGATCGGCATCGATTTGCTGGTATACGAAAATGAAACCTTCTCCACTGGGAACGTAAATCCGCTTACGAGTGGCGTCGTAGGCCATGTCATCCGTGTCGGATGCACCGGGCAAACTAGCTAGAACTTTCCCCGAATCGGTATCCAATACCAGCAATCGCGCCGGTCTGCGCGCGGAAACGAATAAACGATGATGCTCCTCATCCAACGCCATGGGAAAGTTTGTTCCCGCTTCCCTGAGCTTCCAGTTTTCGATCTTTCTTGTGTTTCGATCGATAACGGCAATTTCGCTGATGGACGCCAAATTTACAAATATTCTGGAACCTTTCTCTTCCAGCTGAAAAGATTCAGGGTGCGCACCGAGTTCGAAATCGCCTTCGATCCGTTTGTTGGTGGTGGCATCGAACGCGCCGATGGCGCCGTCTCCGTAACCGACATAAACACGTTTCGTCTTCGGGTCATAGCGAAGTTGGTCGGCGTCATCGGGAAATTTCACTGTATCCAAGAGTTTGTAGCTGTCGGCATCGAAAACTTTGCAGGCCCCGTCGCCTTCGTTAGAAACGACAATGCGATTCAAATCTGGTATGTACAGCGCCATCTGAGGCTTCACGAATTCCGCCTGCATGGTGTGGACGCGCCTGCCTCTGGCGACGTCAAGGACTTCTACCGAATCATTGCCATAGACGGCGGCGAACACGCGATTACTTTTATTGTCCACTCCCATGTGGTCGAAACGGCCTTGGACATCTGGAATCGCGATGATCCTCACCAAAACCAAGGGCGCGGATTCGTCATTTGAAGGCACCTGGGCCGTTGTAGTGAACGCCCATCCAAACAAAACGACCAGGCCTATCGCGTATAACTTATTCATGTTGCTCCTTGGTTGAGGTCCTAAATAATTTTGATGCGTCGAATCTGTACGATTCAGTCCGTCGGCTTAGTCGAAGGTCCAGAATTACCTTAATCGCGATCCGATACCGCTAATCCTCAGCTTCAAACGTCCAGACTTGGGCGGGTTCGTTGCCCTTGGCTGGTACGGCGACGTAAAAGCGGTCGCGTTTTGCAAAATAATATCCCGTACGAATGCCTACCGCAGAAGGCACATTCGCCACCAGTTCATAATGGTCTGGATCATTCTGCTGGAAGACGCTGATGATTCCTTCTCCACCGATCACGTAAATGCGTTTGCGCCCTGCATCAAAGAAAACATCATCGCACTCACCTGCCGCGCGTAAGCGAACAACTTCCTTGCCGCTTTGCGTGTCCAGGACAACCATCATCGGCGTTTTGCGAGTGATGGTGAACAGCCGATGGTCTTCTTCATTCAAGGCCATAGCATAGTTACCGCGGAGTCCCTTTAGTGGCCACTTCGTCACCGCTCTAGTTTTTTTGTCTATGGACTCCACCACATTGCCTGCATCAGGGACGTTCGCAAAAATGTGTTCGCCTTTAGCTTCCACCTGAAACGACTCCGGGTGCCCTTCGGTTTTGTACACGTCGCCAACGCGTTCATCCGTTTTCGGATCAATCATGCCGATTCCGCCATCCTCCTGTCCGAATCCAACGTACACTCGCTTCGAACCTTCGTCGTAGCGCATGTTGTCTGGATCGGTGCCGAAATCAATGGTCTTGCGGAGAGTATAGGTGGCACCGTCATACACTCGCACCTTGCCATCCTCTGCATTCGCCACATAGAGCTTGTCTACCGTCGGCACATAAAGCGGTCCTTGTGGCTCGGCTAGTCCCTTAATGCTGTGAACTACTCTGCCGGCGAACACGTCGATTACTTCCAGCGAGTTATTGCCTAGCGCGGAGACAAACAACCTTTTTCGCTTGGCATCCGCGGAAAAGTGGTCGATTCGCCCAGCCACGCTGGGAACGGGAATTTGTTCTTCCAGCTGCAACGGAAGAATGTCTCGCCCGGAATTTTGAGCCACCACAGTTTTTGCACCGCGATAGGAAATCATTCCCAGTGCTGCCAGCGTCAATGAGCCAATCACAACCAGCTTTTTCATCCGACCCCCTCAGATTTCTATCTGTTTCTGCCAATCAAAAGAATTTCTCAAAACGCAACTTTAGGGCTGTGGTTCAAACACCAGAATGGCCGCATCTTCATTGTCGTGCGCCGGTGCCGCGACGTAGTAACGCTTCAGTTCGGGCGACCAGAACGAAGTACCGGCGCCCGGTCTGGTCGATATTTTGCCGATAACTTCGTAATGATCCGCGTCTTTCTGCTGATAGACGAAAACATATCCAACGTCATTATCGCGGCCGCCGGAGACGTAAACACGTTTCTGCGCAGCATTGAAGTACACTCCATCCATACCCTCTACTGTCGGAAGATTTGCGACTTCCTTACCGGTGTCGGAATCCATGGCGACCATTTGCGGAGGGGTGCGCGTGCCGATGAGTAAGCGCTTTGTCTTTTCATCGAGTGCTCCGTCACCATTGCGCTTGCTGCTTAGCGGCCAGGTGGAAATCACTTCGCGCTTTTGAGTATTGACAACTTGCACTTTGCTTGATACGCCAACGAAGACGTACAAAGTTTTTCCCGAGGTATCCAGCAAGATCTCTGAGGGGTGCGCGTCGACCTTAACGTCACCAAGATGCTTGTCCGTTTTTGCATCAATAATTCCGACTTCGCCATAGTCTTGGTCAGCGTCCTTTCCGCCATAACCTACATACAAAATGCTTTTGTGGGGATCATACGTAACACGGTTCGGACCAAGTTCCAGCTTGATGGAATCTAGTAACTCCAGACTATCGCCGCGAAATACGCGCAGCATCCCGTCGTCTCCGCTTGCCACGAAGACCTTGTTGAGCGAGGGAATATAGGCAACTCCCTGGGTCTTCTTGAATCCGGGGATGCTTTTCGACCATTTACCCGCAGCGAGGTCGACCACTTCGAGCGATCCGTTCTCCAGCCCGGCGACGAAAAGCCGTTTGCCCTTTACGTCCACATCCATGTGATCGATGCGCCCTTTGACGTTGGGCATCGGGATCGTCTGCACCAACCGTAACGGGGCGTTTTCTTGTCCATTTGTTTGGGAAACGGCTGCACACGAAAACAAGAGTGCAATTACAATAATAGAAAACAACTCCCTCATCATCTTTACCTCGTATCGAAGAATTTTTACGGCTCAACCTCGTAAACCTCGATGTAGGCTTCTTCGATTTTTCCTCCCTGAATTCCTCTGATTACATCCTGATGCTCTGAGACCGCGACATAATAGCGCTTAAGTTCGGGAACCAGGAGCGACGTCTTCCCGTGAACACCGCCCTGAATTCTCCCAATCGATTCGTAATGGTCGGGATCGACTTCCTTCCACACATCCGCAATCCCTTCGTAACCCTGCATGTAGATGCGCTGACTGGCGGCATCAAAAAACATCTCGTCCGCGCCGCCACCCGCGTCCAAGACCGCTACCGGCTTACCTGACTCGGTGTCCAAAACGAGCATTTTTCCCGGCTGCCACCATTCCGCTTGCGTCGCGAACAAACGGCATCCTACAAAAAGCCGATGATGAGCACTGTCGAGCGAAAGCGCGTATGGTCTTTGGCATTGTGGCGTCACAGACCACGTCGTGACTACGCTACGTTTTTCCCGATCGATGACCGCTATTTTATTTACGTCCGCCAAGTCCGCGTACATTTTCGGTCCAGAAGATTCAAACGCCATCGCCTGCACGTTGGCGCTATCAACCGAAATATCGCCCAGGTGTTGCCCATTCTTCGCATTAACAATCGCGATTAGCGTGTTGGGCATGCCTGCGTGGCGACCGCCCGCGGAAACATAAAGATAGTGGCTGGGCGCATCGTAAGCGGCATTGTCCGCGCCCACAGCCAGCTTTATGGATTTCACCAGTTCGTAATTCTCGCCGCTAAAAACCTTGCACGTGCCATCGGCCCGATCAGACACGAAAAGTTCGTTGGTTTCCGGGTGATAGATCACAGTGCTGGGCCATTTAGCGGCACTGATCGTGCGAATCCTATTGCCCGTCCGCAAATCCAAAACTTCGACGGTGCCGTGCTGTTCCGAGGGGACAAACAGACGTTGCCGCTGGATGTCGATGGCCATGTGGTCCAAAGCTCCATCCACTCCAGAAAGTGGAATGGTTTGGAGCAATTTCAGAGGTAGGCGTCCCGCTTGGCCCGCCGGCGGGTCCGAGGCGTTTTGT
>DATHGV010000276.1:0-6584 GCA_035490135.1 Candidatus Methylomirabilota bacterium
TGCGCTACACCTGGCCGCAGAAATGAACACCGAGCGAGCAGAATTAAATTTGCAATCGCAAGGCTTGGCGAAATCCTTGCAACGCGATGATTGGGAAACGCTGGGCACCACAACGCAAATTGTTCCCGCGGTGATTGGCGCAAACGATGGCGCGTTAGCTGCCGCGGAATTTTTGCAGCGCGCTGGATTTGCCGTCAGAGCCATGGGCCCGCCCACAGTGCCGCCAGGCACCGCGCGCCTCCGTTTTTCCGTGACGCACAAAATCAGCGCCGCGGAACTCGAAAAGCTCGCGGCGGCTTTATCCACGTGGCGCGCGCAATCGCTTCACCGGATTCCTCTAGCATTGGCGGGCTCCGCGTGAGGCACCATTTTTTTATTACTGGAACAGACACCGGCGTAGGCAAGACCACGCTCGCGGCATTACTCTGCGCCGCCCTCGATGCGGTGTACTGGAAGCCCATACAAACCGGCACCCTCGAAGGCTCCGACCGCGTCACGGTGATGCGTCTCGCCGGCCTGGGCACCGATCGCACGCTCGATGAGGTTTACAAATTTGTGCCGCCGGTTTCCCCGGACCTCGCCGCGCGCTGGGCTGGCGTGGAAATCGATTTGGCGCGTATTAATTTACCAACGACGCTAAATAACGATTGGCTGATTGTGGAAGGCGCCGGCGGCGTGCTGGTGCCCATCAACGCCAAACAATTCATGCTGGATATGATGGCAAAATTCAAGCTGCCGGTAATTCTTGCCGCGCGAAGCGGCGTTGGAACCATCAATCACACTCTACTCACGCTGGCTGCGCTGCACGCCGCGGAGCTTCCCGTGCACGGCGTGGTTTTAATCGGCGACCAGAATCGCGAAAATCGCGAAACCATCGAGCGCTTTGGACACGTGCGCGTCATTGGAGAAATTCCACGTTTGCCCAATTTGCACCGCACTTCGCTGATGCAAGTGTTCATGAATAATTTTGACCGCGCCGCGTTTTCCCAATGAAAGCAAAATGAGTTCGCCACTGCGCATCTGGCATCCTTTTACAAACGCCGCAATGGATGCGCCTCCGCTGCACGTGGTGCGCGCGGAACGCGTTTATCTCTACACCAAAGATGGGCGGCGCATTCTGGACGCCGTGTCGTCGTGGTGGGTGAACCTGCACGGACACGCCAATCCCCACATCGCGGAAGCTATCGCGCAACAGGCTCGTAAACTGGAGCATGTCATCATGGCGGGATTCACGCACGACGCGGCGGAAGAACTGGCGTCGCGCTTGCGCAAGCGATTGCCGCCGGAGATGACGCACTTGTTTTTCTCTGACGACGGTTCGACCGCTGTGGAAGTCGCCTTAAAAATCGCCGTACAGCATTTCAGCAACACCCGCCGCGCGCAAAAATCGGAAATCGTGGCGCTCGCCCATGGCTATCACGGCGACACCGCCGGCGCCATGTCCGCGAGCGACGATTCACTGTTCAACAAACCATTTCAGTCCATGCGCTATGCGGTGCATCGCGCGCATTCCGCGTACTGCCACCGTTGCCCGGTGGGCCTCACGCGCGCCACCTGCCATATTGAATGCGTGCAGCAACTGGAAACATTGCTGGAGCAAAATCACGAGCGCATCGCCGCCGTCATTGTGGAACCGTTGCTGCAAGGCGCAGGCGGAATGATCGTTCATCCTGTGGAATTCTTGCAAAAGGTTCGCGCGCTGTGCGCCCGTTACGATGTTTTGCTGATTGCCGATGAAGTGCTGACCGGTTTCGGCCGCACCGGGAAAATGTTTGCGTGCGAACTTGCCGGCGTGGTTCCAGACCTGATGTGTCTGTCAAAAGGAATCACTGGCGGCTTTTTACCGATGGGCGTCACGGTGTGCAGCGATCGCGTCGAGGCTCCGTTTCGCAGCAAAGACCGCTTGCACACTTTTTATCACGGACATTCCTATACGGGGAACGCTCTGGCGTGCGCGGCGGCCAATGCCAGCCTGCAGATTTTCGACGATGAGCCGGTCTTCGACCGCATCGCCATGATTTCCGCGGTCAACACCGAGCGCCTCGAGCAATTCCGAAAATTGCCGCAGGTCTCCGATGTGCGGCAAATCGGAACCATGGGAGCGATCGAGCTTCGCGCGAACGATGCCGGCTACCTATCGGCCATGCGCACCAAGCTGTACCAATTTTTTATCGATCACGGCGTGTTGTTGAGGCCGTTGGGAAATGTAGTTTACGTGCTGCCGCCCTATGTAATCACGCGCGAGGAATTGCATTTCGTTTATGACGTAATTTTGCAGGGCATCGAGGCGATGCCTGTGACGAAAGAGGCGATCTACCTTAATAATTAAGGTGTTTTTCTTCCCGCGCTGAAGGCTTATGGGTGTCCGAATATTGCCGGCAACAGTGTTAGTGTCACCTATCGCGAGGTGCAGTACTTGGTGATCGCCGTTCACACGTGGAAACAAAAAATCGTCGCCTTCGCCGGGAGCCTCGGCGCTCCAGGGCTTTTCCTCATTTCATTCCTGGATTCTTCAGTTTTGAGTTTCCCAGTCATAAACGATCTTTTGCTGATCGAATTATCCAGGCAGCATCCCACGCGCATGCCGCTTTACGCATTGATGGCGGCGACAGGATCCACGCTGGGATGCATTCTGTTGTATTTCATCGCCCGCAAAGGCGGCGAAGCTTTCTTCCACAGCAAAGCGGGGAAGCACGGCGGTGCAGTTCGTCACTGGATAGAGAGAAATGGATTTGGCGGAATGCTGGCGGCCGCGTTGTTGCCACCGCCTACGCCCTTCAAGTTTTTTGTGTTCGCCGGCGGAGTATTTGAAATGCCGCTGCTGAGTTTTGTTTCCGCGATTGCCACTGCGCGCCTGTTTCGATATTTCGGCGTAGGCTACCTGGCGGTGCGATACGGCGACGGCGCGCTCCCATTTTTACAGCGGCACAAATTAAACGTGGTCCTTGCCGCGGTGGTTCTGGTCGCGATCAGCTACGGTCTTTCGCGGTTAATTTTGCGCGCTAAACATCCCTACGGAGACGCGGCCAAAAAAAAGCCCGCCGATTAACCCGTCGCCTAAGCCAACCTAGCGAGCCATTTCACGGCTAGCCCACACAACCTCTTCAGAAATTATCTTTCCTGCCGGATCGAAATCGACAATCACCATCGGTTCGCGTTTCATTTCTCCTGCGGCCGCATAGCGCAAGTCACGAATTTGCACCTCCGAGCCTGTATCCATTTTCTGAACAGTCGCTTTTGGGAAACGCGCCACACGCAGAAAGTTTTTTGCTGCTTCCGTGGCTTGTGCAGCTTGCAGCAATGGATTTGCTTCAGGCTTGAATAAATTTATCCCAGGATCGAGCGCGGAACGCCGTGAAGAGTTTATGTGCACGGTGACTTCATGCAGCGCGCTCTCTGTCTCCGCCACACCATGCCAGGTGACCAGCGACACAAAGTCGCAGAACGCCGCAACTTGCCTTGGCAACTCGCCGGTGTAGCTTCGATTTTGCAACTGTGCAATAGCCGTTTCGTGCAGATCTGCCCGCAAGCCAATATAAGACGCCACCATGACAAGCCCCACGATGGCGCCCACGAAGCCGCGCGGTCGTTTATCCTTCGCGCCGATTTCGGAGCTGATCAGATGAAAAAATTCCGGAAACAAGATGGCTGCGATCAGAATGGAGATGATCCAGGGATCGATCGTCGGCAGCCAATCCGCTGCAATCCGCGCGGGGTTGATGGGCCAGAATAGCTCCACGCCCTGCCATTGCGCCGCATCCATCGCGAAATGCAGCCATTGCGCCAATAAAACAGCGACAAAAACGCTTCCGGCGGACACGCGTGAAATCAACTCGCCTGATGCCCACGCCTGATATGCCACGCTAAAAATGCACGCGATGATTAGCGACGCTAGCACCGAGTGCGTGTAAGTGCGATGCCAACTGAGATATGCGCGGGGACTTATGAACGCGCTGAAGGCATCAATATCGGCGATTACTCCGGCCGGAATAGTAAAAGCCCAAAGCAACTTGTGCGCGCGTGGAAAAATGGCGCGAGACAGCGCAAGCGAAGCCAAAGCATGCGTGCCTATGTTCATAAAATGTCAGCGAGGTGCAAAGTGCGTCGAAACGCTAAACCAATTATTAAACCGACGCGACGGTACTCAGCCCTTTTTTGCCCGCGATTTCAGGAACCAATACTCTTAATGCCCCAGGCACAATTTTGAATTCCACCGGCAGGCGCCCAAGCGGTTCGCCATCAACCTGCGCGTGGACCGGTTTTCCATTCAGCGGTTCGCAAACCAGTGAATCGGTCTTCGAAAAAAATACCCCGTTTGTTCCGCGCAATTTGCCCATATACAGAGTCGGCAAATAACTCAGATAACGTAAACCGCTGCGCGTACTCAGGGTCATCACTTCAAATTTATTCTCATACAAATCCGCAAGCGTCGTAATTTTGAATGGCCCACCGTAATGTTTGGTGCGTCCCACGACCACCAACGATGAGTCGGAGGACTGGCCATCAATCACCACTCGAAAATGTGGATAGTCGTAGCGGAAAATTTCGCGCGCGCCCTGCCACCAGTACGCCAGAATGCCCATGCGGGCCTTCAGTTCCAGATCAATGGAGTAAACGATCCGGCCGTCCGGCCCGGCGCCCGCAACGCTGAGGAAATATTTTCGCTTGTCCGCTTCGAGTAGCGGCGTGGCCAGGCCCAGCGCAATATCAACGACCTTGCCGCGAACCAATTTGCGAGCCGCGCCCGGAATATCCCAAGGAAGACTCAGCTCTTTCGCGAAAATATTGGCGGTGCCTGCCGGCAGGAGCGCGAGCGAAACGCGATGGCCGTTCGACGGGCCGGCGAGACCGTTGACCACTTCATTTAAAGTGCCGTCGCCTCCGCACGCGACCACCAAATCACGGCGCTCAATCGTGGCCCGCTGCGCAATCTCTATGGCGTCGCCCGGTCCCTTCGTCTCGGTGAGTTCAACCTCTATCCCCACGGCGGCAAAAATCTTCCGCGCTTCGTCGAGTGAACGGCGGCGTTGCGCGCCTCCGTGCCCGGCATTGGGATTGTGGATCAGGAGAGCATTCTGAAGCCCGGTAGTCATTCGATTGATGAGGTCCGTATCCGTCTATCCGTCCATTCATTCTATATAATGTGAGAGCAATCACAGCATCTCTTCTGCGAAGATTTCCGGGCGAGGGATTGATGGCCAGGGCTGGCGCTGCCGTAAAAAACGAAATTGAGGATCTGCGCGAAAAGCTGCGCCATCACGAATATCGCTATTACGTCGCGGACGACCCGGAAATTTCCGACGCGGCCTACGACCGGCTCATGGGCAAGCTCAAGGAGCTGGAAACCGCGCACCCAGAACTGATCACCACCGATTCTCCCACCGTGCGCGTTGGCGGGGCCCCGCGCGAAGGTTTTCAAACTTACCGGCATGCGCGGCCCATGCTCAGTCTAGATAACGCATTTTCGTACGACGCGCTGCGCGAATTCGATCGCCGCGCGCGCGAAAGCAGCGGCCGCGAAAAAATCGAATACATCGCGGAGCACAAATTCGATGGCCTGAGCATTTCGCTGCATTACCAGAGTGGAGCGCTGGCTCGCGGCGTGACGCGCGGCGACGGGCGCACCGGCGAGGACGTCACGCCCAATGTGAAAACGATTCGCTCGATACCGCTGCGTGTAGATCCGGCTGCGCTCAAAAAAGCGAAGCTGCCGCTCAATTTCGAAGTGCGCGGCGAAATCGTGATGCCTAAAAAGGCTTTCGCGGAATTGAACCGGCAGCAGGAACTTTCTGGTGGCAAGATTTTTGCGAATCCGCGAAACGCTGCGGCCGGCGGAGTGCGCATGCTGGATGCTTCCATCACCGCGTCGCGGCGGCTGGAATTTTTTTCTTACTACCTCCTCGTCGAGGGACGTTCGCCCTTCACCAAGCTTTCCGAGTCCTTGCAGGCGTTGAAGGAATTGCGCTTCCGCGCCTCGGCGGACTGGAAGTTGTGCGACGGAATCGAAGAAGTGCTGAAATACTGCGACAACTGGGAAGAAAAGCGCGAGAAACTTCCCTACGAAATCGATGGCGTAGTGGTA
Source organism: Candidatus Methylomirabilota bacterium (assembly GCA_035490135.1). Classification (GTDB taxonomy): domain Bacteria; phylum Acidobacteriota; class Terriglobia; order Acidiferrales; family UBA7541; genus Acidiferrum. Next base: position 6,083 of record DATHGV010000276.1, read on the forward strand.
AAAGTAAATTCCATTCCGATACAAAATGAATTGGGATACACAGCCAAAGCGCCGCGTTGGGCCATCGCTTACAAATATCCTGCGCGCCAGGAAACCACGGTGGTCAACGATATTCAGGTAAACGTCGGGCGCACCGGAACGCTCACTCCGGTGGCCTTTTTGGAGCCGGTACAGGTTGGCGGCGTCACGGTCAGCCGTTCCACGCTGCACAACATGGATGAAATCGAGCGGCTGGGCGTGCAGATTGGCGACACCGTGCTGGTGGAACGCGCCGGCGAAGTAATTCCGCATGTACTGAAAGTCGTGAAGGAAGGCGCGAACCGCAGGCCATTCCGCATGCCTGATAAGTGCCCCGAGTGTGGCAGCACCATTCACAAGGCTCCAGATACGGTGGCTTATCGTTGCGTAAACGCCGCCTGCCCCGCGAAGAGAAGGGAATCGTTGCTGCACTTTGCCGGACGCCACGCTATGAATATCGACGGCCTGGGAGAAAAGATCGTTG
>DATHGV010000277.1:0-9906 GCA_035490135.1 Candidatus Methylomirabilota bacterium
CGGCTTGGTCTTGCTGATCGCCTGCGCGAACGTGGCTAATCTTCTGCTTGCGCGTTCGGCGGGGCGCGCCCGCGAATTTTCGATTCGTGCGGCTCTCGGCGCTGGCCGCGGACGCATTGTGCGCCAGCTAATCACCGAAAGCCTCCTGCTTTCGATTTTGGGCGGAGTGCTTGGTTTGGCGGCAGCAAAATGGGGACTCAACGCGGCGTTGGCAACGCTGGCCGCGGATTTGCCTCGCGGCGACAACATCCACGTCAACGCTTCTGTACTTTTCTTCGCAATGGGCCTTTCGCTTGCGGTCGGTATTCTGTTTGGTCTGGCGCCCGCACTCAGGACTTCCAAGGCAGATCTGCAACCGTCGCTCAGGGAGGGAGGTCGCGGGTCAACAGCCCGACACTACCGCACGCAAAGTGGCCTCGTAATCGTTCAAATGGCTCTGACACTGGTTTTACTGGCAGGCGCCGGGTTGCTCTTCCGCACCATCCAGCAATTGTGGAAAGCGGATCTCGGCTTTGAATCGCAGCACGTTCTCACCTTTCAAGTGGGACTCTCGCCTTCAGCGATTACGAACGGCGCGGGTGTGCGCGCCGCCTACCAGCAGTTGCTCGACCGCATCCGTCAGATTCCGGGCATTCAGGGCGCGGAAATTAGCACCGAAGTGCCCATGACTCATCAAATGAACGCCATCCCCTTCTGGGTTGACTCGCACCGCCCAGCTTCCGTAGCCGAGGCACCACGCACCTTGGGATTTATAACCGGCCCTGATTTCCTGCAAGTGATGCACATACCGCTCATCCGCGGCCGCTTCATCAATCACCAAGACACCGTCAACTCCCCACTGGTGGCGGTAATCGACAGCGAACTGGCGCGAACCTATTTTCCAGGCAAAGACCCCATCGGTCGCACCATAACGTTTCCCCAGGTCGGCGATTATCGGATTATTGGCGTCGTCGGTCACGTGCAGCACTGGCAAGTCGGTTTCTCCAGTCCTTTCATGCAAAACCAATCCTACGTTTCTATTTATCAAATTCAGGATCGCTGGATGACTACCATTGATACCTGGACCTGGGTCGTGGTTCGCACACCGCTGGAAGCCTCAATGGTGCTGCCAGAAATCAGAAAGGCAGTCCACGCAGCGGCGAGCGATCAAACCATTTACCACGCGCAAACCATGCCCGAGATTGTTTCCGAATCCATGTCCCCGCAACGATTCCCATTAATTCTGCTCGGAAGCTTCGCAACGTTGGCCTTGCTTTTAGCCTCCATCGGAATATACGGCGTCATCTCCTATTCCGTAACGCAACGCGTCCACGAAATCGGTATTCGCCTGGCCCTCGGTGCCGAAAAGCGCGATGTCTTTCGTATGGTCGTAGGCCAAGGCCTTACCTTGGCCTTCGCGGGCCTCGCCATCGGGGTAATCGCCGCGCCAATTCTCACGCGCATTCTGTTGAGCTTCTCAAGCCTGCTCTACGGAGTTGGCGCAAACGACCCCGCGACGCTTGTAACCGTTTCAGCTGTGCTCATTGCCGTCGCCCTTCTGGCCTGTTACCTCCCCGCCCGCCGCGCCACACGCGTCGACCCAATAGTAGCTTTGCGTTACGAGTGACTCATGGCTCTTCTGCGAAACAAAGCAAGCGGTCTTCGATCGCTGTTCGGAAGGAAACAAGCCGAACATGAGTTGGACGAAGAACTAAAAGCCTTTCTTGAGATGGCAGCTCAAGAAAAGATCAAGCTGGGTATGAGTCGTAAGGATGCCCTTCGCGCAGTGCGCTTGGAACGCGGGAATTTGGAAGTTACCAAGGAAGTCGTCCGCTCGGCAGGTTGGGAATTTTTTGTGGGGACGTGCTGGCAGGACCTGCGCTTCGCTGCGCGCATGCTGCGCAAATCTCCCAGCTTCACCCTCATCGCGGTTCTGACAATAGCTCTCGGAGTTGCGGCAAATGTCACCGTCTTCAGCCTTGTTGACGCCCTGTTTCTCCGAAGTGTGCCGGCAAAGAATCCCGAACGGCTCGTCCGAATCCTGGCGCCTGAAAACAATGGGCAAGGTTACTTCAGCGTTCCCGAATTCAGTTATTTACAGGAGCACTTGAAAACATTTCAGGACGTGACAGCGCATTATTCGACCGCTCCCCTATATATTTCCGCCAACGGCGAAACCGGTGAGGTGCAAGGCGCCGTCGTCTCCAGCAGTTATTTTTCGATACTCGGATTGAGGCCTTACCTCGGACGCTTTTTTACGCCCGACGAAGACTCCGTGCCAGACCGCGAAGCGGTCGCCGTTCTTGGATACGGATTCTGGCAGCGAATTTACAACGGTGACTCGAATATTCGCGGCAAGACGCTCCTCATCAACGGACACAATTTCACCATTGTCGGCGTCATGCCACCGGACTTTCATGGCGTCGAAATCGGCGGGATGCCCAATGAAATCTGGATTCCCGCGATGATGATTCGCGTGGGCTACCGTCACTGCGATGGTTTCCAGCCCAGTTGCACAATCCTGAGCATGATGGGCCGCTTGAAACCTGGAACTAGCATGCCCGCGGCTCAAGCGGAAATAGCCACGCTGATGCAGCGGTTGCGAGCTTCCGATTCCACCTTCGATCAGAGGACTGGGGCTTCCGTGACGCCCGCCATCGGTATGTCTGGAAACCGCGACTACAACTTATTGCTTGTGCGCTTGCTCGCGACGATCGCCGGAGTCCTGCTTCTGATTGTGTCCGCCAATCTGGGGGGATTACTGATCTCTCGAGGAATAGCTCGCTCCCCAGAAATCGCGATGCGGCTGGCGCTCGGCGCCGGCCGCGGGCGTATCGTGCGCCAGCTAATCACAGAGAGTCTGCTGCTTGCTTTTGCAGGCGGCGCCTTAGGATTCCTGCTATCGACGTGGACCAGCCGGCTGCTCGTTAACTTTTACAGTGTGGACGCTGAGGGCTACAGACACCTGTTCGACATTAGCCCAACACAAATGTCCTGCTCTTCTCCCTCGTCGTAACCGCCACGGCAGGCGCGTTATTTGGCCTGCTTCCAGCGCTCCAGGCCAGCCGCACTAATTTGAACCAAGCCGCAAAGGGTGGCGCGCTAGGTTCGAGACGTAGACTGAGCCGTACAGTGCTAGCTGCAATGCAAGTCGGGTTCTCGTTAGCACTGCTCGTCGGTGCCGGGCTTCTCGCACGTAGCACCGCATTCATTCAGTCCGGCACCAATATGGACTTGCATCACGTTCTCGGATTGCGCTTGCCTGTCAGCCTCATTCACTACCCGGCAGATAAAGCGTACACATTCAAGCAGGAAGTAGTCCGCCGGCTCCGTGAACTGCCGGAAGTCGAATCGGTTAGCCTTGCGAAGGGACAAGGTCTCGTTTGGCTACCGGGGCAGAACGCCCGGGGAGCCCTCCCTGAAAAAACGTACGCGAAACCCGAGGACCAACAGTTAATCTCTGCGAAGCCAATCGCGCCAGAGTACTTTGCCACTTTAAAAATTCCGTTTATCTCCGGACGCGATTTCAACGATTCCGACAAACCTGGTTCTCCGCCCGTAACGATCGTGAATGAAACGTTCGCTCGTCAAATCGCCGCGAATCGACCGCCGCTGGGTCAGACGGTGCTTATTGACGACAGACCATATCAAATCGTCGGTCTCGTCAAAGATGCCCAGATGCGCAGCGCCATTGAAGGCCCTGTGCCGGTTGCGTATGTACCGTTCTGGCAGGACAAAGGGCTGCTTGAGGCCCGCATGTGTATCCGCGTGGCGGGGGATCCTGCCGCCGCATTGCCCATCGTGCGCAGAACCATTGCGAGTATTGATCCAGAGCTTCCGGTTACGGAAGCAATGCCGCTCATGGATCAGGTACGCGGCGCGTACACTGATGCCAGAGTCGCCGGCGCCGTACTCAGTTGCGCCGCGCTTCTCGCACTGGTCCTGAGCGCTATGGGACTCTACGGAGTCGTTTCTTACGAAGTAGGCAGACGAACAAAAGAAATTAGTGTCCGCACCGCGCTTGGCGCCCAGCCTTACGATGTGGTGCAGTTGTTGCTCCGCCAAGGATTCAGCGTGGTACTAACCGGCGTCCTATTCGGAGCGGCCTTGGCTTTTGCGACCACACGATTGCTCGGTGCCTGGCTATTCGGCGTGGGTTCAACCGACCCGCTTAGCTGGGGCGTCGCCACCGTTGTTCTCACAGCCGCAACCTTGACCGCGGCCTACGTTCCCGTGCGGCGGGCGCTGCGACTCGACCCCATGGTGGCCTTGCGTAACGAGTAGTTCCCGTCTCTCCCGCCAACTCCGCTCTTTTCGCGTTGGTTTTGTCCGTTGGGTGGCCCAGGTTCGCAGCTGAGGTATGTACCTGAGTCCTGCAGTTGAATTTTTGTGCCCGCCAGCCGCTTAAGCCGAGAACTAAATTTTGCCCAGTTTCTTTCCCGGAGAACGGCTGTTCACAAACTATACAGTTCTGATCCCTTAGTACAGTTATAGTATATTACATAATAGTACTATTACTTTCGTGGATACTGCGTGCGAGATCTTCCCGGCAGCGTTGTTCCGGCCGCCCGTCTTCTCGTTCTGACTCTTGCCTAGCGATTCTCCCGCGAGCCCGCTAGTTACCCACTTCCGGTCGAAACGCTCATAAGCCGCGCGCAGAATGTTGCTCGCGTTTTTACGATCGAGTTGCGCGGCTCCGATCGAGTACCAAACGAAATGCGCGAATTTCTCCTGAAGAAAAAAACTGCGGTCTGTCTCTGCCAGAAGCTGTGGGCTGTGCTTCAGAATAAAAATCTGCAAAGCCTGCAGTGATTCGGTGTACGCGGGATCTTTTCGTGCGCGCAGGTCCGGGTCCGTCGATTGGAAGTGGCCCGCTGAGAAGCTGCAGCAGCGCCTCATGACCTAGTTCAGCGGCGTTTCGCAGCAGATCGTCTTCCGCGTACGGCCGTACCACTTTGTTGGAATTCGGCAGAGTACCGAGCCACAGAACGGTCCATTGACGGTCAGGGGAAGGCAACTGGCTGATTTCATGACGGAGTACATCCATGCTTGGATGATTTAGGTAATCAAAACTCCAGATGCGCCGCAGACGGAGCGCAAACCGGAATAATTGCGATCCTTATGATCCTTCCAATAATCGCTGAAGTTTGCATACCCAGACTCGCTCAAGTAACGGCTGACCACTTCCCAGCTAGGCCCCCAACGGTCTCAGGTGCCTGAGGCCAGGTCTCCGGTTTGTCTGGCGGAAGAGGCTGGGCTACCGGTATTGGACAGGAGTACGATGGCGCGCGGTCCGACTGCAACGCAGCAATTTCGGGGATCACGCTCGGGTCGTTCTTGTGGTCCAGAGCAAAAATCGCAAGCGAACGAATTTTGGGGTCCTGGCTTTTGAGAAGGCGAATTAGGTTGCCGGTATCGAGCGATGGATCCTGAAGAGCTTTCCATGACGATAGCGATTTCGGCGACGCGGGGATGTTCGTTGCAAAATCACAAAAGAAGACGACTTTAGGTTCCAACGCAAAAAAGCGTCCGCGACTCGGGCGTCTCGGGCAACTGGGCGCACGACAAATCGGCGAGGACAAAAATCAGAATTATAGAGGAGAGAAAAACTCTCTTCATCGGAGCGAGTATGCTCCAGGAAATCGAGGACAAGCCGGGACATTTTTTCGGGATACGACAACTGGTTTACCGGCGCTACAAAATATCGCGGATGGTTACTGCGGGTATTGTTTGACGCTCGTCACGCGCGTGCCTGTGAAGCGGACGAACACAGTCTTTGATGGCGGCTGGCCGTAAATCCAGTCTTCGATGTCGTTACCTTCCGCGTCGCGCTCGCGGACTTTATGCTCCGGCTTGCCAATCGCGGCAACCACCTCTTCGCGGTCCATGCCCACGACGGGTTTTCGTTCTTGGATCGCTTTTTTCATTTCGATCGGAAGAGTGTCAAACCATTGCACCGACGCGGAGCGTTGCTTCGTAAAATCTAGAAAGGGCGCGAGCAGCTTCTTCAAGTCGTCAGGAGATAAATCTGGCAGTGGCTTGCCAAATTCAAGAAACAGCGTGCTTCCCAAACCGGGCTGCATTCCTGGAGGGCCCGAATCCTGTGGCGTGGTTGTGGTTGTTCGAGTGGTCGGGATGCCGCCCATGTCTAGATGAATGCGATCGCGCAGCCGCTTCTTGCCTCGGCCGCCACCATTTAAATCCACCACGATTTGTTTCTCATGAAATTCCAGTTTCGTGATCTGAACGTGGTCGCCGGTACTCACTGCGGCGCCGTGCGTGGCCACTTGGCGGTCAAGCATGTCGAAATCCGCGGGCTGTCCGATGTGCACAATGAAACCATCTTTGCCGGCGGGCAGGGGCTTGATGGCTCTCGCAAATTCGCCGGACACATAGCGGATCAGATTCAGTCTCGAGCTATCCTGCAGCGAGGTGTCCTTGCCGACGTTTTGAGATTTGTCCTGCGCGCCTGCTTGATTCTGCGAATCGGTATCCGATGGGTCATTTCCGAATAGAGGAATTTCGTCGCCGGGAAAAGTCCCCAGATTGGAACTTGCAGGCGGACGCAGGCTATTCACCTGCGGCACATCCGCATCCGCAAACAGCAGGAACGTCAAAGCTAGAGTTAAAATCGTCATCCGTAAGGGTTCCAACCGGCGGGGTAATCCCGGGCCAGTTTACCTTAACTCTTATTCTATGATGCGAAAAACTCGCTGAACAGCCACCTACAAGGGCGGTCTTATCCTTTCGCTTAACTGTCCTAAAGGGCTATTCCCTCCTGGATTGACGGAGGTTCCTGCACAGCGGGCTTGCTTGTCCACCTGCCTCAGGCAGGCCTACGGTAGGCACCGAAGGTACTCGGAGGTTATCTAGGCTCTACTCTGGGTCAGTGAGCAGGTCATCTTAAGCCTGCATGCCTAAGGCGCGCCGGCCCGCCTAAGACACAAGCACGAACGCTCGACCACGCGGCAAGCCGCTAACGGGACACTACTTGAACGCCTTGGCGGTCGATCTTCACCGGCAGCACTTCCGCACCCGCGTCTCGAATGCTAGCCTCCACTCGCTGGCGAGCATCCGGTTCAATGAGCAGGACCACGCAGCCGCCACCGCCTGCGCCGCAAACTTTGCCGGCCAGCGCACCCCTTTTGCGGGCTCCTTCAATGACGCGGTCCACCAATTTCGTGGATATGGTGGGCAAATTTCTTTTGCGAAAGAACCACTCTTCGCGCATCAGCCGGCCGGCTTCGTCCCAGTCCGTGGCTTCCAGCGCCACGCGCAACAGCTGCGCGACTTTGGAAATTTTCTCCATGCCGTTTTGCACCGCGAGCTTGCCGTTAATGTGCGCTTTAAAAACTTCCCAATTGTTGATCCCATGCTGCCGTGGCTTGCCGGTGTAGCACACCACGATGCGCCGTTCCAGCTCATCCAGATTCAACCGCAGCTCCACGCGATGTTCTCCGCCCGCAGGGAGTTCGATAGCCGCCGCGCCACCAAACGCTGGAGGATAATGGTCCTGGGTTCCGGTCGGCACGCAAATGACTACAGCTTCGGCGTCGCGGCTGATATGAATCCAGTCTTCTTTGCTCTTGCCCGCTCCCGTAAAGCGATCCAGCGCCGCGCAGATGGCCACTGCCATGGCGCTCGAGCCACCAATGCCCGCGCCAGCTGGAGCTTCCGAGTCGGTAGTGAGAGTGAATCCTCCGAGCGGTCGAAAGAACTTCACAATTTCGGCGAGGAGTGGAAGTCGATAGCGTCCAGCTTTTGCAAGCGCAGCCAGGGAGCTGAAACTTTCGTCGCGCTTGGTGTCACGGGACACCAGCTTGATCTCTTCATTGCCGGGCGCGTTGGTTTCGATCACGCAGGAAGCGTAGCGCGAGATTGCCACGTTCACCGTTAGCGCTCCAGGATGAAACAAGTACAACGGCCAAATATCAAGAGTGGCCCCAGCCAGATCGACGCGGGTTGGCGCCTTGGACTCGATAATCATGTTTGTCCTTGGAAAAAAAGACGACGGGCTATTTTAGCGTTGCGGCGAGTTGCCAGCCCAATTTAGTTCAATGGGTGTGACGTGAATTACTTTGCGCCCGAAATACCGCGTGCGCGGAACATCAGTTGCGGGCCATCCTTCTTTTCTTGTGCCAGCGCTATATTGGGCTCGAAGCATCGCCGGCAGCGCGCTTCGTAAATACCCGTCGCACCGACAACGACGAGTTCTTCGCTTTCCACCAGCCGTTGCGTATGCACCGCCGGATTGCCGCAGCGAACGCAAATGGCCAGCAGCTTGGTGATCTCTTCCGCGATCGCCAGGAGGCGCGGCATGGGTTCAAACGGCCGGCCCAGATAATCCGTGTCCAGGCCCGCGACGATCACGCGCTTGCCGAGATTGGCGAGCTTGGTGCAAACATCGACGACTTCTTCCCCCAGAAATTGCGCTTCATCGATGCCGATGACTTCGGTGCGCGGCTGCACCTTGTCCATGATTTCCGACGCCCTGGTCACGTTGTCCGACGCGATGCCCAGTCCCGAGTGCGACACAATTTCATTTGCCGCGTAGCGCTGGTCAATTGCGGGCTTGAAAATTTGCACGCGTTGGCGCGCAAATTCCGCGCGGCGCAAGCGGCGAATAAGTTCTTCACTCTTGCCCGAGAACATCGGGCCCACCACGACCTCGATCCAACCCATGTTGCCTTTGACGATGTCCACGCCGATTAGTCCTTTCGTTCAACTCTTGAACTGATTGTCTCACCAAAATTACTTCATTAAAATTTAACTGCCTGGCACTTAACTGGCAGCTCGCGCAACACGAAATAAATTCGTGTTGTAAAACGGCGCGAATGCCGCGACCAAGGCTATGCGAAATGCTTCGCGCCGTGTAATTAAATTGTTAGAAAGCACGCCCCACGCGCCTTGGTTATCTCGAATGCCGGCCATGCCCGCAAACGTATCGATGGCGGAAGCCATCTCCACTCCTTTATCCAGCACTTGATGAGCAAGCGCGGGCGGCAACTCGATTCCCCCGCTGCGCCCGAAGTGTCCCCGCGAACCGTCGCTTACATACGCCCAGCTCTCCAGGAAAACACGCCGACCGTTACTTCCCGCGGGGTCAATATCTGCGCCGCTGTCGTGGCTTCGGTCGCTTTCCATAACTTCGAGTCCGCCTTCGAGCCCGACAAAGTATTGGTAAACTACGCCCTTCCGCGAAGCCATTTGCATCAATGCTTCCGTCCGTTGGCGCGCGCCGCGCATGGATTCCGCCGATGACAACGGCGTGTGTCCCACACCGCTCTCGACCGAAAATCCAATTACTTCAAATTGCGCATCGGGATTGAGCTGTTCGGCACACAACTTCAGCGCGTCTTCCACTGCATCCAGCTTCGGTCCGCGCGTACTGCCGACCGCAATTTGGCTCTTGCTCATTATTTTGCCGGGTGTATAGTAAGCGATTTTTGTGCGCTTCGCGAATGACGCCCTGAGGAAAATAAAAAAGCGCACAGGTTTTCTCTGCCGTCCAATGAGTTTAGATCTGTTTGCTGAACCAAATATCCTGTTCACAGCTAAATCGTCGTGCCGCAAGAAAGCCGAATTCGGTGAGTCTGTCCATCTCTTGCGTCATCATCCAAGCCAGATCGCAGAACACATCCTCCAAACGAACGAACAAACGCAGAAAGAATGGGTCAGGGCCGACGACCAAGGATGCTGGAACAAATTGAAGGAAATTGCGCTGGCTTGGTACCTACAACGGTTAATGGGTAAATATGAAAAATAATGAAAAATTTTAACCGACGTCCGTCACTTGCCCTCGCCGCGAACTCGACGTGCGTCTGAGCAGCCTTCAGACATTTGTTTTATGGTGACCGTGGTTACCGGTAGGATTGTCCTTCGCACCGCTTTTGCCTACCATTTTGGTCATGTCGAAGACAGTGCCAT
>DATHGV010000278.1:0-2335 GCA_035490135.1 Candidatus Methylomirabilota bacterium
GGCCGATGTAAAGATGACAAAAGCCGCCGATTTTCTGGGCTTGATATTGCTGGCTGGCGCGCTCTTCAAATCGCCGGATGAGCAACATCAACCAGAGCATCTCGACTTCGTCGCGCTGCTCCGCTGGCTGCATGGAAATCAAGCAGCGCGAGCGACCGCGACTTCAGCGCTGGCGCGTGGCGATTGAACGCGCATCAACAGAACGAAGACGGCGGTGAAGGCGAGGTCGCTCAGGAGTGAGTTACGGAAAAACATCCAGCTGGGTGTGGCACCGTATTGTGGCAAGCCAATGGTCAACGCCTGAACCAATCCCGCAAAATTCTTCGCGTAACCGGGATCAGTCAGCCAGGAAAAGGCATTGGTGATTCCATAAAAGATCACTGAGGTGGCGAGAGATGCGGGCAACATCGTTTTCCAAGAAGCACGCCTGCGCAAGGCGAGGCCGATCAAACCGATGACAGTTAAGGCGAGATAGCGGCAAAGAATTTGCGGATCGAAAAGCGGCGCGTGGTACGTAGCGTTCAGGATTAAATCAGAAATAAAGAGAGTGACCAGCGGGAGCGCGAATTTGTAACGCCGCGGCAGATAGGCGGCGCAACAAAGCGCAATGGCCGCGAGAGGCGCGAAGTTCGAGAGCCAGGTCGCGGCGCCGGAATGAATGAGGAGACCCGTCATCGCCCGAAAAGCGACGACACAAATGACAAGAAACAAAGCCGGAATCATCGGACAGCAAGTTTATCTGTCCTGCGCCAGATGCAACGCTAAACGCGAAGGACTTCGTTTACTTGCCGGCGCCAGCACGAGCGCGCACCAGTCTGGCTTTGCGACGGATGGCAGCGTTGCGATGAATAATCCCGCGTTTGGCCGCTTTATCTATCGCCGAAATCAGGGCGCTGGTATCGCTCGCCGGTGCGTCGGCGCTGGCCGCGCGCTTACTTAACGTCCGAATACGGCTCAAAACGCGGCGATTGCGAAGTGCTCGGCGTTCGGTCTGGCGCGCACGTTTGGCAGCGGATTTGGTGTTGGCCATGCGATCAAAAAATTGCGGGCGGGAGCGTCATGGATGCGCTCCTGTTTGTCAACCGCGAGTGCGTATTCAGGCGCGTGCGTTCCGCAACCAGGCAGTAGAATCCGATTTCTTTGTCGGTGCGACCGATGTCTTGGGAGCCAGCGGCGTAACGCTTGCCTTTTCCGCGCCTGGCTTTGACGAATCGACCGTGAAAACGGCGTGAGTCGGAGCGCGAGCGGACGATGGCGCAGAAACGAGCGTCCCCTTGGCCGCACGACTCACCTTCGGCAAATGGTCGGGCGTGATTTGCACGATTGCGCCGATAGATAACTGCGCGTAAAGCGAGGAGACATCGGACGATTTCATTCGAATACAACCGTAGCTGGCGGGCCGGCCGATCGTCTTCTCCTCCGGCGTACCATGAATGTAAATGCCCCGGTAATAAGCATGCTCATTTTCAGCTTCCAAACCGCGAAGCCAGATAATTCGGGTAATGATAGGATCGCGGCCTGGCGTGTTCGGCTGCAAAATTTCGCCGGTGAAACGGCGGTTGTGAAAAACGGCGCCGACAGGCGCGTGGTCACCGATTTTCTGAGCAACCTGGAGAGTGCCGAGCGGCGTCGCCATCGAACCCCATCTATCGCCAAGTCCGAATTTCGAGGTAGAGATTGGATAAACTGCGGCATTGCCGCCGTTGTCCAGCAGCATCAATTTTTGATCGCGGACACTGACGATCACGTTGGGCTGGACCAGCTGTGCGCGTAATGGCGCCGCCCCTGGCACAACCACTGCAACGAGCAAGAACCAACGAAGGCGAGACATAGGTGCGTTTAGGCCGGAAGCGCGTCAGGCGCCCTGCCGTTGTTCCAACTGAATTTCGGTAGCCATTGTATGACGGAGCAAAACGAGACGTAAAGAAACCCAAATTGAAACATAAGCAAGAATGGGACCGAAAGGAACTGCCGGTGCTCAATCGCGTACCAGACAAAGTAGCTAAAGTAAACGGCAAAAAACATCTCAGCCGCAGGCAATACTGACTTTAGCGGCATATAGCGGCAATTGCGCCAGGGCTGGGCTTTGCGTTCTATCCCATATTTCGGGGTGCGGGCGAAATCTGATTTATGATTGAATACTGCTTCGAGGACGGCGCGGGCGTTATTTAGCGACAAGCCGACCCCAAGGGCAAGCAGGCAGGGCAAAAGCATGATTTCCTTCATCCAGGTCCGCGGATGCAGTTCGCGCTGTGCGCAAATATAAAAGACTGCGACCGAGACGGAAGCGGTCAGAAAGATCGGCACATCAATAAGCAGCGTTCGGACCCAGCCG
>DATHGV010000279.1:0-4822 GCA_035490135.1 Candidatus Methylomirabilota bacterium
GTGGCGGCAAATAATGCCGGAGCCATCACACCACCCGCACCCACTCCGCCGAGCAGCAAGCTGCTCCCGATCCCGCGTTCGCTCTTGGTAGTCCAGAACGCGACCATCCTGTTGGCGTTTGGGTAGCTTGCAGCCTCGCCAAGGCCAGTCAGAAATCTGGCTACGCCGAAGGTCCATGCCAGATTCAATGAGAGACGCAATGCCAAGAAGGGAACTGCGTTCATCGCAATTGTGAGCGTGGCCCACCCTAGCATCGCGAGTGTAAGTGTTTTTCGCGGACCAAACCGATCCGCCGCCCAGCCGGAAGGAATTTGAAACAATGCATATCCAAAAGCAAAAGCTCCAAATATCCAACCCATGGCTTGAGTCGAAAGATGAAATTCTTCCTGTATCGATTTTCCGGCAATTCCCAGATTCAAGCGCCCGAAAGCGGTTACCACCATAATCAGAGAAAGAATGGCCAGGATTTGCCAGCGAACCGAAGTAGGACGTTGACTGCTCAGTTGAATTCTCATCCTTTTTGCTGACTTGGGCGCACGCGCGTGACGGCCGGAATTTAAGTGGCTGAAATTTCAACGATGCGCGGATGCTACGTCGCGAGAATTTTCGAGTCAACGCCGAATCGCACCTGACAAAGGAACGTGAACCCCAAGATGAAGAATTGCCGCGTATTCTCCGCAAAATTACGCGTAGAGCGGCCTCGACTTAAACGAAAATTAATCTTCTTTTAAGTCCAAAAACGCGCGGATGATCTATTATTCCGGTGCCCGTTGAACATGCAAGTTCAATCCATTACGCAATTCCAAACATCTCAATCCCGGCGCGCCATCGGCAAGGGAGAAGCATGCCGGGCAAAAATTGCGTGACAAAAATTCAGGAGAAGAAATGAAAAAACCGTTTTTGGCATTCCTGGCGGCTCCTCTTTTATTCGCTGGTGCTGTTAAGTCGGAAACCCAACCTCTGAAGCTGGTACAAACGATCAAGCTTCCGGCAGAAATTAAAGGACGCTTCGATCACTTCGCGGTGGACTTAGTTGGAAACCGGTTGTTCGCCACGCCTGAGGACAATCACGCCGTTCTGGTTTTTGAGTTGAAAAGCGGGAAATTAATTCACACCATTAAAGATATCGGCAAGCCTCACGCCATTCTTTATCGTGATGATCTGAAACAAATTTATGTTACCGACGGCGACGCTGGCGATCTGAAAATTTATGACGGAAAAACGTACGCCCTGAAATCCACCGTCAAGCTCCTCGAAGACGCGGATTCTATCGGATACGATCCAAAGACGAAATACTTGTACATCGACAACGGCGGTGGAGACGTGCACCAAACGTATTCCATGTTGAGCGTTGTGGATACCACCAGCGGGAAGAAAGTGGCGGATATCAAGGTTGACGGCGAAACCTTGGAAGCCATGGCTCTGGAGTCCTCCAGCTCCAAAATGTATGTGAACAACAAAGCCAAGAATCGCGTCGATGTAATCGACCGCGAGAAACGCGAAATTCTGACCAGTTGGCCGATCAGTAAGGGCAAAACAAATGTGGCCATGGCTCTGGATGAAGACAATCACCGCTTGTTTGTGGCTTGCCGCAGCGGCGACCTTGTGGTGTTTGATACCACTTCAGGGAAGGAAATCGCCACATTGCCAATCACCAAAGGTGTCGACGACTTGGTGTTCGACAAGGACAACAAGAGAATCTATGCGGCGGCCGACGGATTCGTGGACGTGTACCAGGAAGAAAGTCCGGACAGTTATAAGCTGGTCACTAAGGTTCCCTCCGGTCCATCGGCTCGGACAGCCAGGTTGGTGCCAGAATTAAAGCGCTACTTCGTTGCGGTCCCTCAGCATGAAACGACTCCGTCGGAAGTGCTGGTGTATGAAGTTCAATAAGTTTCTTCTTGCCGAGCAAATGAGGCACGGCTCTGCCAGTCGGGCCTCATGTTTTTCTTAACCGCATAGTATCGGTCACAGCCTAATTTGATGCGCGGAGAACTCCATTGAATTCCTGGATAGCACGTCTGTCGCTGCTGTTATTGCTTTTCGTCGGCGGTTTTACTGCTAACGCGCAAGTGAGCATTGTGGCGATTCGCGCCGGACATCTATTCGATAGCAATTCCGGCAAGGTCTTGGAGAACCAAATCATTCTTATCGAAGGAGAGAAAATAAAGTCCGTTGGTTCGGCGGACAGCACAACCATCCCTCCGGGCGCCCAGGAAATCGATCTAAGCAAAGCGACAGTGTTGCCGGGATTGATCGACGGTCACACCCATGTTTTTGGTTTTGGACTCGATGGCATCAAACCTGGTGGACCACCATTTGCGAATGCTGTTAACGACACTCGCGAGCTGCGCACGCTGTTGGCATTGGCCAACGCCCAAAAAGACATGCGCGCCGGCTTCACCACCCTGCGTGATCTGATGAGTCACGGTGGTGGCTACGCTGATGTGGACATCAAGAAAGTCATAAACCGCGGAATCTTTCCCGGGCCTAGAATGCAGGTTTCCACCATGGGGCTGGTTGCAACGGGGGAAGGAATAACAGGTTCTCCTGAAGTGAACTTGCCGCGCAACTATCAAACTGTCGACAGCCCTTGGGCCGCGCGTCAGGCGGTGCGTGAACAAATTCACTATGGAGCTGATTGGATCAAGTTTCATTCTACCGCTGGTTATGAATTTGAGCCTGACGGCAGGTTATTTAGTGACCCTACTTTTACGAAGGAAGAAGTGGCAGCCATAGTCGATGAAGCGCACCGTCACGGGAAGAAGGTGGCTTGCCACGCATTCGGGGGTGAGGGTTTAAGGAACTGTATCGAGGCCGGCGTCGACACCATTGAACACGCCATCGAATTGGATGAAGCCCTGGCAGACGCGATCAAGAAGAAGGGCATCTACCTCGAGCTCACCGCGTATCACTACTCGCTTTCGGAATATACCGAAAAGGACGCGAAGTCTACCAGCGGGAAATACAGTTTGGAAGCCATGAGGGAAAAGAGTGGACGCCTAGCTATCTCCCGCGGGCTTAAGATTTCCTTCGGAAGTGGAGTTGGACCATTTCCGCACGGAAGCCAGGGTAAGGAGTTTGCGTATTTAGTGAAGTACGGCATGACGCCTGCACAAGCGATTCAATCGGCAACCATTGTAGCCTCGGAAATGATGGGCTGGCAGGACCGCATCGGGTCCATCGCTAAAGGCAAGTTCGCAGATATCGTGGCGGTTTCTGGCGATCCGCTGAAAGATATTACTGAGCTCGAACGCGTGGGCTTTGTAATGAAGGGCGGTCAAGTCATCCGGAACGATATTAAGTAGCGGCGAATCCTTCGAGCCCGCGTGTGGATCAGAGCTATTCGCCCGCTTAAGTCTCCTCCCAGTGTGGTTAGCAAGGTTTTATGCGCATTTTATTAGTCGAAGATGAAAGAAAAATTGCCAGCTTCATTGCACGTACGTTGAGGGAAAATGCGTACGTTGTAGACATTGCTGACACTGGCGAAAAAGCTCTGGCGCTTGGTAGTGACGCAAGCTATGACGCCATCCTTCTTGACGTTAGATTGCCCGGGATCAGCGGGATAGAAGTTTGCCAGGAACTACGCCAACGTGGCGTCGAAGCTCCGGTAATGATGCTCACCGCGCGAACACTAATAGAACAAAGGGTTGAGGGTTTAGACGCCGGAGCCGATGATTATCTGACCAAGCCTTTCGTCCTAGTCGAGTTTCTCGCGCGTGTCAGGGCACTGGTGCGCCGCGGTTTTCACAAAGGGAATGCCCGGCTTCGCTTTGCGGACTTGGAGCTGGATCGTCACCGCCGGCGCGCTACTCGCGACAACGAAATCATTCCGTTAACCTCCAAGGAATTCGCGTTACTGGAACTTTTGTTGTTACACGCCCCTGAGCTTGTAACACGCAGCGCGATTGTCGAACATGTCTGGGATTATCATTTCGAAAGCGAAACTAATCTGGTCGAGGTCTATATTAACCGTCTGCGCCAGAAGATAGATATGCATGGCGCCGCAAAACTCATCCACAATGTTCGCGGGATTGGATATTTTCTTGGGAATGCTTGAATAGCACGATGAACCCGAAAAATTTACGGCTTCGCATGATTGTATTGTTTTTGCTCCGTGATCGCCGGTCTTCTGGCCGTTTCCCTACCTGGCATTCTGGGTCGCGAGGCGCGGCCCTCCACTAACCGACAACTGCAAGAAACTGCTCGTCCGATTATCGCGGATTTGATTTCCGAGCCCCATGTTGAGGATAATCTCAACACCCCAGACGAATTCTTTATGCCCAAGACCTCGATAGCCCGGTGCGGCGCGTGCAAAAAATCTAACCTGGCCGCTGAATTTAAGGGGCATCGATACCCGCAGTAGCGAGCCGCCTTCGGTGTTGGCATAGACAACGACCGGCGGCACGTTGGCACCGCACGGATTGCATTTCAACAGGTTTCCGAGCCGCGCGTCTTGCTATGGCTCTAAAGATATGCTTTGCCAGCGTTCTTCATCGTTATTTTAACTCTCAGTCATTCCGCCCCATTGTTCCAGGTCGAATAAAAATTTTGCATCGTTGTAGCTAAATTTTTATTAATTCGCTGTTAAGGCATGAAAATTGACTTTGCGTTAGCCTCACGGGCAACTAGGGGGCTCTATGATTCCTCGTATTCGCTTGAGAATTTTCGCGTACCTCGTAAGCGTAGCCATTGCGCTGCTCTTGACCAACGCAACTCCGTCGCGAGCGCAGGTCGCCGGCGCCACACTCACGGGGACAATTACGGATTCTTCCGGCGGCCAAGTTCCAAATGCTCAAATTGTCATTAAGGATGTTTCCAC
>DATHGV010000280.1:0-43058 GCA_035490135.1 Candidatus Methylomirabilota bacterium
TGCTCACTGGTGAGTTCGGCGTAAATGGGCAGCGATAAAACCTCTTTCGCGGCTTCTTCGGCGTGGGGTAAATCTCCTTCATGATAACCAAGCTGGGCGAATATCGGCTGCAAGTGCATGGGCGTCGGGTAGTAAACCGTCGCGCCGATGCCTTGTTCGGTTAATGCAGATTGAACGCGGTCGCGATTGTTCACGCGAATGGTGTATTGATGATAGACGTGCTCCGCCCAGGGAGCTTCGATTGGAGTGACAATTCCCGGAACCGCTTTTAACAATTGACTATACGAGCTAGCATTTTTGCGGCGGGCCGCACCCCACTTGTCGAGATGCCGCAACTTAACGCGCAATATGGCGGCCTGAATTTCGTCCAGGCGGCTATTCCATCCTTGTTCGGTGGCGTAATATTTTTTGGCGCTGCCGTGATTACGCAGCACGCGCAAGTGTTTCGAATAGGATTCTGAATTGGTGACAATCATTCCGCCGTCGCCGTACCCTCCGAGATTTTTGCTGGGGAAAAAACTGATGCATCCGAGATCGCCGAGTCCGCCGGTTTTGCGATTTTTGTATTTGGCGCCAATGGACTGAGCATTGTCCTCGATAACTTTCAAATTGTGGCGTTGAGCGATGGAGTTTATGGGAGCCATGTCCGCGGAATGGCCATAGAGATGAACAGGCATGATGGCGCGTGTGCGCGGAGTAATTTTTGCTTCCAGTTGAACTGGATCGATGGCGAATGTCGACGGTTCGATGTCGACAAAAACCGGAATGGCGCCGAGTAGCGAGACGGAGTCTGCAGTGGCGATAAAACTGAAGGTCGGCATTAACACTTCATCGCCAGGGCCTACGCCTGCGGCGTGAAGAGCGAGCAGTAGGGCGTCAGTACCGGAGGCGACTCCGACGGCGAATTTAGTGCCGCAGTATTTGGCAACTTCTTCCTCAAGCGCCTGTACTTGCGGTCCGAGAATGAATTGTTGCGACTCCATGACCGCGTTGATCGCCGCCGAGATTTCGCTCTTGATGGAGAGCCATTGAGCTTTTAGATCCAGTGGAGGGATGGGCTCAAGGCTAGCTTTAGTGGTCTGCGTATCAGTCACAGTTTACCTTGTTATTTAAACGCCCCTTGGTTTTCTAACTCTAGCAATTAATCTTTCTCTCACACAACGGCGTAAAGACGAGGCGTCGCAGCGCCAAAACAAACAGACCGACCATCTATTTTATTTGTTCAGGAGCGTGTTCAGGAGGGAGGCTAAGCGGCCTTCCTGGGAGTCCGACGAAGCGACTACGCTGGATGCACTTTGGTCAGTGAGCTGGGCTAACTGTTGAGCGAAAATGCGCACGGCGAATACGCGCGGCACGTAGATATTCTGTGTTGGTGCGAGGATCGTCCATCCAGATTTGACATGCTGCATTTCCCAGCGTTGTTCATCATGGCGGGCGGCTTTGTCCAAGGAGCCTGACGTCAGGATTGCCTCGGTATCAAAGCTCACGTCGGCCCATCCGTGCTTGCCTTTAAGCTCCAGCCGCACGACACGTAATTGAGTGAAGATCACCACGGGCGATTTGGAGTGTAGAAGAGAATCGGCAGTCAGGTCCTGAGAAATGGATTGATATGTTTTGGAAATGGCTTCTTGGACCTGTTCGGCCGTGGTTTTTTTGTTCGCAATATTTATCAACACCTTGGAAGGTTTTGAATGGCCGATTTCCCCTGCCCTGGATCCATGCGGAACCGGCGAATCGTCATCGCCAGCCGGAATTGGCTCTAAAGAGTCTCGCGAGGTCACATTTGTTCTGGGCTCGTCCGCGATCGATTGACTCACCAATTGGGTTCTAAACTTGCCCTCCGCGTTTCGAGGTGCGATCTGACGGGCGGTGAGGATGGTTGGGTCGCTAACCGTGCGATAACGATAGAAACGCGGGGTTCCGCGCCTGCGCCAGTAGGCGGAAGTGTAATCCTCCGTGTCCAGCCCCGAACGCAGTGAGCTGTAGAAGAAGTGTTGACGGGGATCGAGGACCAAGCCTACGTGACCGCGCCAGACGATCAAGTCACCGGGTTGGGGTGTGCTAACACGCACAAAGCTGGCCTGGCCGCGATAAAGGTCAGCGGATTTTGCGTACGGATACGGGAAGCCCGCTAGATCGTAGATAGCGTTTACCAAGTGCGAACAATCGGGCTTGGCGCGTTTCCCGTGTAGGGATCGATGATCGGAGATGGCATCGACGACGGCCAGGCCCTCATCGCGGGTTATCAAGCGATATGCTTCGCGGTGGCCTTCTTGGGAGGCTGAGGCACGCAGCGGACAGAGCGACAGCGCAACAGATACCGTTAGCACAAAAGAAAATACTATCGCTCGGGGGTGCCGTGACTGCCTCGCATGGCCGTTACCTGAGAAACGCATTCTTTCAGAAATCATCTCTGGCTCGTCTTAGAAACAGCAATTCAAGCTTACCCTGACCCGGGCCATTGCAACGTTTCCACGAAGGTCAGGCCAATGAGTAGACGGCACCTGTCCGTTGGTACAGAAGCGCTCGTGGTAGCGAAGCGAATACCAGCCTGTCTTTCGATGCTGCGCTAGTCGGAATTGGGTCCCGCCGAGATATTACTGATTATCCGCACATTGTTGGACTGGTGGGGGACTGTGACTCTACAGAACGTTTATATCCAGGAAACTGTGAACCTCTGCGTGCGTTTCGCTGCGAGCGCGCTTGTTAGACTACGACCGAGGACAGGCGTGCCCGCGCATGAGCCCCCACGAAACCGAACGCCTTAATTTTGGCCGGCAGATTGTGTATGCCCGACCGATCAGCGTGTTACTGGCGCTGATAGCGGTCGTTGAGCAACCGGCAACGCCATACCCGCACTATGCTCTACGCTTTTTAATTGGGTACCTCATAATTTCACTGTTGGCTATTCCTGCTGAATGGGCTTTTCGTAGCCGACGCTGGCATTTGCCGCTAACGGTTGACCTACTGGCGTTAGGCGTCTTTTTGTATATCACTCCATTTTCAGTAGCCTTGTGGTTCCCGTATTTATTTGTGTGTTACGCATCCGGATCGCGCTGGGGGCTTACGTCTGCCATTCCCATTGCGGGGGTGCTTTCGCTTGCATTGGTAGTACGTACGGCGCTGGAAGGGCAGATCGGTTGGATACGCGCGATCGGCTGGATGGCGCTGGTGGTGATCACGTTTGCAGCCGGCGGCGGACTGGCTTTTCTAGGGGACTTGAGTCGCCGCTATGTGGCGGAAAATGAATTTCTGACGCGTATCACCGGCACCATGCAGGTCGACCAAGGGCTGGCCGAGTCTTTGCGTTTACTGCTGGAGGAACTGGCTAACGCTTTTCGCACCGAAGAAGCCATGCTCGCGTTTCGGGACATCGACCTCGAACGCATTTTCTTGTGGCGCCTGAAGGGCGGGGAAAGTGAGCGGCTCATTCCTCAGGCGTTGCCGCTGTCGCGCTGTGACGGATTTCTCCTGGATGATATGGACGCTACGGTGTGTTGGAACAGCCTGAACGGCGAGGGCTCAGGCTTTGGCTGGAACCGGACAACCCACCGCAGATTGAAGACTTTGCCAAGGTTGCCCGGAACCACGCAACAAGAATTGAAGTTACTCTCTCTAATGAGTGTGACGTTTGACCAAGCAGGCCAGCCGGCGGGGCGAATTTTTCTTATAAATCAGCGAGATCACCGGAAGCCGTTTCAGAAGGCTGACCTTGCATGGCTGGAGCGGATTGCGCGCCACGTAGGTCCGGCGCTAGAGAATATCTTCTTGTTACGGCACCTTCGCGCACGCGCGATAGAAGGGGAGCGTAGCCGAATCTCGCGCGATCTCCACGATGGTATCCTACAAACCTTGCTTAGTATTGAGATACAGCTAGACGTGCTGCGCCGCCGCGTGGCGGCCTCACCAGAGCAGTCGGTAACCAGTCTGGCGGCGTTGCAACAAACGGTACGCAATGAGTCCGCGGAGCTACGGCACCTGGTCACGGACTTGCGGCCGTTACGGGTACAAAGCGCGGATCTGGTCGATTTGATGCGGGGTTTTGCCGAGCGCTACCGTAATGAATCGATCGTGGCGCTGGACCTGCTGATCGATTCGGCTGAAATCCACGCTCCGGACCGCGTTTGCCGGGAGATTTTCCAGATATATCGTGAAGCACTTAACAATATAAAAAAGCATGCTAAGGCTTCCCATGTCGTGGTAAAACTGTCACAGGATGACAGCGCCCTGGTGTTAGTCGTCGACGACAATGGCGAAGGTTTTAGCTTCGCGGGGCGATTCACCGGGGACGAACTGGACCGCCTGCGGTTGGGACCCATCTCCATCAAGGAGCGTGCGCGGACTGTCGGGGGGATTCTGACGGTGGAATCGAACCCTGGACATGGAGCGCGGCTAATCGTCGAAATTCCGCTCGGTTGACATGGCAAAAACTAAACAACAAATACGAGTCCTCCTCGCGGATGACCACGCGATTTTTCGCGACGGCCTCCGCAAACTGCTGGATTCCGATGAGGATATGTCCATCGTCGGAGAAGCGCAGAATGGCGTGGAATGCATTAAGCTGCTGACCAAATTGAAGCCGGACATACTCCTGCTGGACTTGCGAATGCCGGATAAGGATGGTTTGGCGGTGCTCGAAGAGGTCAATTTCGACACGCTGCCGACGCGCGTCATCGTGTTAACGGCTGCGGAGGATGATCGAGACGTGGTGCGTGCAATGCGACTTGGCGCTCGCGGTGTCGTTTTGAAACAATCTGCTACCGATCTGCTGGTAAAGAGCATTCAGCGCGTATTTGCCGGGGAAATCTGGCTGGATAATCGCATGACCGCCGAGGTCATGAAGGCGTTTTCCAAGTCTTCAGAGTCCGGGCCGCGGCGAGAGAAGCCGCTGTTGAGCGACCGCGAGAAAGAGATTGTTCAGTTGGTGGCGCAAGGGTTTCGTAATAAAGAGATTGGCGAGAAACTGTTCATCAGCGAACAAACGGTGAAGAACCATCTGCACAATATCTTCGATAAGCTCGGTGTCTCGGATCGCCTGGAATTGGCTTTGTACGCCATACATCACCGGCTGATCGACCAGACGTAGTTGTAACGAAGGCGTTTTTCAGTTACAAATGACCCCGTTCTAGTACATTGGTACCCGCAAAGCTGTGAATTCTTTTGTACCCACAGTCCTATTGTTCCCAATGTGATACCCGGATAAACTCTCATTCGATCAGGAGGTTCCGCTTTGACCGGCTCAGAACGCCGCACTACCCAGCGCTTTTCCATGCGCCTTCCGCTCACCGTCCGTTGGACTACAGGTGCGGCCGTTGGTGAAACCAGCACAGAATCCCGCGATGTCAGCTCCCGCGGAGTGTATTTCTTCCTTCAAAAAGATGTAAAAGAAGGTTCTGCTGTTGAAATACTCCTGACGCTTCCAAACGAAATTACTCTGGCAGGTCCAGTGCGCGTGCGGTGTCTCGGACGCGTGCAACGTACCGAGCCACGTGAAGAGGGCGCCGTGGGCGTAGTGGCTGCAATTGAGCGCTACGAATTTCTGCGCGGTGAAGAAGAGCGCCTCTAATGATTGAGGTTGGTGTTTAACTTTTTTCCGGAAAGGCGGCGGCAACGCTGCGCAATTTTCTCCGGCGCAACGAAAATTCAGCAAGCAGACGAAGTCCCCCTACTGCTGGCTCTCCAGGTTTGAAAGCTTTCTGCGGTAACAAGTTTCTTGCTCGCACACTGCGGAGGCGGGCAGGATAAGCCGGGGCTCCTTGGCCCCTCAGCGAAGCGCCCCGGCTCTATTTTTTCTTGCGCGATCCCACCTCGCTTTAACTCCCACCTCGATTCCTAGCACTACCGGCCGGCCGTTGATTGTGAGTTGTTACCTGTGCGCCTACTGTACTTTTGGTCAGGCGACATGGGAGTGCGCTTAAGAGATGATGAACCAGGCGGAACGGAAAACGAATGGGGAGAAAGATGTCTATTGTGAATGAGCCTGTCGCGAAGCCGGGAACACTTCGTGAAAATCAGGAGCCGGATCAACCCGAAATGTCTCAGAGCGAAATCGACAAATTGGAAATGTTAGCGGCGCTCGAAGAGCAGCCGGCGAAGCCGATTGCCGCGGAAGTCTCTGCCGCCGGAGATCACGTGGCTGCTACGAATCATGCTTCTGACGCTCATCCTTCTGAGGCTTCTGATGCGCATGCTTTTGATTTGACCTCCGAGGCGATACAGCCATCTAGCATTCCACTGATTGAACTCGCTCAAATTCTGGACGAACACAAAATGTGGGTGGAATCCGGGGGTGAGGCCGGCGTAAAAGCTGATTTGACGGGAGCAAATCTCGCAGGCGCGGACTTGACCGGCGTAAACCTGCAAGACGCAATTTTGACCAAGACGAATTTGGCTGGCGCGGATTTATCGATGGCGAATCTGCGAGGAGCGAATCTCGTTCACGCCGATTTGCGCGAGACGATATTGTTGGGCACCGAGCTGCGCGGCGCTAGCCTTATGGGCGCGACTCTATACGGTGCGGAAGGACTGTGGGTTGGCAGGCTTGGCGGCACGAATCTTTTCGATGCGCTCTTGCCGGAATCGGTCGCGGAATTCAGCAGCACGAACCCGATCGCGGAAGCCAGTAAAATAGCGAGAGTTTTTTATTTCACGACGCTGGCGGTGAGCGTGATTTGCTGCTTGATGATTGTTTTTACCACGGATGTGCGACTGCTGCTGAATGGGTCCGCTTTACCCCTTCTACATCTGGGCAATGCGCTACCTATGACAGGTTTTTATCTTGGCGCGCCGCTGGTGCTATTTGCCTTGTATCTGCGGTTTCATTTTTTGCTGCTGCGACTTTGGGGAAGTATCGCAGCACTTCCGGCCGTTTTTCCGGATGGACAAACGCCGGAACGAGACGGTCCGTGGTTCTTGATGGGACTGATACGCAAGCATTTTCGATGGCCGCGAGATGGCCGTTCGCCACTGGCGGTGCTGGAGACTGGAATCTCCATGATGTTGGGCTATTGGGTAGTGCCCGGCACATTGCTGCTTTTCTGGGTGCGCTACCTGGTGCGTCAGGATTTTCGAGGAACACTGCTGCAAGTCCTGCTCATCACCGTTTCAGTGGCGACCGCCACGGGTTTGCCGGATATTGTCTCTCGCGTGTTGCGATCTGGAGAAATTCGCGTCGCAAAATCAAAGACTTTCTTTCGCCTGGCGCTGTTGACCATGCGCGCGGCGCTGATCACCGGCGGTGTCTTGCTGATGATTTCGCTGGGCGTGATTCGGGGATTGCCGGCGGATCGAGACATTGCTTCTGACGATTCTTCGGCAAACATTCGGCGGTGGGCCTCGGAACTATTTCAGAGCGTGGGCTATCGTCCTTATGCGGACCTGACCGAGGCGGTTATGTCCACGCCGCCAGCCGCCGGCACTTGGACAGAAGCGGGGATGGCGGACGCGCCGGGCGCGAAACTCAATCAGATGAATTTGCGCTTTGCACGCGCTTACAGGTCTTTTCTGATGAATGCCAAGCTTTGGCGGGCCGATTTGGAGGGCGCATACCTTTCGGAAGCGGACTTACGCGGCGCGAATATGCGGGAAGCGACGATGCGTTCAGCCAATTTCAATCGCGCGCAGGTTAACCGGGCAGTTCTGGTGTCGGCAAATGCCGTTGGCGCTCAATTTGTTTCCACGGATCTTCGCAGCGCCGATCTTTCGTATGGGAATTTCGACAATGCGGACTTGTCGAATGCCAAGCTTTCGGGATCCACGATGTATGGGATTACGTTGCGGAACGCACGATTGCTGAGAACGGACTTATCACGGACGGATTTGCGCGATACGAAAATGGATAACGCCATGCTTTCTTTTGCAAATCTGCAGGATGCGGATTTGTCTTCTGCGAAGCTTGGCGGAGGAAATCTTGCCGGAGCCCAGATGAAGGGCACGGTGCTGTTGGATGCCGATCTGAGAAACGCCGATTTGCGGGGGGCATTTCTGAGCGGGGCGCTGATGCGTGGCGCGCAAATTGACGGTGCAAATCTTGCGGGAGCGGAGATGCATGGCGCGAGCGGTTTATCGGTGGGGCAACTTTGTTCCGCGCGGTGGCAAGATGCGTTGCTTGACGCAGAATTGCTGAGCCAGGTTCAGGCGCGATGCGGTACGCCGGGGGCTAGTGTCAGCGTAGGGAAGCCGGCGGCACCGGTGAACCCATCGCAAACTGAATCGACAACGGCTACTGGCGTTGCGGCCGACGCATTGAAGCTTTCGTCCGTGCCGACACAAACCACAGAGGGTCCCTTGAGGGATTCGGTCGCGGGAAAGGGCAAGCTTAAGATTGCCGCCCAAGATGCGCCCAAGCCGAAGCAGAAGGATGCGCGGCCGGTGGACTCAAGCACTGCAAAAGCGAAAAAGACAGCACCAGAAAAATCTAAAGCAAAGCCAGACACCACCACGAAAAACGATTCTGAGTCCCAATAAATAGGAAAAGATGCGGACCGCGGCAACCGGCCGCGAATAGCCTGCGCTTAGTTTAGGTCTCTTCGCCGAAACGCTTAATGTCTTCCGGGCCATCTTTCAAGGGACCGACTCCACGGCCCTGCACTAGCTCACGAATTTGCGCGACGATATCGGGATTGGCGAGCGTGGTGATGTCGCCGGTATCCAGATTATTGGAAATGGCAGCGAGTACCCGTCGCATGATTTTGCCCGAACGGGTCTTGGGCATATCGGGCACCATATGGATCTTTTTTGGGCGCGCGATTTTGCCGATCATGGTTTCTATTGTGGACATGATCTTGTCCTGCACCGCTTTGCTGGGCGGAATTCCCGGTTTCAAAGAAACGTAAACTTCGGGTACGCGGCCTTTCACTTCGTCCACTACTGGCACGACCGCGGCTTCCGCAATTTCTGAGATCGTAAGGCAGGCGGATTCCAGTTCCTTGGTGCCCAGGCGGTGCCCAGCGACATTGATAACGTCATCGACGCGTCCAAGAATCCGATAATAACCGTCAGCGGGCAATACTGCACCGTCGGCCGCGTAGTAGGGCCAGTCGCGCCAGTCTTTGCTCTGCGGATTCTTATTATATTTTTTGTAGTATTGATTGACGAAGCGTTGCGGATCGCCCCAGATGGTCTGCATGATTCCAGGCCAGGGATTGCGGATACAAATGTTTCCGGCATTTCCGGAACCGGCGGTGACTTCGTTGCCGTTCTCATCCCAAATTACCGGATAAATTCCCATCGCGGCCGGGCCTGCGCTGCCGGGCTTCATCGGGTCGAGCGCAGGTTTGGTGGTGCACAGAAAACCGCCGGTTTCGGTTTGCCACCAGGTATCGACGATGACGGCTTCGCTTTTGCCGACCACCTGGTGATACCACCTCCACACTTCCGGTTCGATGGGCTCGCCCACGGTGGTCATGTGCTTGAAGTGATAGTTATATTTTTTAGGTTCATCGCCGCCCGCTTTACGGAGCATACGAATTGCGGTTGGGGAAGTATGAAAAATGTTGACATCCAGGCGTTCGGCGATTCGCCAGGGTCGTCCCGCATCGGGAAATTGTGGAACTCCCTCGTACAAAACACTGGTGGCAGCGAGGGCCATGGGGCCGTACACAATGTAGGAGTGGCCGGTAATCCATCCAATATCGGCCATGCACCAATACACGTCGCTGGGATGAATGTCCTGATAATACTTTGAGGTGCCGGTTACGTAAGCGAGGTAGCCGCCGGTGCGATGTTGGCAGCCTTTGGGTTTGCCGGTGGTGCCGCTGGTGTACATCAGGAACAGGGGAGCTTCAGCATCCAGGGAAACGGGTTCGACGATGTGCCCGCGATAATCCTTTAAAATTTCATCGACGAAATAATCGCGCTTCATGATCATGGGCGATTCGGAATTGTATTTTCCGCTATAGCGCCGCCAGACCAGAACTTTGTCGATGTGTTGGCCTTCTTTTTCCGCCGTTTGCACCGCGATGTCGGCACTGCCTTTGTGATCGACCCACTTGCCGTTTCTGAAATAACCATCGGCGTAAATGAGTACGCGGCTCCCGGAATCCGCGGCGCGCAAGCCGCAGGCTTCTCCGCTGAAGCCTCCAAAGACCACAGAGTGCACGACGCCCAGGCGCGCGCAGGCTAGCATGGTGATGGGCAGCTCCGGGATCATGGGCATGTGAATGGTGACGCGATCGCCAGCTTTCAATTTGGCAAAATCGCGCAACATGGCGGCGACTTCATTCACGCGGCGGTAAAGTTCCTGGTAGGTGATTACCGTGGCGGATTCTTGCTCCGGTTCGGGAACAAAAATGAGCGCGGCTTTATTTTTGTGTTTCTCGAGATGCCGATCGATGCAGTTGTAGCAAGCGTTTAATTTGCCGCCGACAAACCATTTCCAGAAAGGCGGCTCGCTGGTATCCAGCGTGGTGTGCCAATACTGGTCCCAGTCAAGCAGGTCGGCGTATTCGCGGAAGCATTCGGGGAAATGCTTCTCGCTAAATTTCTCTACCATAGCGGGGTCGTTCAGATTGGCCTGGCCTATGAATTTTGCGGACGGTTGGAAGTATTCTTCTTCCTTCCAATGTACGGCAATCTGCGCTTCGGTCAGCATGCGCGCGCCGCCGTGATTTTCGTCTTTTTTTGACTGCTTTGGTTTTTCTTGCGGTTTTGCGCGAACTTTGGCCATGTTACGGACTCCCATGAAGAATATGCGATTGTGCCGTCACCGAGCATAACGCCACTTGAGGTGGCTCCTCAAGGCAGAGGCCAAGGTTACGTACGAGGCAAGATTGCAAGCCGTCGATTACATCGGCGCCTCATCGTTTTTATAAGGGGCGCCCCAGGGACTAAGGTATTAAATCGCCTGCGGCGACCTGGGGTGTAGTGCCGACTTCGCTCCAGATTTTCGTGCCGTGAGTTTCGCGCAGCAGCAAACTGCCGATTACGAATGTGATCGAGGCGACGATCATCGGATAATACAAGCCAGCATAGATATTTCCAGTAGCTGCGCACGACCATAATCCAATGAGCGGCAGCAACCCACCGAAAACTCCATTGCCTATGTGGTAGGGAAGCGACAGGGACGTATAGCGAATTCTGGCGGGGAAAGCCTCCACCAAGTAAGCCGCGATGGGACCGTAGATCATGCAAACGTAGATGACCTGCAGGAAGACAAGAAACACCAGCATGGGCACATTGGCGTTGGTAGCGTCTTTGGCCGGCACGCGATTTCCGGTAACGGGATCCTGTGTCATGGCGGTGAGCGTCGTTGCGCCGGTAACTTTGTTCTTCGCTGAGCTCACTCCAACGATATTGTTCCCGGCGGCTCCTTGCATGCCTTTATATATGGGGATGTAGGTAAGCACGGCGAGCAAGCAGGCCGCCATCATGAGCCATTTGCGGCCTATGCGATCGGAGAGCGCACCGAAGAGTGTGAAGAAGGGCATGGCGATCAGCAATGCAATCGCGATAATGATATTCGCGGTTTTCGCCGGGACTTTCAAAATCGTTTGCAGATAAAAAAGCGCGTAGAACTGGCCGGTATACCAAACCACACCTTGACCGGCGGTAGCTCCAAACAAAGAAATCAAAACACGCTTCAGATTTTCCCATTTGCCGAAGGCATCTTTCAGAGGTTGCGCGGAAGTCATCCCGGCGGTCTTGATTTGCGTGAAGATGGGCGACTCTTTCATCTTCAAACGGATATACAGCGAAATGGTCACCAGGATGATGGAGATGAGGAAGGGAACGCGCCAGCCCCAATCCTGGAAAGCTTCTTTGGTCATGGATTGCTGAGTAAGAAGAATAACGATGAGCGAGACGAAGAGTCCGAGGGTGGCGGTGATCTGGATGAAGCTGGTGTAGAAGCCGCGCTTGTGATCGGGTACGTGCTCAGCGACGTATACGGCCGCGCCGCCATACTCGCCGCCAAGAGCCAAGCCTTGCAGCACGCGAATGATGATCAAAATAATGGGCGCGAACCAACCGGCCGTTTTGTAGGTGGGCAAGAGGCCAATGAGGGCGGTAGCGCCGCCCATGATGCTCAACGTGACGAGGAAGGCGTATTTGCGGCCGACGATGTCACCGATGCGTCCGAAGAAGAGCGCGCCGAAGGGGCGCACCAGAAATCCAACTGCAAAAGTTGCAAGGTAGGCGATGTACGCGAAGGTGTCATTGCCGGGCGGATAAAATTTCAGCGCCAGAACCGCGGTGAGGCTGCCGAAGATGTAGAAGTCGTACCACTCAATCATGGTGCCGACTGCGGAGGCGAGAATGACCCGCCAGATGCTGTATTCGGCAACACCGCCTGTTACGACATTTGTCCGGCTGGCCATACTTCCTCCTGTTGACGCGAGCTGGTACCGGGTTGGTGCCGGGAATGAACTTAGCCGACACGTTCCTTTGGGACGCTGGTGGCATTTCTCTTCGCGACTCCTCCGGTGATCTGGCAATGATGAAGACGAGCCAGGATTACAGCGGCTGAAGGCAAGAATCGCACCGTTCATATATGGGCCGGGTCAAGTTGTCAAGAATGGACTTTGTGGTCGAAGAAGGGCGCGGTTAGGGGGCTAGAAGCATTCGTGTTAAAACTCACTCGTGACAGTAGAGCAGGCAATTTTTCTTTTTTTTGCTGGAGCCGTCGGTGGCGCGATCAACGCCGTTGCGGGCGGGGGCAGCTTCGTGGCGTTTCCGGCGCTGCTATTTACGGGCGTGCCGCCGGTTCCAGCGAACGCGACGAACACACTGGCGCTATGGGTGGGCACTACAGCGAGTGGCGGCGCTTACCGCATGAAGCTGGATATTCCCCGACGGGTAATGATTCCGCTCATTGTGACCAGCGTAATTGGCGGCGTCGCGGGCGCACTGCTGCTCATCAAAACGCCAGCGCAGACGTTTCTCAAGGTTTTGCCATGGCTGATGCTGGGCGCGACGTTGCTTTTTGCGTTCGGCAAACGCTTGACCGGGCGCATATCCGCGGGAATGTCGGGCGAGGCCAGCAGGGGCTCCATGATCGGAGCCACAATTTTCGAATTGGCTGTGGCGCTGTACGGTGGCTACTTCGGCGGGGGTATGGGGATCCTGAATCTTGCCATGCTTTCTGCGCTGGGTATGACGGATATCCACGCGATGAATAAGCTGAAGGTGATTCTGGGTTCGATAATTAATGGTGTTGCAGCGGTGGCTTTTATTGTTACGGGATTTATTTTGTGGCCGCAGGCGGGAGTGATGACGGTAGGCGCGATTGTGGGTGGATATGGAGCGGCGCACTACGCGCAGAAGTTGCCGCAAAGCTGGATTCGAGGATTCGTGATCGCCGTCGGGACGCTTATGACCATTTATTTCTTTATTCGCGCTTACCGGTAAGTCACCAATTCAGTAGACCAGCTGGGTAAAACGGAAAAAACGCGCCGCGGGGCTGTAGGCCTGCGGCGCGTTTATCATCTTCAATTCGCTTGCTCTTACTGAGCTTGCAGAACTTCGCCGGGAAGCACGAATCGTGCTGGTTTCGGCCCGCTGGCGATGCGCGGAAGATTTACCGGCAAGCGTCCTTGCGAACCAACGTGAGACACGATGGGAGCAGCGGTGCCGTCATCGGCGCGCATACGCTCAATTTTGATTCCCAGTGTGCGTTCCAGTTGGAAAAGTTCGGAACGTTGTTCCTTGACGAACAGCGTGGAAGCTACGCCGTGCCCTCCGTTGCGGCCAGTACGGCCAACGCGGTGGATGAAATTTTCGGCTACTTCGGGGAGGTCGTAATTAATGACGTGCGCGATGTCTTCGACGTGAATTCCGCGCGAGGCTAGGTCGGTAGCTACCAGAATGCGATAGCGTCCCTGCTGGAATCCCGCCAACGCTGAGGTGCGTTGCGATTGCGAACGGTCGCCGTGAATCATGGCCGAAGAGAAGCCCTTGCGGTTGAGGTTGTCGGCGATGCGCTCGGTTCCGCGTTTGGTGCGCGCGAAGACCAGGCAGCGTCCGGTTTCCTTGGCAAGCAAGCGCTGCAGCAATTCCATTTTGCGGTCCATGGCCACTTCAAAGGCCTGCACCCGAACGTTCTCGGAAGGTTTGAGAGTAGACCCGAAGGAAAGCCGCACGGGCTCCTTCATGTAATCTTTCACGACGCGAACCATGGAGCCTTCCATAGTTGCGGAAAAGCACATGGTTTGACGGTCTTTGGGAAGAATGGAAACGATTCTGCGAATCGCGGGAAGAAAACCCATGTCCAGCATGCGGTCGGCTTCATCGAGGATAAGGATGCGCAAAGAATTAAAGTGGAAAAGCTTGCGATCCAGGTAGTCTTCGAGACGGCCGGGAGTTGCCACCACGAAGCGGGCGCCTTTGCGGATGGCCTGGAGCTGTGCGCCTTCGGATAGGCCTCCAACGACGAGAGCCGCGGGCATAAGCTGCTTTCCGCGCAGGGCGTTGTACTGCGCCACAACCTGCATGGCGAGTTCGCGCGTGGGCACGAGCACCAGGGCATTGATGCCCGGGGTATTCTGCTTCAAGAGTTGTTCGATCACGGGGATGAGGAAGGCCAGCGTTTTGCCGGTTCCGGTCATCGCGGTAGCGAGCACATCTTTGCCAGCGAGCGCCTGCGGAATCGCCGCGGCTTGCACCGGCGTCGGCATGGAAAATTTCGCCGACGTCAGCTTCTCCTTCATGTAAGGAGATAGCGGCATTTCTGAAAAAGGTACGGAAACATTCTGCATTGAGTAGTTTAGCTTTCTTGCTGGTGGAGCTGCTCACGGCACACACACTTAGGTGCGTACTCAGGTGGCAACTCACAAAGCCAGCCCTAGTTTTGAATTACGCTGATAACGTACGGAGGAAACTGCAGGCGGGGATTCTCAGATGAAGCTTTAACAAACAACCGAGGGACCGCACAACACAACCGATGTGATAAGCGCAAAAACAGAGTAGCACAGATCGCGGTAAATTGACAGCGGGGCTTCTTGAGCTCAGGTGCCTAGCCAACACCTGCGCATGGACTCACGAAGTGCAGCTATACTCGGCACATGAAAATGCCTGCCTCTGCTTTCTCGATTACCCACTGGAGCGAAATTCCGGTGACGGAGCATCCTGGCGATACTGGGAAGGCGTTGTGGCGGACGCAGAGTTTTGGCCAGATTCGCGTGCGCATGGTCGAGTATTCTCCGGGGTACGAGGCGGATCATTGGTGCGCCAAGGGACATGTGCTTTTGTGCCTCGAAGGCGAATTGGAAACACGCTTGGCTGACGGCCGGACTTTTACACTGAAGCCGGGGATGAGTTATCACGTCGGCGATGGCGACCCGCCGCATCAGAGTGTCAGTCGTGTTGGCGCCAAGTTATTTATCGTGGACTGATATGATTCCTTAGTTATACACAGTCGCTATGTCCTCACCTTTACTTTCTGCGCTGCAGCAGTATTGGGGGTATTCCTCGTTTCGTCCACTTCAGGAACAGGTCGTGAACAGTCTGCTGGCGGGGCGTGATGCGTGTGTGGTCATGCCCACCGGAGGTGGCAAATCGCTGTGCTACCAGTTGCCTGCCGCAATGACGCCCGGCCGCACCGCAATTGTTGTGTCGCCGCTGATTGCCTTGATGCAGGATCAAACTGCTCAGTTGGAACAGATGGGCGTCCCTGCGGCGGTATTGAACAGCTCGCAGAGTGCGGCAGAGCAGTCTGCGATTTTGCGCAACGCAAGGACAGGAAAGTACCGGCTACTTTATCTTTCGCCAGAGCGACTGGCACGCCAAGACGCGCTCACCTGGCTGCGTGACACACCCATTTCTTATTTTGTGATCGATGAAGCTCATTGCATTTCGGAGTGGGGACACGAATTTCGTCCTGAATACCGGCAACTACATTTCTTGCGGAAACAATTTCCGGACCGGCCGATCGCTGCGTTCACGGCGAGCGCCACTCGGCAGGTACGCCACGATATTGTCGAGCAATTGCAGTTGCGCGATGCGGACAAGTACATCGCCAGCTTCCAACGCCCAAATTTGCGCTATCACGTGAAGCAGTGCGATCCGAAGAATCAACGTGCATTACTGCTGAGAGCAGTAGCGCAGTACGCCGGAAGCAATATTATTATTTATGCGCCGACGATCACACGAGTGGAGGAAACCGTCGCATTCCTGAAACACAGCGGGATCGGAGCCATCGGATATCACGCGAAGATGAACAGTGCCGAACGAAGAAAAAATCAGGAACGATGGATGGGCGACGAAGTGCGGGTACTGGTGGGAACAATCGCGTTCGGCTTGGGAATAAACAAGGCAGCGGTACGCGCGGTGATCCATTTGTCGTTGCCGAAATCGATTGAGCAGTATTACCAGGAAGCGGGCCGAGCGGGACGCGATGGTGAGCCCGCGGATTGTCTGTTGTTATGGCAGAAACGCGACGTCGGGCTTCTTACTTACTTCGTCGAGCAATTAACGGACCCAGCAGAGAAAGCGCGCGCATGGAAGCGTTATCGCATCATTCGAAGTTTCGTCGAGTCGAAGAGTTGTCGACACCGGCAAATTTGTGTGCATTTTGGCGAAACGCCGAAATGGTCGACGTGCAACGGATGCGACGTCTGCAGCGGCGAGCCTAGTTGGTTTGGTGCGTCCCCAATCAAAAGAAAAGCGGCTGAAAGTAAAGTCGCCAACGTGAAACGTAAAGTCACGGTTCAGCCGGCGCCGCAAGCAACGGGGGCCGTTTCTCGGCCCGCTCCTATTCAGGATGACGGGCTTCGCGAACACTTGCGCGAATGGCGTCGGGGCATCAGCAGCGAACTCGGCATGCCGGCATTCATTGTGATGCACGATACAACGCTCGATGAACTATGCAAGGTGCGGCCGAGTACGCTCGCGGAGCTTCGCGGAGTTTCTGGATTGGGCGATCGAAAAGTAGAGAAGTACGGGACGCAAATTTTGGAGACGTTGAAAAACTTCGGGTCAAAGCCGCGAAGAGCTGGGGCGGGCTAGCTGGGACGTCTGAATGGGACGTCTGAATGGTTGCCATCTGAATATGTAGGGTATAGGATTCTGCCACTTGAAATATGCCTGACGGTTGGCAGTGCCAGTGGTCATGATTGCTGCCACACCTGAATGCGCAACAGGAGTGTTCCATGCCCAGGTTACTTCGTTTTGTCTTAATTTTCCTTGTGATTGCCAGTCCCTCTCTCGCGCAGAAAAAACGCGTAGCGGTGCTTAATTTTGAATACGGCACGGTGAAATCCAACGCGCAAGCAATTTTTGGTTCCGATCAGGATGTGGGCAAGGGAATCTCCGACATGCTGGTTCAGAAGCTGGTGGAGGACGGGAAGTACTCCGTGATCGAGCGCAACGCGCTCGATAAAGTACTCGGCGAGCAGAATTTTTCGAACAGCGATCGCGCCGATGCTTCGACCGCAGCAAAGATCGGCAGGATTCTGGGAGTAGACGCCATTATTATCGGCAGCATCACGCAATTCGGCCGTGATGATCAGCACACCAACGTGGGTGGGGGCGGATTCGGAGGTTACGGATCCAAGCTCGGAATCGGTGGCGTCGGAACGCACAAGGCTAAAGCAGTAGTGGGAATCACCGCGCGATTAGTAAATACCAGTACGGGGGAAATACTTGCGGCCGTGACCGGGACCGGTGAGTCCTCGCGCTCGGGCACTTCACTGATCGGAGCGGGAGCGGGCGGTGGCAGCGGTGGCGGTGCTGGCTTGGATATGGGCAGCAGCAATTTTGGCCAGACCATATTGGGCGAAGCGGTGAAAGCGGCGGTAGGCGATGCGGCTACGCAATTAGATAACAAGGCAGCCACTCTTCCTACTGTGAAGGTTTCGGTTTCGGGACTGGTGGCGGATGTCAGTGGAAACACGCTGATCATTAACGTGGGCAGCAAGACTGGGCTGAAGGTTGGCGATACTCTCGATATCAGCCGGCAGGTTCGCACGGTTAAAGATCCAGCCACCGGGAAAGTGTTGAAATCCATAAACGACAAAATCGGAAGCGGGATGGTCACACAGATCGATCAGGATTCCGCTACGGTGACGTTTCAAGGCAGCGGACCGGCCAAAGTTGGAGACGTGGTACAGACCCCTTAAACGGCACAGTTAAGGATTGATCCACTCATGATCGGCGAAACGATTTCGCATTACCGCGTACTGCGCAAACTCGGTGGCGGCGGCATGGGTGTGGTTTATGAGGCCGAAGACATCAAGCTCGGCCGTCACGTGGCTCTGAAATTTCTGCCAGATGATGTCGCGAAGGACCCTCAAGCGCTAGCGCGCTTCCAGCGTGAGGCTCAAGCGGCTTCTGCTTTAAATCACCCGAACATTTGCACCATTTACGAAGTGGACGAACATAACGGCCAGGCATTTATTGCCATGGAATATCTGGACGGACTGACTTTAAAACATGCGCTCACGAACGGACACCTGGAGCTGGAACAGTTGCTTACGTTGGGGATTGAGATCGCCGATGCCCTGGATGCGGCGCACGCTCAGGGAATAATTCATCGCGACATCAAGCCTGCCAACATTTTTGTGACCAAACGCGGGCATGCCAAGGTCCTCGATTTTGGACTCGCCAAAGTGACCAAGCAGTATTCCAGCCCTAGCGCCGACAACAGTCTAACCACGACAGTTGAGGATCCTGATCAACTTACCAGTCCTGGAATGGCCCTGGGCACCGTGGCGTACATGTCGCCGGAACAAGTTCGTGCGAAAGATCTGGATGCACGCACGGACCTTTTTTCTTTTGGCGTAGTGCTCTACGAAATGGCCTCGGGTCAATTGCCGTTTCGCGGAGAAACCTCGGGAGTAATTTTTGACGGCATTTTGAACCGCGTTCCGGTATCTTCCGTGCGGCTCAATCCGGATCTCCCGGTCGGGCTGGAAAAAATAATTGACAAGGCGCTGGAAAAGGATCGCAATCTCCGCTACCAGCACGCATCGGAAATGCGCAGTGACTTGTCGCGTTTGCAACGCGACACGCAGGTGCGGCCTTCGCCGGCGGCTTACGGTGAAGAATTGGCTGGCGCCGGACTGCCAAGCCGGTCAGCAGATTCTTCCAAAAATTCTTCGCCATCCAGTCGAACCCTGGAGATGGCCCATGTTTTGTTCATGGACATCGTGGCTTACTCTCGCATGCCCATGGATCAACAAGAAGAATCGCTTCGGCACCTGCAGGATAAAGTGCGCGGCACGTCGGAGTTCACTAGAGCACAGGCCAGCAACCAATTGATCCGGCTGCCGACCGGTGACGGCATGGCGCTGGTGTTTTTTGATGATCCGGAGGCGCCCGTTCGATGCGCTTTTGAATTGGCGCGTGCCCTGCGTCAGGAAGTCTCGTTTCAACTGCGCATGGGTATTCACACCGGCCCGGTTTACCGCGTTGCGGACATCAACGCGAATCGCAACGTTGCCGGCGGCGGGATTAATATTGCGCAGCGCGTGATGGATTGTGGCGACGCGGGACACATTCTGGGATCGGGGACGGTGGCCGAGGTGCTTAGCCAGGTGAGCACCTGGAACACCACGCTTCACGATTTGGGAGAAGTGGAAGTAAAGCACGGGCTGCGCATTCATGTGTACAACCTGTATACCGATGAGGTTGGAAACAAGGAGACTCCGAAAAAGGTCAGCGCGCCAGGCATTCCTGTGCTCCCCCCTGCAGTGCCGTCAGCACCACAGGTTCAGCCGCCTGTCCCGTTGCCAGTCGTCGCCTCGAGTAGTAGCAGCAAGCGCGGATTTTATATGGGACTCGGCGCGCTAGTAGTCGTCGGCGTGCTTTTTGCGGCTGGCTTTTATTTGCCGCGAAGACTAAAGATACATGCTGGCGAAGGCAAAGCGGCGTTCCCAGCAAAGCCTTCCGCGACTGGACAACCGGCTCCTCAACCGACTGGATCGCCATCGTCTCCTTCGGTGGTGGCGCCGTCAGTTCCGTCATCCGCTTCGGATGGCTCGGCTGCACAATCCAGCCAAACTTCGGTGCCCGAGAAGACCGGCGCAACGGCCACCGACTCATCTAGCGGACCTGCGGCTTCACACGCGGATTCAGCGGGGATTATCAAACACAGTTCGCAAGGAGCGCCAGCTAGCGCCGAGCAGCGACGAGTTGCCGCTGAACGCGCTCAAGCACAGGCGGAGGCAGCTGCTGCTTCGGCTGCGCAGGCACAAGCTGCTGCCGTGGACCTGAAAGAAGCTGAAGCTCAGGAAGATCAACTAAACGGACGCGCAGCTTCTGTCTCACAAAGCCTAGACAATTTGAAGGGCCAGCAAAGTGCGCAGGGCTACGGATTGCGTGGTGATGTCGTTTCCGCGGAACAGCGGATGCAGTCATATATGTCAAAAGCTCAAGCCGCGCTGCAGCGTCAAGATGGTCCAAGCGCGAAGAAGTTTTTCGCGCAGGCCGACCGGGAAATTTCCTTTCTGGAAAAGTTTCTTGGGCATTGACAAAGATTGTTGGACGGTTGAGCTTCTAGACTTGAGAAGCTGATCTGTGTAGAAACTCGCAATCTTCCTAGCCAAACTTCATTCCAGCATAATTAATTGACAATAGTCCTATGCGCGTCCTACTTTGCGAACAACAAATACAAATGGGGAGATCGTGCATGGGAACAAAATTATCACCGCGGTTCGCGGCAGGATTATTGGTTTTGATAGGCTTTTCGATTTCTCGAATTGCCCCTGCACAGGAACCGTCTTCCACCCTTGGAATATTTGAAGGGCATGGTGACGTTGGTACAGTTCTGCACGCTGGGATGAGCGAATATGATGCTTCGAAGCGTAGCTACACGCTTACAGGCAGCGGCGAAAACATGTGGTCCGACTCAGACAATTTTCAGTTTGCCCGGAAGAAATGGTCAGGTGATGTATCTCTGACGGCCGACATTTCATTTGTTGGACACGGTGGCAATGCGCATCGCAAGGCCGTTCTAATGATTCGGCAGAGCCTCGACCCTGACTCCGCCTACGTGGATGTAGCGTTGCACGGGGACGGTCTGACGTCCTTGCAGTACCGCGAAGCCAAGGGCGCGCCCACGCATGAAATCCAGTCGAATATTTCCGCGCCTGTGGAATTGCGCATCGAAAGGCGGGGCGATTACGTTTCTATGTGGTTGGGCGCGCGTGGAGAAAAATTGCAGCCTTCAGGAGCGGCGATGCGCGTTTCCTTTAGCGCTCCGGTTTATGTGGGCATTGGAGTGTGCAGTCACGATAAGGATGCTATCGAAAAAGCGGTATTTTCGAACGTAGAACTGAAAGAGATCGTGCCAGCAGCGGTCGCTGATAAACCCACGCTGTTTAGCACACTCGAAACCATCTCGGTAGCCTCCACCGACCGTCGCGTCGTGTATTCCGTTGCTGGGCATTTTGAAGCCCCCAATTGGACGCGCGATGGAGCTGCATTTATCTTCAATTCCGACGGGCGAATTCAACGCTTGCCCGTTGCCGGCGGGCAACCGCAAACCATCGATACTGGTTTTGCAGTGCGATGCAACAATGATCATGGAATCTCGCCCGACGGTAAAACGTTGGCGATAAGCGATCAGTCGCAAGGAGATCATCAGTCTATTATTTATTTGCTACCCATCACGGGGGGAACCCCGCGCCGCATTACGCAGAAGTCCCCTTCTTACTGGCATGGCTGGTCGCCGGATGGCAAGACGCTGGCTTATCCGGGGCAGCGCAACGGTGAATTTGATATTTACACCATCTCGACGGAGGGCGGCGAAGAAAAGCAGTTGACCACAGCGATCGGACTGGATGACGGGCCGGAGTATACGCCGAACGGGAAATATATTTATTTTAATTCCGTGCGCACCGGCAGGATGCAGATATGGCGGATGCATCCGGACGGCAGCGCGCAGGAGCAGGTTACGGCAGACGAACTGAATAACTGGTTTCCGCACATTTCCCCGGACGGGAAATGGCTGGTGTTTCTGTCTTACGGCAAGGAAGTAGAGGGCCATCCGGAAAATAAAGACGTGATGCTGCGAATCGTGCCGCTGAAGGACGATACAGTTGACGGCAAAATCGGGATGCTGGCCAAACTTTTTGGCGGACAGGGAACCATTAACGTGCCTTCCTGGTCGCCTGATAGCAAGCAGTTGGCCTTCGTCAGTTATCAACTGATACAGCAGGAAAACGCAGCAAAATAAAGAATGGTGCAGCGTTTAGAGCATTCAGGTGCACATCCTTCTGTCAGCGCGTCTCACGAAACGAAGTGGGTAAACAGGTTGTTTAGTGATTCGGCGAGTGTCGGATGGGCGAAAACTGCATCGCGCAAAGTAGTGAATGGAATTTTGCCCTTCATCGCCAATTGCAGCATGGACATGATTTCTCCGCCTTCGATGCCCAGCACGGCCGCGCCGAGAATTTGATCTGTGTCGGCGTCCACGATAGCTTTCATAAATCCACGCGATTCGTCCACTTCCAGAGCGCGGGCGACTGAAGACATCGGCATT
This sequence comes from Candidatus Methylomirabilota bacterium, assembly GCA_035490135.1. Classification (GTDB taxonomy): domain Bacteria; phylum Acidobacteriota; class Terriglobia; order Acidiferrales; family UBA7541; genus Acidiferrum. The sequence continues at coordinate 22,415 of DATHGV010000280.1, forward strand.
TTTGCGACGCAAATATTCGTATTTTGCTTGCGGGCTTGAGCTTCGGTGATGCCGATACGGCCGAGTTGCGGGTCGATATAAATAGTGTAGGGCAGAAGGCGACCGTCGGTTGTGGCACTTCCTTTGTCGATCAGGTTGGTGCGCAGGATGCGAAAGTCGTCGTAGGAAATATGCGTGAATGCCGGGCCGCCGTTGATGTCTCCCAGTGCATAGACTCCCGGCGCACTGGTCTCCAATTTGGAGTTCACCTTAATGAATCCGCATTTATCCGTCGCGATGTTGGCGGCACCGAGATTTAAGGCTTCCACATTGGGCACCCTACCAGTGGCTACTAACAGGTGCGAGCCTTGAAGTGTTCGTATTTCTCCGGTTTTCTCGCGAGCAGTTAGCAAGATTTGTGAACCGGTCTTTGTAACACGCTCAGCTGTTGTGTTTAGAAATGTGTCGACACCGTCCTGCCGGAAGAGCGCGGCGATTTCATCCGCCACGTCGGAATCCTCGCCGCGCAGTAAGCGGTCACCGCGATGCACAATGGAGACACAGCTGCCGAAGCGCCGAAACATTTGCCCGAATTCGAGCCCGACATAGCCACCACCGAGAACCAACAGATGCTCGGGAACGTTATCAAGTTCCATGATTGAAGTGCTGTTTAGATATAGGACATCTTTAAGTCCGTCGAGCTGCGGAATCGCGGGTCGGCATCCCGCGTCGATGAAAATTGTCTCAGCAGACAACGTGCGGTGTGTCCCGTCTTGCAAGCGCACCGCTAGAGACTTAGGGCCGGCGAAGCTCGCTTCGCCAAAAATCAAGTCTAGGTTCTTGGTTTTCTCCAGGGCGGCTTGGCCTCGATTTCTGAAACTGTCGACGATGTCGCGTTTGCGCTTGCGAACGCGTGCCATGTCGATGCGAATATTTCCGGTTTCCACGCCATAGTCGGCTGCGCGGCGCGTGAGATACGCGACACGGCCGCTGGCGACCATGGTCTTCGTGGGCGTACAGCCTTCGTTGACGCAGGTACCGCCTACGTGCTCCCGTTCGAGTATCGCTGTTCGCCACCCCGCAGCAGCAAGGGCCACGGATAACGGCTTTCCGCCCTGGCCTGATCCGATAACGACTGCCTGGTATTGATCGGGTGCGCTCATCGAGCAACTCCTGGCTGAGCTTGAATCTTATTCGAGCAGGATGCGGTTGCCAACTCCGGGGGTGTTCCCAGCCTTACAGCCACAAGGTTTGCCGCGCGATAAGGTAAGTGTTAAGAATACGCAGAAACTGTTGCATCGCGAATCACCGAGCCTCAGGGGGCCAGTGAAAGATCTTATTTTAAGATTTGTAATCGGTGGGATTGTTGCGTGCGCGTTCGCGGCTTTGGGCGACGTGCTGAAACCAAAAAGCTTTGCTGGATTGTTTGGCGCGGCTCCCTCCATCGCGCTCGCTACTCTCGGCCTAACTATCGCTGCTAACGGAAAGAGTTATGCGGCTACAGAAGCGCGGTCCATGATGGCTGGCGCGTTGGCCTTCTTCTTGTACGCCTACGTTTGTTTCTGGCTGATGCTGCGTCGCAAATTGAAAGCCATGCCAGTTACGCTATCGGCGCTGGGGCTGTGGCTGGTGGGCGCTATATCGATCTGGTTTTTGGTTCTGAGATAGAGCCGCCATGAAAGTTTCCGCCGACTTCTCTACATTGAAAAAGACCAAATGGCATGAGTACGCGGTACGGTTTTTAGTTGGAGGAAGCGTGACGGTGATCGCGGGTCTTCTCGCCAAATACTATGGTCCAGTGTTTGGCGGTTTGTTTTTGGCATTCCCCACAATTTTTCCGGCCAGCGCGACGCTAGTGGACAAACATGAACGGGAAAAGAAACAGCGCGCAGGAATACAACACACTACCCGAGGACGACAGGTGGCAGGGGTAGATGCGGCAGGCGCGGCGCTTGGGAGCTTAGGCCTTGCGACATTTGCCTACATTATCTGGAAGCTGCTGCCAGTCTGGAATGTGGCGGGTGTCTTTATTGCGGCGGTAGTCGCATGGCTCTGCGTTTCCTGCGCGTTCTGGTGGCTTCGCAAAAAGCATTGGAGTCACTCGCCGAAATGAGGATTGGGCTTAACCTCGAGCAGTTTTCGATATTTTCGGTAAATTGCGTTTGGTCGAGGATGTGGTGTCCACATCGAAACTAATGCTCATGAGCTCGAGTGCATAACGGTGAGCCCGCTTTATGGGAGCAGCTACACAATCGGACGGAACATAAACGTCCAAGTCGCGAACATACAATTCACTGGCGGTGGATAAAATGCACGCGTTGGTAATTAGTCCCGCCAGAATTACTGTTTTCACTTTCAGATAGGAAAAAAGCGTATCGAGCGGTGTGGCATAAAAAGCGAAATGTTTCGGCTTCAGGACAATGTAATCGGCTGCTTCGGGAATCAACTGGTTGACCATCGGACAGCCTGGCGAGTCGGAGCGAAGACAGTGAGATAAGACTACGAAAAAGTCCGAGCGCCACTTACCGCGATTATCATTTACATAGATGACTGGAATGCGGGCCTCCGTGCATCGCTTTTTCAGCGCGGCTATGTTTTTTCCGAGCGAAGCTATTGATTTCAGCAGCTGCGCATTGCCGGGAAGTCTACGTCGTTCAGCACATCCACTAAAAGCAATACCACTGGGGAGGAATCCGGGGCGTTGCCGTGCAGGTCCTCATTCTTGCGCACTGGCCGATTCATGAATGGCCGGCGTTACTTTTTCTTCACCGCGCGCATACCGTCCTTGATGCGGCGCCGAGCTTCTCCCGGACCACGCACGTCCAGGACACGATACTGTTTGCCCGACAATTCATGGTAGTTGACGAAAAAATCCTCAAGTTCCTTAATGAAACTCTTCCCCAGATCATCCACGTGCTTCACGTGAGCGTAAGTATGGTTCATCAACTCGATGGCCACGATACGGTCGTTGCGTTCGGTATCCTTCTTTTTCTCGCCTTGCTCACCCTCGATGATTCCAACTGGCCGGCATTTTATCAGGCATCCCGGATACGCGGGTTCGTCCATCAATACCAACACATCGACGGGATCGCCGTCTTCCGCTTTGGTTGAAGGGATGAATCCAAAGTCGTGAGGGAAGGTCATACCCGCGGGGAGAACTTTCTTTAATTCGAAGACTTTTTGATCATCATCAAAAGCAAATTTATTGCGGCTGCCTTTGGGAGTTTCAATGATCACCTGAATAGTCTCTTTGTCATCTTCATCGTGCGATTGAAGGCGAGACGGGTCGGCAAGTGCATTTTTAGCCGTCTTTTTCTTGTTCATGAATTCTCCTGACTTACGTTTTCACCCGCGCGCCTCGGCGTGAAACTACGCAGTAATTTTGTTCAAAAATAGGTGACCTGGCTTGATTCTGGGCCGTCGTGATGCGGAATCTGCAGTCGCGAAGCTTCGAAAAACATCCGGGCAGCGTCTCATAGTTAAGCACCACAAATGTTAGTGGTCGATACAGCGAAAACCCGACTCTCAAACATATCAAGCTGGCCGTCAAATGGACGTCTCTTTCCGAGTGTTTTCGGGCTGCTGAACTGAAACGCAAGACACGCTAGAATCGTCGTGGCTGGTTATATCGCTAAGCGTGTCACGAGTATTCCTTAAGGTCTGATAGGAGGTCGGTTCGCATGTGCAGGAATATTAAAAACCTTTTTAATTTTGATCCGCCTGTCACGGACGAAGAGATCCGGAATGCTTCGCTTCAGTTCGTCAGAAAAATCAGCGGCTTCAATAAACCGTCGAAGGCCAACGAAACGAGTTTCGCGGCCGCTATCGATGAAGTTGCGCGCGCTTCGACGCGGCTTCTCCGCTCCCTTGAAACGAATGCACCGCCGAAGAGTCGAGAAGAAGAGGCCGAAAAACTAAGGGCCCGCGCCGCAGAAAGGTTTGGCGATTGAGCTGGTCCAGGTGGCAAATTCAAAGATGAAGTCTCTGCTGATTTTTCCCTTGATGCTCGCTGCCGCCATGGTGCCGCGTACCCAAGCATCAGGTGTGAAGCCGAGCTTGGAGGTCGTGGTACTTGGTTCGGGCGGCCCGCGGGCATTCGGCAGGGCCGGGTCGAGTTACATCGTGCTCGTAGACGGAACGCCTCGAATTTTGCTGGATGCCGGGCCGGGGGCGTTTGTGCGCATCGGCGAATTGAATATTGATCTTGAGCGCGTGGACATAGTTTTGCTGACGCATCTGCACATTGACCACAGCGACGATTTGGCGGCGTTTTTTAACGCGCGAGCACTCACCAGCGATGGGCCGATAAAGTATCGGGTGTTTGGCCCGGACGGCGCGGGGCTGTTCCCCAAAACCTCGCGATTCGTCGATTTGGTGGTCGGTGACAAGGGATTGTTCGCGTACCAGAGAACGTTTGGGGCTCAGGAAACATTGTCGGTTCGTGATTTGGCAATCGGCTTAAATACCGGCAGTACCAAAATCGTGGATGAGAACGGTTTGGTTGTGGAAGAAATTGCGACGCATCACGGCGACTGCCCCTCGGTAGCCTATCGAATCACTTACCACGCTACATCTGTGGTTTTCTCGGGCGATATGGATGCTTCGGCAATATCAAATCTCGTTCGACTGGCCAAGAATGCGGACTTACTGGTTTTCAATTGTGCGGTTCTCGACCCGCCAGGCTCGCCAACTCAGCTGTACGAACTGCATACGCCGCCGAAGAAAATCGGCGAAGCGGCAAGAGAGAGCGCAGTAGGAAATCTATTGTTAAGCCACATCGCGCCCGATGTGGAAGAAAGTAAAAACGATGTATGGAAGTCCATTCGCGCATCATTCACGGGACCCGTGGAGTTCGCGACTGACCGCATGCGCGTCTCGGTAGAACATAAACACGCCAGTGCACGTTGAAGGCACTCAGCTGAAGACGAATGAAGATTTTCGATAGAATTGATTAATTAAATTGACCCGGATGTTCTTGCAATTGAACCGTCTCAAAGGTAGAGTGAAAACGATGTCGACTAGCGCTAACCCAAACCAGATTTTTCTCTGCGCGTGTTGTACGTGTTGTACGCAGGAGCGTTCTGGCGTGGGAGGGCTCTTAGTCTAAGAATTTAGCTCCAATCGAGCCGCAGTTTAGCCCACCGCCAGATTCGCTGGCCGGTGGGTTTTTTGTTTTTGTGGGCACATTTTTCCCAGACCGAGAGAGCGGAAGGTTCACAGAATGCCGGAATTGTTTGAAGCAGACCATGAGATCGCCATGGAGAATGGGCCGGACGCCATCACTGCGGTGCAAGGGCTGAACCATCTCCAGTCGCTGGAGGCAGAGAGTATCCATATTTTGCGAGAAGCCACCGCGGAGTTTTCGCATCCGGCCATGCTGTACTCCATCGGCAAAGATTCTTCGGTGATGTTGCGTCTGGCAGAAAAGGCTTTTTTCCCAGGAAAAATACCCTTTCCTCTGTTGCACATCGATACGAGCTTCAAATTCCCGGAGATGATCGCCTTTCGAGACAACTATGCGAGGGAAATTGGCGCGGAGTTGATCGTTCACAGAAATGAAGAAGCCATCGGGACCGGAGCTAATCCATTTTCTTTGGGCACGCAAAAGTGCTGTGGCTTATTGAAGACCAAATCCCTTTTGGATGCCTTGACGCATGGGGGATTCAACGCGGCATTTGGCGGCGCGCGCCGGGATGAAGAAAAATCTCGCGCCAAGGAAAGGATCTATTCCTTTCGCGATGCGCGTGGGCAGTGGGATCCGAAGAACCAGCGTCCTGAACTCTGGAACTTGTTTAACTCGCGCATCGACAAGAACGAGAGCATACGAGTATTCCCATTATCGAATTGGACAGAACTTGATGTGTGGCTTTACATCCACGTTGAAAACATTCCGATCGTGCCGCTGTATTTCGCGCGAGAACGTGAAGTGGTGGTGCGGAACGGCTCGCTGATTTTGATTCACTCGAAACAAGACCTGCAGCCTGGCGAAAAACCGCAACTCGTGAAATGCCGGATGCGCTCCCTCGGTTGCGTGCCGTGCACTGGGGCAATACGGTCAGAGGCCGATACGCTGCCGAAAATTATCGAGGAGATGATCTCATTTCGCCGTTCAGAGCGCGAAAATCGCGCCATCGACCACGACGAAGAGGGCTCGATGGAATTGAAGAAGCGGGAGGGCTATTTCTGATGTTAACCGCTCCCGTGAGTGTCGATGGATTTGAGCAGTTTCTTCAGCGGGATATCGAGAAAGAGCTGCTGCGATTTACGACCGCGGGAAGCGTTGATGACGGCAAGTCCACGCTGATCGGCAGGCTCCTGCACGATGCAAAAGCCGTCTACGAAGATCAGCTGGCGTCGGTAAAGAAAAGCCGCATCAATCGTTCCAGCGGGCCGATTGATTTTTCGCTGCTGACGGACGGCTTGCGCGCCGAGCGCGAGCAGGGAATCACGATTGATGTGGCTTACCGGCATTTCGCGACGGCGCGCCGTAAATTCATCATCGCGGACACTCCGGGTCACGAGCAGTACACGCGCAACATGGCGACTGGCGCTTCTACCGCGAGCCTCGCGGTGGTGCTCGTGGACGCAACCAAAGGTCTCTTGCCCCAGACGCGCCGGCATTCTTACATCGCTTCGCTGTTGGGCATTCCGAACTTGTTGGTGGCCATCAACAAGATGGATTTGGCTGGTTATCGGGAAGAAGTGTTTTTGCGATTACGGGACGATTTTCTGGCACTCGCGGATCAATTAAAGATTACGGCGGTGCAGTGCGTGCCCGTCAGCGCGCTGGCTGGCGACAATGTCGTCGATCGCAGCGGTAATATGCCGTGGTATGTCGGACCAACCTTGCTTGAACATCTCGAAACTGTGCCCATCCAGCCTGCCTCGAGCATCACGGCCATTCGCTTCCCGGTGCAGTATGTGATCCGGCCGGACGCGGGGTTTCGCGGTTTTGCGGGACAAGTTTCCGGCGGGACCGTGCGTTCTGGCGACGCGGTAATGGTGCTGCCATCCCGTCAAACCTCGCGCGTGCAGTCCATCGTTACGTTTGGCGGCGAACTCGACGCGGCGGTGCTTTCGCAATCCGTGACGTTGACGCTGGAAGATGAAATCGACATCAGTCGGGGCGACATGCTCGTTTCACCCGAGGCCCCGCCTACGGTCTCGAGTCACTTCACCGCCATGGTTGTGTGGTTGAACGAGCTGCCGCTGGAACTCCACCGCACTTATCTGTTGAAACACACGACGCGACAGGTAAAGGCAGCAGTCACGCGCATTCATTATCGCGTTGACGTCAACAACCTGAACCACGAATCCACTCAGGAAGTCTCAATGAACGGAATCGCCAGCGTGGAACTGGAAACGAGCAGCCCGCTATTCTTCGATCCCTACGCTCTCAGCCGCCTTACCGGGAGCTTCATCCTGGTGGATGCATTTTCCAATGCCACCGTCGGCGCCGGAATGATCCAAAAAGACCTGTCGCGGCATCTCGTGGTAGCCGCCGTGAATGTGACTGGTGTTTCGGATGCCGACGCGCGAGAAGTTACGTCGGAGGAACGAATCGCGCGGAATGGTCATCGACCCGCGATCCTTGTGATTCCGGATTCTGTTGCTGGTGTCGTGGAACACGCGCTATTCGAGCGCGGTTTTCAAACGATGGTGCTGCGAGAGAACGAACTTTCGCCCGTCGCACTGGCGTCTTTGCTTAGCCACCTTTGGTCGGCGGCATTTGTAGTGCTTGTGGCGGTCAACGACGTTTCGACTGAGAAGCGATGGGCTCTCCAGGCCGCTGCCGGAGACTCGCTCTTCGATTTTGTAGATAGCGCGAACCTCAATAGCAAGGAGTTGCTGGAACAAATACTTTCGCACGCGGAATCGTTGCGAGTTCGGCGTGCCGGAGCGTTCCCAGGAGAGGGTCACTAAAAATGCCGCAGTCGCTAAATCTTGAAACGATGAACAGGCATGACGCGGCAGGGCTCGTCGCGACGATCGTGGAAGCGCGAACAAGTTCGCCAATCTGCTTAACGTGCAGCTTCCAGGCGGAAGACATGATCGTGCTGCATCTCTTGCGAAACAGCATGCCCGGAGTCCCGGTGCTGTTCCTCGAAACGGGATACCACTTTACCGAAACGTATGCATTCCGGAATCAAATTGCCGCCGAGTGGAAACTGAATCTTGTGAATGTGCTGCCGAAACGAACCGTGGTGCAGCAAGAAACGGAGCTCGGAATTCTCTATCGCGAAGACCCGGCAAAGTGCTGCCAATTGCGAAAAGTCGAACCCTTGATGGAGTCACTTGAGCTGTTCGAGATTTGGTTTACCGGATTGAGACGCGAGCAGTCGCCAACGCGACAAAATCTTCAGAGAGTGGAGCATCACCGTCTTCCGAGCGGGAAGACTTTGCTAAAGGTCAGTCCGCTGGCGGATTGGACCTGGGCACAGGTTTGGGAATACACCGGAAAGCACGGTTTGCGCTACCTCCCGCAGTATGACCAGGGATATTTGAGCATCGGCTGCGAGCCGTGCACCGCCATTCCCTCCGATCCCGCGAATCCGCGGTCCGGCCGATGGAGCGGGAAAAAACTTGAGTGTGGAATCCATACTTTTTCGGAGAAAACGGAGTGACTCACTTACTCCTTGGCTTTGCTATTGCCTTGGTTGTGGGGCTGACCGGCATCGGCGGCGGAAGTTTTACTGTTCCGGCATTGCTGCTGCTCGTTGGACTTCCGGCGGCCGACGCGGTGGGCACGGCGTTCGTTTTCGCGGGCGTGCTTCGACTCGTCGCTGCGCCTTTCTATCTGCTGGGCCGCCAGGTGCACGGGCGTTATTTTCGGCTGCTCATCATTGGCGCTGTGCCCGGACTGGTGCTCGGCATTATTGCGCTGCGGATGCTGGCTAAAGAGGGAAACAGCTCGGTGGTCATCATCATTCTTGGAGCGTTGCTGGCAGTCACCGCCGGCGTAACTTTTCTTCCGCGCGTACACAATCCGCGATTTGCAGGGAACAATTCGCGCTGGTTGCCTTGGCTGGCTTTTCCAATCGGCGTGGAATCGGGATTCTCCTCGGCTGGAGCCGGAGCGCTGGGCACTGTACTCCTGCTCAATTATTCAGAGATGACCCCAACGCAGGTCGTCGGCACAGACATTCTCTTCGGGCTGGTTCTGGCGATCATCGGGAGTGTCGCGCACTGGACATTTGGATCCATCAGCGCGTCCACGTTGCTGCAGTTGCTAGAAGGTGGGGTACCCGGGGTTGTGATGGGCTGCCTGCTCGCTCGAAAAGTTCCGGCGCATAAATTGAAGACGATTGTGGCTATGGTGGCGCTCTTCGCGGGGTTGCAGTTGGTCTGGTCGGGTACGCATTCCTTGGCCGCCAAGCATGCCATCGTGCAAGTTAAATTGGGTAGCCAGAAAGTAGCCGATCCGCTGGCCCGAGCGTCCCGTCCGTGAATCTTCGTCCACAGATAGAAGTTTCGATTATGGCTCGTTTTGCCCTAACCTCATTCTTCGCTCTTGCTTGTCGCTGCTGTTGTTGTTGATGCCTTTCTGATTTCCCGTTCCTTACTGTCCGCTTCGAACAGCTTCTTATTCGCGAATGAAAATTCGCAACGCATGCGCCCGCGGAACGCAGACAACGCAAAACTACAACACTTGGAGCGTAGAAATGATTTCTATCGAGAGTTTTAATTTCTCTTCAAAAAAAGTCTTCATCTTGGTGTTGGGATCGTTGCTGGCCGGCGGCCTGCTCGCAACTCCCTCGTCGGCACAAGGGGATTCTTCGTTGTGGGGATCGGTGGACGACGACACCGACGCTGGCGTATCCGGCGCAACCGTCGTTGTCAGAAACCTCGAAACCGGAACGGAACGCACGGTTACGACCGACGTCTCCGGGCACTACAACGCGTCCGCGCTCCCCGTGGGCCGTTACGAAATCGCCGCTTCCAAGGCTGGTTTTCAGAGCGATCGCCGATCGTCGCTTAACCTGGTCGTTGGCCAAAGAGAAGAAATCAATTTCAAGCTGCGAGTCGGACAAGTGCACCAGACGGTGGAGGTTCCTGAGGTTTCGACAGTGGTGCAGATCACCACCGAAGACGACTCCGGCGTGGTGAGCGAACGCCAGGTAAAGGATTTGCCGCTGAATGGACGAAGCTACGATCAACTCCTAACGTTGAATCCGGGGATCATCAACTACACTTCGCAGCGTTCCGGCAGCATCGGAACTTCAAATTCCGTGGTCGGTAATATGTTTGCGGTTTCGGGCCGCCGTCCGCAGGAGAACCTCTTCTTGTTGAACGGCGTGGAATTCACCAGCGCCTCCGAAATCAATAACACGCCCGGAGGAACGAGTGGTCAACTTCTGGGTGTCGACGCCGTGCGCGAATTTGCCGTGGTAAAGGATACCTATGGCGCAGACTACGGAAAACGTCCGGGCGCGCAAATCAACATCGTTACCGCGAACGGCACCAACGACTTTCACGGCTCCGCCTGCGAATTCTTGCGCAACAGCGCCCTGGATGCTCGCAACTTTTTCGATCACGGTGATATACCGCATTTCGAACGCAATGTGTTCGGCGCTTCGGTTGGTGGCCCACTCGTCAAGGACAAGACATTCGTCTTCGCGAATTATGAAGGGTTCCGGCAGGCGCTTGGCGTTAGCGACGTTACGCTAGTGCCGGACAATAAATCGCGAGCCAGCGCTGTGGCCAGCATCCAGCCACTGCTCGCACTCTGGCCGGTGGCCAATGGTCCGGAGCTGCTAACTTCGACTGGATCTGCGAGCGGAATCGCGGAGGCCTTCAGCAACCCGGTGCAACATATCCGCGAGGATTTCGGTACTGTACGTTTCGATCAGCATTTGTCGAACACAGATTCCTTCGCGGTTGTTTATACGGTCGACGACAGCGACGCTCATTCGCCGACAAGCAATCCCATCAGCTTCGCGGATATTTTCCTGCGCGAACAGGTTACCAGTTTGAGTGCGACCCACATTTTTTCCCCCAGCGCGGTCAATCGCGCCACATTCGGTTTGTCGCGCGGAGCTTTCTATTTCAATAGCGGGACCACGGTGAACTTCCCCGGCTGGGTTAATCAGGGTCAACCAGTCGGCGCGGTGGTTGTTGGCGGCGGAACAACCCTAAACGGCGCGTCGCAAATTACTAACGGCGGAACAAACGCCGGCAGCAATTTGACGGCAGCGCGTAATCTCTTCACCGGCGAAGACCAGGTCACGCTTACCCGGGGCAAACATTTACTGACCTTTGGCGCGTGGCTGCAGCGCATCCAGGCCAATGATGTGTTGATTCAGGATCAGTATGGTCAGGCTTCGTTCACCAATTTGCTGAGTTTCTTGCAGGGCAAAGTGAGCACCTACACCTACGCTCCGAGCAAAACTCCATTGGGTTGGCGTTCGCTGGAAGGCGCGTTCTACACACAAGACGCCATTCGTGTAAAGCCATCGCTCGAACTGCGTATAGGCTTCCGCGCTGAGTCCACCAACGGCTGGAACGAAGTCAACGGCCGGGCTTCGAACTATCTGTTCGACGCAAACGGAGTCATTACCACTGCGCCGGCGGTCGGCGCTTCTGCGTTCACAAAAAACAATGCCAAGTTTCTTCCGGCGCCCCGACTGGGAGTCGCGTGGTCGCCATTCGCCTCAAAGAAAACAGTAATACGTGCAGGTTTCGGAGAATATTACGCGCTGCTTGATAACTTAAGTTATCGTCTCGATCAGAATGCTCCGTTCAATAATGTCTACGCCGTGAAAAATATCGCATTCTCAAGCATTGCGCCCAGCGCGACGTACAGCGGCGCTAAAATTATTCCGAGTGGTGTGCAGCCAGACTTGCTCACTCCCACTGTGGAATCCTGGTCCTTGAAAATCGAGCAGCAGATTGCTCCCAACACTTCGCTCGGTGTGAGCTATATCGGCTCGCACGGATACCATGAGTTGCTCTCCGTCGACGCCAATCTTCCCAGACCTACGATCTGCCCGGCATCTCCTTGCCCGTCAGGCTATCCAGCCGGGATTCTGTACTACCCGTCTGGCGCTGCGCTGCAAAACAACGCCGTCTTAAACACCACGCAATGGTTCTCCGAAGGCGTCAGTTCCTATCAGGGGCTGGAAGTTGACGTGAATCACCATTTCAGCCATGGATTGCAATTCCGCGGGGTCTACACTTTTTCCAAAGCCCTGGACGACGGCGACAATATGAACACCAGCGTAGCCACAAATTCTCCGGCGTTTTTGGCCAATCCCTTGGATCCTGCAGCGGATTACGGCCGCGCTTCGTTCGACGTGCGGCATTCCGGTGTTCTGAACGCCACTTATGATCTTCCTTTCGGCAACTCCCCAAAGTCCGGAAGCAATCCATGGGTCGGAAGAGTCTTCGGAAACTGGCAGATCAGCGCCATCGAGACGCTGCAATCGGGTTTGCCCTTCACCCCGCAGCTTTCCTATAACCCATCCAATGACGGCGACTCGCGCAACCCCGTGCGGCCGTCCATCAATCCAACTTTTACCGGAGCGGTGATCGAGGGCGGATCAAATCAGTACTTCAATCCCAACGCTTTCATCCAGCCGCTGCCGGGAACCTACGGCGACGTGGGGCGAAATACTCTGCAGGGTCCAGCGCTGGCGCAAACGGATGTGTCGGCGGCAAAGAAATTCTTGCTCTCGGAACGTCTACACCTGCAATTCCGGGCCGAGATTTTCAATCTGTTCAATCACACCGACTTCAACACTCCCAACCCAGTGGTATACGCGGCGCCAACTGGAGGGCCGTCGCCGACGGCGGGAATTATTTCCTCGACCGCAACTAGTTCACGGCAAGTGCAGTTTGGTCTGAAATTGTTGTGGTGAAACTTTTTGTCTAGCAGATCGGTGACGCGTTGGCCTGCGTCAAGTGATAACCTAACTTTAAACCGGGCGGTCCTTCTTTAGTTAAAGAGACCTACAGATCTGGCGTTCAACGAGCGAACCCGCAGTACCAACCGATGAATTCATCTATTGAGCGCTCATAGGATTCCCGGGAACTGGTACTCGGGACGATGGGCCTCCTTCGAAGGCGCTCCCACCTCCGGGCCAGAGATCCACAGGACTTATCCGGCACTGACGCGGTTTGGGGCGGAGCCCAAGCTGTCGCCCACAGTTCAGCTATGCCGGGGCTGCTCCGCTCACAATAAGCACCTCGGCCGGAAAACTCATCCCACGCTTTGTGGAGTATTCATTCAGAGCTTCGAGCATCTCACCCTTTACTTTAGTAGCCTGCTTCTTTGAAAGCATGGCCATTTTTTCGCTTAGCTTGTCAGACATCTCGCGTCTGAGGGTCCAGAAGTCTTCCACTGAGATCGGCGCTTGTATTCTGAATTGCAGCAGGCGCTCGGATGGCTCGACCGCACCGGCCTCGGCAAGAACATCCTTTAATTTGCCAGGGCTGGCAAATCGGAACGCATCCAGAGCATCCGGCGCAGGTGCCGGAGAATCGACGTAGCGTTCGATGACGTGCGACAGCGTGTAATGGAAAGGATTTCTTTCGGCGAAATGCCAAACCGCCAAGGCCAGTTTTCGTCCTGGCTTCAGTACTCTCAGCATCTCGCGAACCGCGTCCACAGGGGAGGGAAAGAACATCACGCCGAAGCGGCTGATCACGGCGTCGAAGGTATCGACTGGAAACGGCAGATGATCCGCAAAGGCGACGCTAAATTGTACATTTTTGAGTCCGAGACGGTGTGCCGCACGACGAGCAGCTGCTACCATCTCAGGGATCGGATCGATCCCAAAGATTTTGCCGTCAGGTCCGGCTAAGGCAGCTATGCTTAAAGCAGGCTCTCCTGGCCCCGTAGCAATATCCAGCACCAAATGCTGGATTCCAATCTGTCCATCCTCGACAAGAGCTTGGGTAATCGGGGCAAACATTTGGCGAATGATATCGCGGTGCTTCTCCCAGGACGGAGCAGAACCCCTCCATCGGTTTATGACCTCTAGATCGGGTTGCATGAGAAAAATTATAGCTGGTTCGCAGCATTTCTCACGGCTTCCGTTTTTCTTGATAACTAACTCGGAGAAGGTCATCACGGCAAAGGTCGAAGGCAATCGGCTTTAGAAGGTTACGTGCGGCCGAAAACCATTTAGAAGGATGTTAGAGCAGCGGCTTCGTCTTCACATATCTGGAGAATTTTATCCATATGGACCGTTTTCAACACCATCGTTACACGCTGAAAACACATTTGCCTCCTGCGCGCCGGGCCGATGAGAATACGCGAACCAGCGCCCCGACACCCGAACTATCAAGATCACTGACTCGCGCGAGATTCACCGCTAGAAGTGTTGAACCCGCCAGTATGAGCTGCTCAGCTTGGGAGCGAAAAACGTTCTCGGCTGGGCCGAGTCTTAGCGGTCCGTCCAGATCTAGAATGGCGATTCGTCCTGCCTGGCGGGTGTTGATCTCCAAATGACCCCCGCTTTACCCCAGAAATTATCCGAATCACAGGCGTTAAGCAAGCGCATGGAGGTCAACTCCAGCAATTCACGTTTCGGCGAAATTGGGGACGAAAGGAAAGAGACGTGTGATGAGGGGCGAACAGAACGATGCAAAACGACAGCAGGAGTTGAGGCGTCTCTGTGGAGAGGTCCGCGAAGAAATCGAAAATGGATTAAGTTGTCTCGAGCAGCGAAGCGCTGCTTCATTCGCGGATCTCTCGAAAATGATCAATGAGTTTGCGCATCTACAAAACGCAAGCCCGACAGGCGAACCCGAATTCTTGAGATATTTAGGTAGGCAAGACGGAACGTTCGACATATCGGATTTTTATACGATCCGCATTGATGGACTTTTTTGTTCGGTGGGCACATTGTAGTAATTGCAATCGATTTTATTTTTACAAGATTAGACCTGAGGAAAACGAATCCTCAGCTTATAGCAAATGAAGAGAACCAGGATTGCGCCCAGCGTGGAAAGAATGAGGCCGGCGGGATGATATCGTTCGTTTGTCGGGCGCGAAAACATATGGCTAACGCCGCCACCGATGATCGATCCGATGATGCCGAGCACGACCGTCCAGAAGAGCGCTATGTGCACGTGCATCACTGATTTGGCGATAACGCCCGAGATTAGCCCGATAAGAAGATACCAGATTAGGTGGAACATATTTTTTCCTCCAGCGTTTGCCTTCGGAACATCGTGGAGTATAACCCAGGCCTTGGCAAATTAACTTCATATAATCCGATTGACGAATACGATCTGATTTCCAGGCGTTGGGCAAGGTCGGAAAAAAATGTAGGTGGAAGAACTCGCAGATTTTAAGCCTTAGAGCCGGAGCTGCGCTATTTGGACCATTTTAAATAGACTGCACAACCTCAGAATAATCAAACATGATTTCATATGGAATCATTGAGAGTTAAGTCTCCGATCGACCCGGGAAAGCTGCGGAACTCTACAACGTGAACCTCAAATACTTCAGTAATTTAGTGCTCGGGGCGCCCGGATTCGAACCGGGGCCTCCTGCGCCCAAGCCAGACGTACTATCTCTCGGAAGTCCTTCCTTTTTCAATCTCGTTTTTGAAAACAAACGAGTTAGAAAAATATTTGGTAGTGGCACGATGTACGGAAATGTGGCTGCGCATGCATAGAGTCCCTGAATTTTCCCCATAGCGAAATAACAGCGAAAGGGTTCCGATCAGTGCAGGTTTCTTGATAAACGCCGACCCTTCGGTGAAAGTCGAAGGGTCGTAGTGTACTCGGATCCGCGTCCACTGACCGGCTTCCGGGCTGCGGTCTAGGTACATGCTCTCGACAGGTTACGGTTTGCGTTCGGCGCCCAGCAAGGTGACGGCGATCAAGCACTTGACCGAGGACCGGTTGTGCCAGGCATGGCGAGTCCCGTTCTGAATCACGCAATCACCTGCCTTGAGAAGTACCTCAGCTCCATCATCCAACTCCAGATACGCCTCGAACGAGACAACCACGTCGAAATCCACCGTGTCGGTCGTGTGCATGTCCGGATGAGCGCGTTCCAAAACATCCAGCATCCCCGGCAACTTTTGCTGAATCTTTTCGATAGCAGAAGCTGTGTTGATGTGATCGAGGCTCCTCCGCGTTTCCGGTGGCATCGTGAAGAAACCGAAGCGGAAACCATTCTTTGGGGGAAGTAGTTAGGTTGCTGCGGCGGCGTGCCGTCAGACGGAAGTTCAGGCACGGAATTGTTTCCCCATATTCGTGGAAACTCGTACCCCGGAAATAGGGCGAGGGATACCGGCTGAATGGGCGTGTTGCGCATAATCACCGACCTACGTGAAGGAACGCCATATGAGATCACGCTAGAAGGCGAACCCGTGAATCCTCTCGCTCACGTCACCACGCATGCGGCCGTCAAAGGTCAGCTCGAGCAGGATACTTTGGTAAGGGCTGCGTTTGAAAAGATGGTAGCCACTGGGACCTCAGCTCATCACGCCGAACACGTTCTCGGTGCATTATTCTTGGAAGCAGAGTGGGAAACTGCCCAAGCCGTAGATCGGAGAGAAATGGAGAAAGCACAGAAGATTTACATCCGCAAACTTCAAAAACTCATTCAGGATTCCGCCTTTCGCAAAATACTCACTAGACAGTTCACGGCCGATCATTCCGCGTTAGACTAGGGCACCTGCTAAATCCACTTTTCCGATTAACGCTGCGTTTATCGGGGTGCGCCGGGTTAAACCGGCATGTTGTAAGGAATGAAAGAGTCCTACAGGAAAGGAGACAGCGACTCCATCTTGGCCCTCAGTCTTGCGGGAGACATCGCGAGGTGTCGCTTGAAGCGTAGACAGGGGTATCGGTGGGCCGGGCTATTGAGCTTCGAAAAACGCAAAACCAGGACGCCGACTCTTTCCTGATGGAGGAAGGCACCACGGCTGTTTCGCGATAGACGCGAGCGAGCAGTCGGTCCTGCGTAGTCGGAGAACCCGCGCACGCTGAGAAACAACATGCACGAGAACCGGGAGACCTCTGGAGCGCCTCGGCCCGAAAGGGAACGAGGCCGGTCCGCGAAGGCGCAAAGCCACAAGGTGGACGCGCACGCTCTGGAGGAGTCGGACCGCACCATACTATCGATGAACCAGACGAACAAAGAAGAGCGATCTTCGGCGGAGCCTGGGGAGAAAAGGGTGCGGGCCAAGGAGAACATCGTTCAACCCAACACCAACCCGACACAGAGCGGGGAACGAGTGTCCCAGGGATTGAGCGGTGTGCGAGAAGCAGCAAAGAAAAGGAGGCAGGAACGGTTCACGGCTTTGCTTCACCATGTGAGCGTGGATTTACTTCTGGACAGCTACTACGCCTTAAAGCGGCAAGCAGCACCGGGAGTCGATGGCGTGACGTGGCAGGAGTATGAAATCGGGCTGGCAAGTCGAGTCACTGACCTGCACAACCGAGTACACCGTGGAGCTTATCGGGCGCAGCCCTCACGAAGAGTCTACATACCGAAGGCCGATGGACGACAACGCCCGTTGGGCATAGCGGCGCTGGAAGACAAGATCGTACAGCAAGCCGTGGTGACCATCCTCAACCAGATTTACGAGGTGGACTTCCAAGGATTCTCGTATGGATTCCGTCCCGGACGCAGCCCGCACCAAGCGCTGGACGCGCTGACGGTGGGCATCCAAAGGAAGCGTGTGAGCTGGGTGCTCGACGCCGACATTCGAGGCTTCTTTGACAATATGAGCCATGAGTGGACGATGAAGTTTGTTGAGCACCGCGTGGCCGATCGCCGGATCTTGCGCCTGATCCAGAAATGGTTGAAGGCGGGGGTATCGGAAGACGGCCAGTGGTCGGAGAGTAAGGTAGGAACACCCCAAGGAGCAGTTGTCTCTCCTCTGCTCGCCAATGTGTACCTGCATTACGTCTTCGATCTGTGGATCGAAGCTTGGCGCCAGAAAGTGGCCACGGGAGATGTGATCGTCGTCCGTTATGCCGATGATCTGGTGGTAGGTTTCGAAAACCGAACGGAAGCCGAGCGATTCCTGGAAGCATTTCGGAAACGATTAGCCAAGTTTGGTCTGGAACTACATCCGGAGAAAACACGACTGATCGAGTTTGGGCGGTTCGCCGCTCAAAATCGGGAGAAGCGTGGTGAAGGGAAGCCGGAGACCTTTACATTCCTGGGTTTCACGCATTACTGCGGGAAGCGCCGGAGCAATGGGTCATTCATCGTCTGGCGGAAAACAGCGAAGAAGCGCATGGTGGCGAAGCTGCAAGCCATTAAGGCCGAGCTGCGCCTCCGAATGCACGAGCCGGTTGCCGACGTCGGTGCATGGCTGCGAAAGGTTGTGAACGGCTATTACCGCTACCATGCGGTCCCGGGAAACATCGACAGGTTGAGTGTCTTCGGGCAGCGGTTACGGCGATTGTGGTGGCTCGTACTACGCCGCCGCAGTCAACGACCTGCGCCGTGGGATCGGCTCATCCCGATCTACACCCGGTGGATTCCAGCCCCACACGTTTTGCATCCTTATCCTGTAGCTCGCTTCCTCGCCACTCATCCAAGGTGGGAGCCGTATGCGTAGAAGCGCCCGTACGGATCTGTGCGGGGGGCGATCAGTGATGATCGTCCCTACCGCGTCCGTGTGGAACAGTGGTCTCAACGCGAGGCCGCGTGATGTAGACTAAACTCGCTGGAAACGCCGCAATTGTCCGAGTTTCCGCTAAGCACATATGGACCAAACTCAAAGAATCGCCGATTCTTACCGCGCTGCGACGGTTAAAGCCGCTTGGTACGGACTTTCGCTCGCTGAGTTGTTAGCGCAGACTTCGCCTGAGCTTGCGACGACGCCACCCGTTCCAGGATCTCATTCAATTTCGGAGCTGCTTCAGCATTTGCTCCTATGGAATGAAAGAATTCGCAATACCTCCGACAGTAATTCGCTGCCGTCTTGGCAGCCCGAAAAGGATTGGGCCGAGCCGCCGATTCCCTGGAACGAACTCGTATCCAGATGGAGCCAAAGTCGCGAGCTCCTCGAAGAGAAGATTCGGAATTTTCCCATCGAGGATTTGGCGAAACAGGTTCCTGGGCGTAACTATCCTTACGAAACTATGCTTCACGGAATCGTGGAACACGCGATTTACCATTCCGGGCAGATCGCGATGGTATTGAGCATGCTCCAGTCGCGATCCTTGTAGCGCTCGCCTCGCGGGCAATATCATCTCCTCCGATTTGTTCCGTGGTCAGATTCTAAATCTTTATAGGGCGGATTAGTGCTCACTTGGCTTTCCAAGGATTGCACTTCTCCGGTAAATGCGGTGATCGGGAGGTATGCAAGATTCGCGGAACCAAAAGTGCGAGGTACCCTGGGCTTCTGGAAAATTCCTGCGGCTTATTCCAAATGCAATCGTTCCAATGATGTCTCACAATGAGTGGAAATGCTTAGCGATGAGGCGTAGGCTGACGGAGAGCCGGGGATATCCGTCATGAAGCCTTGGACGCGTACGGCGGTTGTAATGCTTGCAGGGTTGTTGGGCGCAATGGGCTTGCATGCTCATCCGGATGGATCCGGTGGCGGACCAGGCGGCCATAGCGGGTCAGGCGGGCACGGCGGCCGTGGGAGATTCTCTTCTGGCCGTTCTTCCGGACCTTCTACAGGCACGGGCGTTGGCCACGCCATTGGTCATTCCTTCGGTCGCCTAATCGGCCGCCAAAGCAAGACGCCTAGTTCCGCACATGACATGGCGACACCCCTCGCCGGAGCGGCGGGCCTCCACGGGGCCATCTTGCAGCCTCCGGGAGCGCAGATCATCTCTGCACCTGCACGGCGCAGATTCCCTCGCCGGACCGAGGATTTTCCATTCGGCGACCGGTTCTTGTTCTTCCCTCCCCAGGCCGGATTCGGCTTTGGCGGATGCGCGAGCTTCGGTTTTCCGCGCCACCCCTTTTTCTTCAACGATGACTTCAACTGCTTTGCCGGAGGATCCTTTTTCGACCCATTTTTCATCGGTAGATTTTCGGCGTCTTTTATCGGCAGCTCGTCATTCCTGCTATTCAACGACCAGATGCCTGATTACGTCCCTGACGATTCCACGGCAGAAGCGCGACCAGCGCAGCCTTCCAATGCCACCGGATTAAGCGAAAGCAGGGGCGGCACGCAAAATCCCGCAACCAACAACGCGGCGCCCGGGAACAAAGCAAAGAGCAAGCAGCCGGTAACGCTCCTGCAATTGCGCGACGGTTCGATGTACGGACTCGTGGCCTACTGGGTCGAGAATGGCCAGTTGCACTACACCACCACGTACGGTGGCCAGAACTCCTTAGAATTGGATCGCATCGATCTGGAGAAGACCGTACAGCTCAACGCCGAACGCGGAATCCAGTTTGTGCTGCATCCCAACACACCCCCGCGTTAAGGTTGTCCCTACCACTGCGACAGGACGATGCCCTGGACATTGTCACTTAGCCTGGTTTCGAACGCCTGACAAGCAGAAGTGAAGGTCATATGCATTTGGATTCGAACCACCACACGCACACGGTAATTCCCGGGTGGTC
This sequence comes from Candidatus Methylomirabilota bacterium, assembly GCA_035490135.1. Lineage (GTDB taxonomy): Bacteria > Acidobacteriota > Terriglobia > Acidiferrales > UBA7541 > Acidiferrum. The sequence continues at coordinate 42,900 of DATHGV010000280.1, forward strand.
GCCGAGTCTCTGCGGAAACAAACAGGGATTTCCGATGCTGATGTCGGCCCCGCTGTCCACATCATAATACTAGCAATGCGGACAAGAGCGCCTCTGGTCCAGAAACGGGCATCTCGTCACTACTCTCAGTTTGTCGGCAAACCTTACCTTGGGATTACT
>DATHGV010000281.1:0-4800 GCA_035490135.1 Candidatus Methylomirabilota bacterium
AACAGCACCACGAAGGCTTGAAACTGAAACGTTCCCGGTTCGCCGGTCCGCGCTACGACCTGGGCAAGCACGCCGACAATGAAAAGGTACGCCCCAACCAGAAGTACCGTCAGGGACGTGCGCAGAACGGCATGGGACAGATAAACATCGATTTCGCCGAGACCACTCCTAAGAAAAGCGACGGTGATCAATGTGCATCCAATCAGCAGCGCCCCTGTTTCGACGTCGATTAAGGCCATCATGTCTCCGGAAAAGAGCAGCGCCTGGCTTAGGGTGTAAATCCTGGCTCCGAAGACAATCCCAAGGCCAAGAACCATAAACTTTATCCTCCACTGCGTCGTTCCGACAGCCGATCGGAGGGTCCTTTCGAGATTCACAAGAACCAGCACCGCGGCCACGAGCAGAAGGCCATTCAATGTTTTGGCCGCTGCATGAGAGCTGACCCACCAATTTCCGCCTGACTGGTCGTGAGGAAAAATCGGCGCCAATTGATCCCGGAAAACCAGGGACACGCCTACCGGGACTAAAAAGGCCACCAGGACGAGAAATCGGGATCTCGCCGGAAATTCACGAGAGTTTCCACGCGAATACGTGAGGCTAAAACAAAGCCAAATCGCCGGCAGAAATGACTTCGTTACCAGGGTGACAGTTTCCCAGAAAGCCGCCCTTTCAGGAACAAGCGCGTCGTGCCATATGGCGCCGAACAGACTTTCCAGCGCGAAAGTCAGCATCCCGGCCGAGAAACACCAGGTCGCAAGCGAACGGCGCTTTCGGCAAGCCGCGGCCACGGCCAGGGCGACACTAAATGTGGCGGCAGCCAAAGCTAACACGGAGTTCAGGCTCATAATTCCCTGCAAGCCGATGTAATGAATCGCGGTTTCAATGCAGCTCCAGCTTCGGCACGAGTCTCCGACCAATAGCTAAATCGAAATCTCGTTCGTTCAGCAAAGACACCCTCTTCGGACGTGAACCGTAGCGAAATTTGAGTCAAGCTCACCCAGGATCACACCGAAGATGAGGTCAAGTGTTACACCATGCACAAGTACTTCTACGGGAACTGGAAGGCAAAGTTCCCGAAAAACTTGCGCAAAGGGAAGTGCCCGAAGCTCTCTCTGCGCTATTCCGGTTGTCGGGTTCGGACCTCACCCTTGCACAGCCACCACAACACCAGCAAAAATGGAATCAGCGAAAGCATGAAAAAGACGGGCCCGCCGCGGCGGTGGATTATACTGTGAATCATCTGCGGGCCCACATTCACGCAGAGAAGCCCGATCACGAGGATGCGAAATCCGTTCCGCAAAATGCCGAGCGGAATGACGAAGACGACAAGCGCAAAACGCCGCCACCGCGTCTTCAAGAATAAATTGGCGGCCAGGATGCTAGTCATGAAAAGCACCCAGCTCGATCGAATGCCGCTGCATTCCTGTGCAACTTCGATCGTGATGTCCGGCAACTGGAAAATAGCTCCCGCCCGGAGAAAAGGCGTGCCGCTCAGGTGGAAAAGAAGATTGGCTACTTCTGCCGAGGCAGATTTCGAAGCCGTCTCGAGGGCTTCTGCCATCGCATCCGGCATCGGCACCATGAAAATGAGGTAGGCCAGGGGAAAAACGGCCGCTCGCATCCAAGCACGTCCGCAAAAGAAAAAGCCTCCCGCCACAAGGCAGCAAAGGAACGACAGGGTCAGCAGCGCAAGGCGATCATTAGTGGCCAGCGCTTGCCCCGCGAAATCCAACCAGTAGGTAAATGCCAGAACGCCGAGACCGGCGGCCAGCGACACGATCGCGAGTGGAAGATCGATAACGTAATTTTTCGGTAATTGATCGCGCCGGAGGTAAAGCAGGTAAGCAGAAACGAACGGCACCAATAAGATGTATGAATACAACTGGCTCCCGGCTGCGTAATTTATCAGCGCCAGCAAGGGCTGGGCGAAAACTGCCAGAAGCACAATCGCAAAACCCGCGCCGGTCCAAAACCGCCACATCTTCCTATGATTCGGCGGGGCAGATCCGGAGACATTCCCTGTTCGGGCAGGAACGATGGTTTCGCGAGAAGCAGTTTCGTTTGGTGAAGGGGGCATTTCCAAGGTGTTTCTCAGGCTGGGCCAGAGAGTAATTGCCGATCTTTGTCCGGGAAGCTTCCCTCGGCGAGCTACCCCGTCTGTAGATCCTCAGTACGTGTAGTTCAATCCGGCGAAATAGCGATTCCGCGAGTAGCCCCCTTGCGTTCCCCCTTGCGCTCCTGCCGAACTCAGGCTGCTGTACTCGTAATCAACGTGCAACGCGAAATGTTTTTTGATCGTATATGTGAGGCCGAGAGTAAATTGCAAAGCATCCTGGGAGCCTGCCGATCCGGTTCCAGATGTCCCTTGGTTGTCACTATGATTATAATAAACTGCAGCCCTCGAGTTGATTCGCGAAGTCAGCCGGTACGTCGCGTTCAGGCCGGTTCGGAGCGTCGTGGCCCCCGCCGCGAGAGTCTCGCTGGGCTGTTCGACTCCATAGCTTGTTACCCAGGTTAGCGAATGGTTACTCCCCTGATAACCAAGTTTCACTTGAGCATAGGGGTTGATCGTGCTGCCGTCGTTTTTGAAAAAACGAAATGATGGACCCCCAAGCACATTAATCGTTAGGTGCTCGGTCAAATGATGATCGAGACCGGCGAGTGCAAAATGAATCGTCGCATCGCGCGGCGCCGTGTCGTAATCTATGACTTCGAAGCGATATTCTGCAGTCAGACTAGTGCGGCTTGTCAGGCTAAAATGAAGCGACTCGGCAAGCGTATTCTGGAACCGGTCCTGAGCTGCTCCGACCGCCGTCGTCGTCGTCGACGACGACGACTGCTCATACTTAATGCGCTCGAAGGTGTAGCTTGTTACAGTGGAAACTCGTGGTAGCCAATGATAGGTAACCGAAAAAATGTCGTTCGTGTCGAAGTGAGGAGCGCGCACGTTTTCCGGGCCAACATTGGATTGGAAATTGGGCTCTGTCTGGTAAGCTGCGTAAACGCTGGCGTAAAAGGAGAGCCGTGTCGAGAAGTTATGCGCAAGCGAGAAAGTGACGTTCACGTCTTTGTCGTCCGTCCCCACATCGAAAAACTGGGAAAAGCGTCCGACCGCAACCAGACGAAGTTCTGTCCGCTCCTTCTGGCGGTTATAAGAGAGGACAACGTTTTCTCTCGCGAAAAATGAGCTTTGGCCGCTTGAGCTCGTGGTAGCGGTAGCGTTGCCCCCGATAACGTGGTCGTCGTAGCCCATGTCCACGCCGGCTGTGATTTCAAGCGGAACCGTTCGACCTCCACTCGTGCTGGTCCCTTCTGACGAGCCGGCCGCGTATTGACCCATTGCTTCAGTGATTGGAGCCAGCAAAAAAGTCGCGAACAGCCACGCGAGCGGTACTGAATCAATGAGTCTGCGGGGCTGGTGAATTCGACATGGCAAAATCATGTTTGCAAGTCGCGCCCTGTCGGCACTTCAAATCAAAACAAGCTGCGCGAAATGTAGATCACGTCCCCGTCTTGGACATATTTTGGTTTCGTAAGCTCGCCGCGAATGGCTGGCCGAAGGTTAAGGGTCTCGGTGCGCTGTTCTCCGTTGATTATGCGAGTCAAATGAATATTGCTCAGGCTTCCATAGTCACTCACTCCACCCGCTTCCATAATCGCCTGGAACACAGTCGTCGGGCGATCAAAGGAGAGTTTGCCCGGTTTATTGGCAAATCCGGAGACGGTCACGCCTACCGCGCCGCTCTCCAATGTGACCACCAAATCGCTGTTTTCAAGTTTGTCTTCGTAGAGGCTGACGAGCTGATTTTGAAAATCCATAATCCTCTTGCCAGCAGCCGTCACTTCGCCGATGGACGGCAGGCTTACCTTGCCGTCTCTGCGAATTTTCTGCGTTTGATCCGAGACGGACTCGTCGGCATAAGAAACCTTGATTGTATCTCCGGGTGAGAGCCTTACAGTTGTCTTAGGACCTGGCGGATTCGGCAAAGGCGGTAGCGAGGTCTGGCAGCCGCCGCACGCGAGCGCGGCAAAAACCAGCAAAGCGAAAAGGCAAGAAGACGAGCTCAACGCGCGTTTGCGGCAAGCTGTATCAGTGCCCGGCAATTGTCGATCGTCCCACATCTGTCTCCTGTTCTGCGTCATGCAATCTTGTTTACTCTACAAAATTGTTGATAGGCAAGATAAATGTGACGAGGTCGGCGATCAGAGTCCGGAGGGAAGGAAGGTGCGCTGTTCGGTTGGAGTTACCGATTTACTTTTTAACCGTTCACTTTTAAGAAGGTGCAAATCGCCGTTCAGCCGCGAGCTATGCGTCGCGCGACTGCGCTCACAAGGTTTATTTAAGCGCTGAGGCGAGCGGGTGTCACCTAGCGGCCACTCAAGGCCCCACCAAACTCCAGCCGAACCACAGCGTGGGGCCGAAAGCGTGGCCGATGAGAACATCGTTGTTAAGATACCATATCGCCGTCTGCTGCGTGGTGGGATTGTTAAGCAGGTAATCCGGTTTGCCGTCGCCGTTAAAATCCGCAACCCCCACCAAGCTCCAGCCGAACCACGGCGTGGGGCCGAAAGCGTGGCCGATGAGAACATCGTTGTTAAGATACCATATCGCCGTCTGCTGCGTGGCGGGATTGTAAAGCAGATAATCCGGTTTGCCGTCGCCGTTAAAATCCGCAACCCCCACCAAGCTCCAGCCGAACCACAGCGTGGGGCCGAAAGCGTGGCCGATGAGAACATCGTTGTTAAGATACCATATCGCCGTCTCCCGCGTGATGGGATTGTAAAGCAGGTAATCCGGTT
>DATHGV010000282.1:0-3588 GCA_035490135.1 Candidatus Methylomirabilota bacterium
GCCCCAGCCGTACCAGGGTCCGACTCCGATGAACAGTCCATTCACGAAGTAATCAGGTCCCCAATATCCGTAGGGCGCGCAGGCGTAAGGCGCGTAATCATAGTAGCCGTAGCTGCACACCGGAGGCCCGCCATAGGCATAACCCCCATATCCGCCACCTACGCCAACTCCAACCTCGACCTGCGCGTGCGAATAGCTCGCAGCAAACATGCAAACCGCTAACAAAGCAAAATATCTTAAGTATTTCATGTGGCCCTCCCGATGACCGGCAAACCGCTCATTCTCGGCTACTTGCTCGTCCGGGAATCTATCTGTCGAATCACCGATACCTGTTAAACTCCAACGCGGCCAAAAAGTTGCGCCTACGTTGCCCCTAAATACTCCTATCGCCAGCTAAGTTCAAGTCCTTTCGTAACATAGCCAAAGCGATAAGACTCCACTCCATTAGATGCTCTACCTTCAATTCTGATATCAAAATGCTAAACCCCCAACTCATCGCTTTTATGCCTTAATCTGTTGCGATGCCGCATCCCAAGTCGTAGCAGTCCGCCTGAAATACGATTCATTAGCCAGGTGGCACGCCAGCGCCGCATTATGCCCAAAAACCGCATCCTCAGTCACCGGCTGCCGGCTCTTCACCGCCTGAAAGAACCGCCACAAATGCGGCTTTTCCTCATCCCACGACACGCCCTTATAACTAAAGCCCTCCATCGTCGGTTCTTTACCCGGAGCCGGATCGTGCTCCTCGTGCCACTTTTTTATATAAGCCTCCCGCATCTCCCGCGGGTAGCCGGTCACGTAGTAACTCGGCGCAGTATCTTCTCCCGTTTGCGGCATGTAGTTGATCGCCGTCTCCGTCACTTCCAGGATCCCCTTCGAACCCATAAACCGGTAAATCTCCGGAGTCTCGCAACCCAGGTCCAGCCGCATATAAACCGGCACTTCTCCATATTCAAATAACGTAGCGTGCACATCCGGCATATTCCGCCCGTCCGGGAATCGCAATATCCCGCCCATGGACATCACCCGCTTCGGCGGCTCATTCCATCCCAGCATGTACTGCATCCCGCTGATCAGGTGCACCAGCAAATCGCCCGCCACGCCCGTCCCATATTCCTTCCAGCACCGCCAGCGCGCAAACACCTTGGCATCAAACGGCCGCTTCGGCACCGTTCCTTGCCACGTATCCCAATCAAGCGTTTGCGGCGACAAATCCGGCGGTGGCGGATATTCCCACGCTCCCGTCGGATCATTGCGCCCCAGCGAACCTTCCACCAGATTAAGTTTTCCAATCATGCCCTGCGCCAGCATTTCCTTCGCCTTGGCACAAATCACCGAGCTGACCCGCTGCGATCCGATCTGCACAATCCTTCCGGTTTTCTGCGCCGCGGTTACCATCGCCACGCCTTCCTGCGCTGTGTGCGACATGGGCTTCTCGCAGTAAATATCTTTCCCCGCACTCACCGTATCCACCACCACTTGCTTGTGCCAGTGGTCCGGAACAGCCGCGACGATGCAGTCGATATCTTTGTTCGCCAGCAATTCCTGATACCGCCGCGTCGTCGTAATATTCGAACCGGCAATCTCTTTCGCCAGCGTGTGCCGCCCATCGTACAAATCACACGCAGCTACGCATTCCACTCCCGGCAACTGACTCGCATTCGTCAGCAGTCCCGAGCCTTGCATTCCAATGCCGATAATTCCAAAGCGCACCCGATCACTCGCCGCCACCGCCTTGGAGGGGAAGGGAATCGACTCCGGATCAAGAAAAAACGTGCGCGTCGCCACCAACGCGCCTGACACTCTCGCGCTCCTTTGCAGAAATTCACGGCGAGAAAGATCTCTAGTCATCGTCCACCCTCCAAAATTTTCAGCAATCTTGAAAACAATCATCAATGCAATGGCTGCACGCTGACTTCTTTGAAAAACACGATGTCGTTGTCGCTATGGTTTTGCAGCCCCATATAACCCTCATTCGGACGCCGTCCGCGCTCCGGCTCAAAATCAAACTTTTTCTCTGGAACGGGTTGCCCTTCGGTGTAATCGGTAACCTTCACATCGTTCAACACCACCACGGTATGCGGACCATCCAGCGTGATCAGCATGGTGTTCCACTCCGGCCCCGGCTTTCCCGGACGCGCCGCGGGCTTGGTCAACGAATAAAGCGTCCCCGTAACGTGATACTCGTCTTCCTTCGAGGTCTCCGGCTCATTATCAATCTGCACTTCGTATCCGTAATGCACCGGCATCCATGGTTCGCGCGGCTCGATCGGGATGCGCACAAACACGCCGGAATTGTCATTGTGGTCGCGCATTTTATACACCACGCGAATCCGGCAATTTCCCATCTTGCCGCCGGTCCAGTACAGCAATCCCATTCCGCCGTGCGTGCGAATCAATCCATCTTCCACCGTCACGCTGCCGGGCCCCACATGCTTCCAGCCGCTCAAATCTTTACCGTTGAATAGCTGTTTGACTGCGGGACCTTTTTCTTGTGCCAGACTCTTTTCCTGCGCCCAACCTTTTTCCCGGGAACGTCCGGCCGCGAGGAGTAGCATCGCCGCAAACGCAGCGCACAATAGAAATTTATTCATAACTCGCTTTCTCTGCGCCGCGTGAACTAAAAGCGCAGATCGTGCAGATACGTATAACTCTTGTGCAGATCTTCGATTGGCGAAGTAGGCTCGTCGTTCTCCACAAAATAATGCTCTATGCCCGCTTTCTTCGATTCCGCAAACAAGCGCTTCCAATCAATCGCGCCGTCGCCAACGTCCGCCATGTGCCCGTCTTTTTGGCCCATCTTCCCGTCCGGTCCCTTGGTCCAATCCTTCACATGCACTAAAGGAAACCGCCCCGGATAGCGGTTGAAATATGTCAGCGGATCCTGTCCCGCAATGGTGATCCAGCAAAGATCCATCTCCATCTTCACCAGCTTGGGGTCCGTCTCGCTCAGCAAAATGTCATACCCAAATTTTCCGCCGCCATCCGCCAGCGGCTCGAATTCATAGCTGTGATTGTGGTACGCAAATTGAATCCCGGCCTTCTTGCTGGCCTCACCCGCCCGGTTAAAAACCTCCGCCGCTTTCTTATACGCGGCCGCTTTCTTCCGCTCTGATTCATCAATTGAGGGACACACAATGAAGCTGTGTCCGACCACATGCGCGGCCTCCAGCGTCTCCGGCCATTTGTTCTGCACCACTTCATAAGAAACATGCTCGCTGGGAGCCGTGAGATGCACCCGGTCCAGGGCCGCTCGTATCTCTTTCGGCTGGTGATCGAAATACCCGGCGAATTCCACTTCGCGGTAGCCGACACCGGCTACTTTCGCGAGCGTGCCCTCGAAGTCCGTCTTCATCATCTCCCGCACGGTATAAAGCTGCACACCGATGCGATCCAATTTGTGTGAACCCTCAGCAGCCCCACCAGCCCCGGTAGGCCCCGTGATCCCTGTGGCCAATGTCGAGCGCGAAGCCAAAAGTGTAGTCGCCACAGAACTCCCAATAAATGTTCGTCGGTTCATGCGCCGCATTGTACTCCTCCAGCCCCAAAAGGGAATAGTCTTAGGTCGGCGCAACGCTCGCTCGAAGT
>DATHGV010000283.1:0-4838 GCA_035490135.1 Candidatus Methylomirabilota bacterium
AAACAGCCGCAATAAGCAGCAGGAAAAATGAAACAGGAGATTATTGTCAGCGTGTTTGGGAGTTCGCGGCCGCGCGAAAATGATCCGGAGTATGCGGAGGCTCGCGGGCTGGGGCGCGCACTCGCAAAAAAAGGCTTGGCGATATGCACAGGTGGGTACGGCGGGACCATGGAAGCGGTGTCGCGAGGCGCGAAAGAAGCTGGCGGCAAGACCTACGGAGTCACCGCGGAATTTTTCCCGGCGGCCAAAACCAATGCATGGGTAGACGTGGAAGTGCGCGTGAAAACCTGGCAGGAAAGATTGTTTGAGATTATTCGGTTAGGGGATGGCTTTGTGGCTTGCAAGGGCGGCACCGGGACTTTGGCGGAACTGGCAGTAGCCTGGGAAATGATGAACAAGTCGGCGATGCCGGCGAAACCGTTTGTCGCGCTAGGGGAATGTTGGGCGCCGATTTTAAATTGTGTGCGGGGAGTGGAAGTGGGACAAGAAAATCCCTGGGCCGAAGGGAAGACGCAGATTTTGAGAACTGTGGCCTCGGCGGAAGAAGCAGCCGAGTTTTTGTGGAATAGTTTAGAAAAGGGAATGTAAACGAGAAATGTCGCGGACCGCGCTGGATGTATTGGAATTCGACAAGCTGCTGGAATTGCTGCGGCAGAGAACGACTTGTGCGCCAGGGCGAAGATTTGTGGATGGTTTGCAGCCTGGAATGGATCGCGGTGCGATTACCGCCGCGTTTGCGTTGATTCGCGAAGCGCGGGAATGGCTGCGAGCCGCGCGGGAGTTGGGATTTGGAGCGCTAGCGGATCCACAAAACTGGCTTGAGCGGATGGAGGGGCCGGGGATGGTCCTGGAAGCGCGCGAATTTTTGGATGCGGCGACTTTGCTGGAGACCGCCGGATGGTTGCGCCAGCAGTTTCGCGAAGAAGAGACAAAATTCCCGCTCCTGGCGGCGCGCGCGGCTGCGCTAAGCGAGTTTAAAGATTTGCTGGCGGTCATTCGTAGGAGTGTGCTGCCGAATGGCGAGATCAGCGACGACGCTTCACCGGCGCTCCGAAAAATACGCGCAAGCATCACGCAGACGCGCGACGCCATCCAGAAAACCCTGAAACATATCCTGCGCACCAAGAATACTGAGGCCGGCGAAGACTACGTCACTTTGCGCAATGACCGTTTCGTGATTCCCTGGCGCGCTGAGAATCGCCGCAGTGTCCCGGGAATCGTTCACGGCGCGAGCGCGACCGGGCAGACAATTTTCATGGAGCCGCTGGAGACCGTCGAGACCAATAACCAGCTGGTGCAATTGCGGGAAGACGAAGCGGCCGAGATTGTGCGCATATTGCGCGAACTGACGGAAAAACTGCAGCGCGTACGCGGGCCTTTGATGCTGGCGGCGGAAACCATCGCAGAATTGGACAGTGTGTTTGCGCGGGCGCGATTTACTCAGGAGTTTGATGCCGCAATACCGGAATTTTCAGAAGCCAGCGAACTGAGGCTGGAGGCCGCGCGGCATCCAGTGCTGGAAAATAAATTGCGCAAGGAAGATCGCGTCGTGGTGCCAATGACTTTGGCGCTCGGTGGCGAAGAGCGCGTGCTGGTGATCAGCGGACCGAACACCGGCGGAAAGACGGTGGCGCTGAAGACCACTGGGATCGCGGCGCTGTCCGCACAATCAGGGATTCCGGTGGCAGCCCAACGCGCGGTGCTTCCGTTCTTTGACCGCGTGCTGGTGGACATTGGAGACGAGCAGTCGATTGCCGCCGATCTTTCCACTTTTTCCGCGCACATGTTGAATCTGAAAGCCATGCTGGGAGCAGCTACGCCCGAGTCGCTGGTGTTAGTCGATGAAATGGGGACGGGTACTGCGCCGGAGGAAGGCGCGGCGCTGGCGGTAGCGCTGCTGGATGAATTTCGCGCGAAAAATTGCATTGTGCTGGCGACCACGCACCATGACCGGCTGAAAACGTACGCATCGACGACACCGGGAGTGGTGAACGCTGCGGTGGAATTTGACGATGTGAACCTTAGACCGACATATCGCCTGATGGTTGGTGTGCCAGGCGGGTCCAGCGGAATCGCGATTGCGCGAAGGTTGGGAATTGCGGAGCCGATCATCGCCCGCGCACGCGCCTTGATGGCGCCGGAAGCGCTCGAGGCTGCGGACTTGATTGCTTACCTGCATCGCAGCCGGGATGAATTAGATCGCATGCAGCAGCAAATGACCGCGGAACGGCAGGCCCTCGAGGAAGAACGCAAAAAATTACGCGATGAGTGGGTTAGGCGGCAGCAAAGCCGCATTCGTGAGCTGGAAGAAAAATTTGCCGAAATGCAAAAACGCTTCGACGAAAATGTTGCGCGCGTCGTGGAAGCGGTAAAAGAAAGAGAGTTGCGAGGATCACTCGACAAGTTCGCACGGCGCAAAGCACTGGATGTGCGAGGTGAAGCGCGCGAAGAGCTGAATGCGGCGGTGGTGCAGACCATTTCCGAGTCGCAACAGGATCTTGGAGCGCCCGCTGGCAAAGAGAGTGTCACTGCGGCGCAATTGCAACCAGGGACGAGGATCCACGTGCGCGGATTCAGCAAAGCGGTGGTGTTGCGGCGCATTGATGGGACCTCGGCGGAAATTGAGGCCGGCCCGTTGCGCATGAAAGTCGGCCTCGACGAAATCACCGGCGTGGAAGGGCCGAGCGGCGCTGGCGGGACCGCGCGAGCGACAAAAGGCAGTATTACGGTACGCGCGCAAGCCAGCGATGAAGGAACGGGCGGCGAGATTAATTTGATCGGCTGCACCGTGGAAGAAGCCACGGAACGCGTGGACAAATTTCTGGACGAAGCAGCGCTGGCAAATCGGTCGCGCGTCCGAATTATTCACGGACACGGGACGGGCGCGTTGCGCAAGGGGCTGGCGCAGTTCCTGTCGAAGCATCCGTTGGTGGATAGCCAATCGTTTGAAACCGAGGAGCGCGGCGGCAAAGCGGTCACCGTCGTGGAGTTGCGGGCATAAATGGCGGAAGCGGGATCATTCGCGGAGCGCGTGAAGCAGCAGGCGGACATTGTCCGCGTCATCGGCGAATACCTGCGCCTGAAGAAGAGCGGCCAGAATTTCACCGGGTTGTGTCCTTTCCACGCCGAGAAATCCCCGTCCTTTGCAGTGCATCCCACAAAGCAGATTTACCACTGTTTTGGCTGCGGGGTTGGCGGAGACGTTTTCAAATTTGTGATGGAAATGGACAAGGTTGCGTTTCCGGAAGCAATACGCATCGTAGCGGAAAAATGTGGAATCGCCATTCCACGCCCGAAGGCCAGCTCGCCCGAAGAACGCAAGGAAAATCAGCAGCGCACGTTGCTGGTGGAAATGCACCGCGAGGCGCAAACATTTTTCGCCCAGCAATTGGGCGGAACGCTGGAAGGCAAAGCGGCGCGAGCGTACCTTGAGGATCGCGGCCTGGATAAAGATGCCATCGCCCGCTTCGGGATTGGCTATGCCCCGAGCGGTGGCGACGCGCTGCTGCGGTTTCTAAAATCGAAATATAAAGAGCCCCTCCTGATTGAGTCGGGCCTCGTATCCCGCGATCAAAGCGGCGGCGCCAGAATGTACGACCGCTTCCGCAGGAGAATCACGTTTCCGATCGCCAATGACTCGGGAAAAATTGTGGCCTTTGGATGCCGCGCACTGGGCGACGATCAGCCAAAATATTTGAACTCCCCGGAAACTCCGATTTATTCGAAGAGCAACGTTTTATATCACCTGGTCCGCGCGAAGGAAGCTTTACGGCGAGCGGATTTCGCGGTGCTGGTGGAAGGCTACATGGATGCAATCGCCGTGGCGCGCGCGGGCATCAGTAATGTAGTGGCCAGCTGCGGCACCAGTTTGGCGGAGCCGCAGATCAAACTTCTGTCGCGCTTCACCAAGCGGGTGATCGTCAACTACGATCCCGACACCGCGGGGCAACTCGCCACCGAACGGTCAATTTCGTTACTGCTCGAGAACGATTTTGAAGTGCGCGTGCTGGCATTGCCGGCAATGAATCTAACGGCCGACGATGGCACCAAGTATTCCAAAAACGCCGATCCGGACCTTTATATTCGCGAAATGGGCGTCGAGGCCTACACCAAATTATTAAAGGACGCACCGCCATATGTTGACTATTTGATCGAGCGCGCGCGGCACATGGACCTTTCGACCGGCGAAGGAAAATTACGCGCGGTGAATTTTCTTTTGCCGTACGTGCAGAAAATCCCCAACCGCCTGTTGCGGTCCGAATGGGCCACACGCATCGCGCAACAACTGCGGCTCGAAGAGCCGGTGCTACGCGCGGCATTGAGCAAAGCAGCCGCGGAACGCCGCAGCGGGCTAAAAGTCGCGCCGGAGCTGGTCGGTCGCGCGGCCAAGCCGGTCGAGCGGCGACTGATCCGCATGCTGGCGGAAGCCGACAGTTTTCGCCGTGACCTGGCACTGCGGCTAAGCGATGCGGGATTGTGCGTCGGCCTTGAGACAGAAAAAGTTTTTGCCGCGCTGATCGCAGCAAATCTGGCGGGCAGCACGATAGAAGCGACGGAAATTGCCGCGAGCCTGGAGGAACGCGACCGGCGCATGCTGTTCGAGATACTTTTCGAGGAGTCCAGCGAATTCACCTGGGAAGAAGCGGAAAGCTGCATCGAATCACTGCAAAACCGGCAAACGGAGAGGGCTTTGGCGGAGGTGCAACGAAGCATTGAGGCCAATCCGGCTTCTACGGAGATGCGCACTCTGCTCGCGAAAAAACAGGAATTGATGAGGCGGCTAGCTGCAGGGCGGTGACCGGACGGTGACCAATTGAGGGCGGGACGTGCGATATCCC
>DATHGV010000284.1:0-18304 GCA_035490135.1 Candidatus Methylomirabilota bacterium
CTTTGAGATATACAATCGGAATGTATATCAGGGGGGGGAGCGATGCAGGTATCTAAATGGGGCAATAGCCTGGCAGTGCGGTTGCCTACGGCTGTGGTTGACGCGCTCGATCTCAAAGAAGGCGACCAGATTGAGATTCGAATTGCTCGTGAGCGGGTGTTCGAAGTGAGGCGCGATCAAAGCAAACCTCACGCGCTCGCTCGTCTACGCAAACTGCGACGTCCTTTGCCTCCCGGATTTGTTTTTGATCGAGAAGAGGCCAATGCCCGCTAAGGCTTTCTTCGATACGAATGTGCTGATCTATGCTGTGGGGCACGACGATCAACGCAGCGCGCAAGCTGAGGAACTCCTCGCATCAGGAGGAGTAGTCAGCGTGCAGATCTTGAACGAATTCGCCTCTGTGGCTCGCCGAAAAATCTTAATGTCGTGGAGTGACGTGACGGAAGCGTTGGATGCTTTTCGAGTTCTCTGTCCTTCTCCGCTGCCCATCACCATTGAAATGCACGAAGCGGCACTCAAAATTGCGGAGAAGCACGGGTACAACATCTATGATGCGCTGGTCGTTTCCGCTGCATTGGAAGCTGGATGCGCGACTCTCTATTCCGAAGACCTTCACGATGGCCAGACAATTGATGGACAACTCACCATTCGAAATCCCTTCGTTGGATTATCCGGCTAGTAGGACGCCCGACACTGCCGGTCTATTCCCAAGCTTCAATCCAACAACTAGGCGGCCGTGATTTGCCTCCAAGCCGAACGCGAACTCGTACTGCTTCGGCGCGCGCAGGCCGGCGACGAAATAGACGCTGGATAAGGAAGAAAGACGGTTAACCTACGCGTCGGTTACTCGCGAGCCATCATGCTGAGCGCCGAGGAATTCCAAAATCGCCTGGTGGGCTGCAGCAGGCTGGTCGGTCTCGAAGATGTGGCTGGCGTGGGGAATCAACACCAACTTAGCTCCCGGAATTCGCTCAGCGATTAATTTGGCGTTGTCGGCTGGAATGAGTCTGTCGGTTTCGCCGTGGATAACGAGCGTTGGGACGGTGATCTGCGCGATGCGGCTATACGCTTCCCATCCGAAAATGCCCTGCAACTGGCCCGCATAACCCTGTGGGGTGGGGTACCACTTCATGCGGATAGCCATATCTTCGTTGATGCGCTCGCGCGGAGTGGCGGGGTCATAAATGAATGGCGTGATAGCCTCCCGGGATTCTTCAGGTGTCATGCCTTGACGCAACAGGGTCTCTATTACTGCGGCTTCGGCTCGCACGGCATCGGGCCCGCCCGCAGCGGTGCAACCCAGAATCAACGAGCGCACCCGCTTCGGATATTGAAGCGCAAATTCCTGCGCTATCATGCCCCCCATGGACAGACCAAATACATGCGCGGCCTCCACACCCGCAGCATTCAGCACCGCGGCTCCGTCGGAGGCCATCGAGGGCATGGAATAAACGCCCGAAGGCACCTCGCTTTGTCCGATGCCGCGATTGTCGAAAGCAATGGTGCGGTAGCGTTGGGCAAGAACAGGCCGGGTGCGATGCCACATATAGGAGGGATAGCTGAGGCCCATGATAAGCAGCAGAGGTTCGCCGGAACCGCATTCATCCCAATATATTTCGACGCCTTCGTTCATAACGAATGGCATGGAAGTCTCCAGTTACATGCCCCGCGTATGGAAATATGATGGTTTAACACAGATGAATGTGACTAACGCGTTTTCATTGTATATAATTCGCCTCGCTATGCCAAATCAAGAAACGCTGTGCCAGGTGGCTGACCGCATCGCCACGATTACGCTCAACCGTCCGGACAAACTCAACGCCTGGACTGCCGTCATGGAAAGCGAAGTGCGCTCCGCCGTGGAAGAGGCGGAGCGCGATGAAAATGTTCGCGTCATTGTCCTGACGGGGGCGGGACGCGCGTTCTGCGCCGGCGCAGACATGTCGGTCTTGAGCACCGTCGCCGAAAAGGGACTCGATGCAGCGCGGACGGCGCAGGCGGTGCAAAAGACAGAGAGCAAACCCGATGGTGTTCGAGATGACTTTCGACACAAATATTCGTATTTCCCGGCTGTGACGAAACCCGTGATTGCCGCGATCAATGGGCCGGTAGTGGGATTGGGTTTGGTGATTGCTTTGTATTGCGATATACGGTTTGCTTCTGATGCCGCGCGATTCGGGACAACTTTTGCCCGGCGAGGACTTATAGCCGAGTACGGAATGGCGTGGATGCTGCCGCGCCTTGTGGGACACGCAAATGCGCTGGATCTGTTGCTCACCGCCAGAATGATCGATGCAGCGGAAGCGGTGAGAATGGGACTGGCGAACCAAGTCTATCCGCGCGACACATTCATGGAGAAAGTGCGGGAGTACGCAATAGACCTGGCGTCGAACGTCAGCCCGCGGTCAATGCGGATCATCAAGCGGCAAGTGTATGAAGCGATGTTTGAAACGCTGACACGCTCGTTTGAACGATCTGAGCAAGAAATGCTGGCCAGCTTGCAGTGCGCGGACTTCAAAGAAGGCGTTGCACATTTCGTTGAAAAACGCGCACCGGTGTTTACCGGAAAATGAAGAACCCTCTATGAATTTCGAGGTCGGTGAAAAGACCAAGGAACTACAGAAGCGATTACAAGCTTTCATGGATTCCCATGTCTATCCGAACGAGGAGAAATTCCACGCAGAGATCGCCCAGGCGCGATGGAAACCCACGCGAATTGTCGAAGAACTAAAGGCCAAGGCGCGGCACGAAGGATTGTGGAATTTATTCTTGCCGCAGGACAAGAATGGCGCGGGCCTCACCAACCTCGAGTATGCACCGCTATGTGAAATGATGGGCCGCAGTCACATCGCACCAGAGATCTTCAATTGTTCAGCGCCAGACACCGGGAACATGGAAGTACTTGCTCGCTATGGCACCGCGGAGCAAAAGGAAAAATGGCTGAAGCCGCTGCTTGCTGGTGAAATTCGATCCTGCTTTGCAATGACCGAGCCGGACGTGGCGTCTTCAGACGCTACCAACATCAGCGCGAGCATCGTGGCGGACGGCGATAGCTACGTGATTAAGGGGCGCAAATGGTGGTCCTCAGGCGCAGGAGACCCGCGTTGCAGGGTCGCAATTCTTATGGGCAAGACCGATCTTTCCGCAGCCGCGCATAAACAGCAGTCCATGATTCTGGTGCCGCTCAATACTCCGGGCGTAAAGATTGTGCGGATGTTAATGGTATTCGGCTACGACCATGCGCCTCACGGGCACGCTGAAATCCAGTTCGAGGATGTGCGTGTTCCGAAGACCAACATGTTACTCGGTGAGGGCCGCGGATTTGAGATTGCACAGGGGCGGTTGGGGCCTGGCAGGATTCATCATTGCATGCGATGTATTGGTGTGGCTGAGCGAGCGCTCGAGACCATGTGCAGACGGGTGCAATCACGGGTGGCCTTCGGCAGGGCATTGGCGGAACAAGGAACGATTCGCGCTGATATCGCGATGTCTCGCATCGAAATTGAACAGGCGCGCCTGCTAACGCTAAAGGCGGCGGACATGATGGACAAAGTGGGAAACAAAGCGGCGCGATCAGAAATTGCCATGATTAAAGTCGTGGCACCCAACGTGGCGCTGCGGGTTTTGGATCGGGCGATTCAAGCTCACGGAGGCGCGGGCGTTTCGCAGGATACATTCCTGGCCGGCGCTTGGGCTGGGGTTCGGTCTCTGCGGCTGGCGGATGGACCCGATGAAGTGCACATTGAATCCATCGCCAAGTGGGAGCTGGGGAGGAACAATTAGCGCTCTGGATCCACGGTTTCGCGCTGATCCCGCAAAATGAGGCCTCCTACTCATTAGGTAACTGGCATGGAAAGTTCATGGCGCCACTGCTCATCAAAAATCCGCAAGCGCTGAAAGAAATGATGGGGCGTGAGATTGGTGTAACCGAGTGGTTCCAAATCACACAGCAACGCGTCCATCAGTTCGCGGAAGCCACCGAGGACCGGCAGTGGATTCATGTCAACCGCGAGCGGGCAAGCCAGGAATCACCTTACGGCACGACAATCGCACACGGCTTTCTCACATTATCGTTGATCAGCTATTTTGTGAAAGAGCTGATCGACATTCAAGACGGTGTCGGACTTGCCGTGAATTACGGCCTCAACCGGGTGCGCTTTCCCGCCCCTGTGCCTTCCGGTTCCAAAATTCGCGCGCGCATTTTTCTTTTGGCGTGGAAAGAATTGGTTGACTCCATAGAAGCGACCTTCAAGGTGACCATTGAAAGCGACCAGTCTGAGAAACCAAGCTGCGTAGCGGAGTGGATCGTCCGCTATTACGCGTGATGCCCCGGAAGCGTTAGACAACAAAATATAAATGCGTGCTAGGTGCGGCTCTAAATGTGTTGCGTTTGCGCGCACTCCCAAGAGGCACGGAGAAGCAGTTGAACTCTCTCGGGCATGGATGCAAAGCGCTTGTCGGTGGTCAGACCCTGGTGATAACGGTAATAAATTTGCTGCACGATGACTGCGAGTTTGAAGCGAGCGAACGTCAGGTAAAAAGCAATCTGCGAGGTATTGCAACCCGTCTGCCGAGCGTAATACTGCACGAATTCCGCGCGCGTAAAACTACCCGGTTGTGTCGTTGGTCCCCAGCGTAGGTGTTGCATCTCCTCAGGGTCGGTGGCGTCGATCCAATAAGCCAATGCGGTGCCCAGATCGGTGAGAGGATCCCCAATGGTGCACATTTCCCAATCGAGCAGGCCCACAATTTTCGCGATGTCCCGCGAATCGAGAATGAGATTGTCGTATTTGTAGTCATTATGAATTAGAGAAATGGAGGCCGTGACGGGCATGTGCTCCCGCATCCATGCCGCAATTTTCGGTGCTTCTGGGTAATCATGCGTTTTAGCAGCGAAGTATCGATCGGTCCAGCCGCGAACTTGCCGTTCCAAATATCCATGAGGTTTGCCCAGATCGGACAGACCCGCGGCTTCGTAATCCACGCGATGCAGGCGTATCAGGTTTTCGATAAAGGATTCGCTCAGGCGCCGTGCTGTTTCCGCCGGGAACTCCAGACCGGGCGGCAGCTGATGACGAAGGATGATCCCATGAATCGGTTGCATTAAGTAAAACGGAGCACCCAGCACATCCTCATCGCCACAATAGAGAAGCACCTCAGGAGCTGGACTATAGACAGCGTGAAGCTTGGACAACACGCGAAACTCGCGGTTCATATCGTGAGCGGACTTCACCTTGCTTCCGAAAGGAGGGCGTCGAAGAATCAGTTCCCGCGCCGCGAGTTGCAGTGAGTAGGTCAAGTTGGAGTGGCCGCTAGGATATTGGCGGACGTGCAGCAAGCCGGCTTCCTTGGGAAAATGTTCGCGCAAATACCGGTCAAGTTTCCTTAAGTCAAGTTCTTCGCCTTGCCGAACAGAAGTCGGATGGTCCAGGAAGTCGCTCATCACGCGCTCTTTTTACCGGCAGGTGAGCATCGCAGGATCATGGTTATGCCCGTGAGCGTTCCGTTGAGCATTAGAACTTCAGGAACAGTTGAGAAAACTCGCCCAGAGCGAACACTAGGCTGCTGCACCTTCTTCTTTTCCGACCTCTGCGAAGGTCCTACCTTGCTCCGCCAGGCGTTTCAACAGCGGCGCGGGTTCCCAAATTTCACCATGCTGCCGGTGGAATCCCGTGACGCGCTCGTATACCTGTTTCAGCCCTACGGTGTCGGCGTACCACATCGGACCGCCTCGATAGCTGGGAAAGCCATAGCCATTTATATAAATGATGTCGATGTCTGAAGCGCGCAGAGCGTAGCCTTCTTCCAGAATACGGGCGCCTTCGTTTACCAGCGCGTAAAGACAGCGGTCGGAGATTTCTTCGGCGGAAATTTGGCGCTGTGGGATGTCGGCTTCTGCTACCCAATCGTGGATTAATTGATCGACCACAGGATCCAATGTGGCGCGCCGGTTGGCGTCGTATTTGTACCAGCCTGCGCTAGATTTTTGCCCATAGCGGCCGATCTCGCAGAGTTTATCTTCCGCCAAGGGCTGGCGGATGCCGGGCTTTTCGAGATCGCGATATTCTTTGCGGATACGCCAGCCGACATCGAGGCCAGCGAGATCCCCGGTAGCTAGTGGACCCATGGCCATGCCGAAGTCAGTGAGGGCTTTATCTACCGCGGCAATGCCTGCGCCTTCTTCAACAAGGAATTGCGCTTCGCGGCGGTAGGGACCAAACATGCGGTTGCCTACGAAACCGCGGCAATTGCCAACCAAGACTCCAACTTTCCCAACTTTTTTCGCTAGAGCCATGCAGGTGGCGACCACTTCTTTGGAAGTAGCTTTGCCGCGAACGATTTCGAGTAAGCGCATCACATTGGCGGGGCTGAAGAAATGCATGCCAATCACGGACTCCGCCCGTTTCGTGGCGCTGGCGATTTCATCGATGCTTAGTGTGGACGTGTTGCTAGCTAGAATCGCGGTTGGTTTACACACGCGATCGAGGTCTTTGAAGATTTCCTTTTTCAGCGCCATGCCTTCAAACACAGCCTCGATTACCAGGTCCACGTTTGCGAACCCCTCGTAGTCAAGCGTTGGCTTAATGAGCTTGAGGCGTTCTTCCGCGACTTGTGAAGTGAAGCGGCCACGCTTTACAGAGTTTGCGTAGTTGGATTGGATCGTGGCTAGTCCGCGATCCAGCGCGGCTTGATCTGCTTCCTTTAGCAGAACGGGAATTCTCGCGTTGGCTAAAACCATCGCAATGCCGCCCCCCATGGTGCCAGCGCCGATCACGGCCGCGGATTTTATCGGAATCAGTGGAGTGTCTTTGGGCACGTCGGGAATTTTGCTGACTTCACGCTCGCTGAAAAAAACGTGGATTAGCGATTTGGACTGATCGGAGAAGAGACATTCGATGAAAAGCTTTTGTTCCAGCTGGCAACCTTCCGCGAAAGGCATGGTGGTGGCGGCTTCGATAGCGTCTACGGCTGCGAGAGGAGCCTTCAGGCCGCGCTGTTTGGTTGCCGCATGGTCCCGTGCGCCGGCGAAGACGACCGTGTTTTCTGCTGGGTCGCCTAACTTGCCGTTGCGCTCGCGTGTTTTTGGAGCAGCCTTACCGGCGACTTCTCGCGCAAACGCGACTGCTCCCGTCAGTAGATCGCCGTCGATGATTTTATCGATGATGCCGAACTTTAGGGCTTCTTCGGCTGTCACGGGATTGCCGGAAGTGCACATTTCGACGGCTTTCGCTACACCGGCGAGTCTCGGAAGACGTTGCGTGCCTGCCGCGCCGGGGATGATGCCGAGCTTTACTTCTGGTTGACCGACCTGGGCGCTGGATAGCGCAACGCGGTAGTGTCCGGCCATGGCTAATTCAAGTCCACCGCCGAATGCGGTGCCGTGAATAGCAACGATGATTGGTTTGGAGCTGTCCTCGATTTTTAGCAGCTGCGGAAGCAGGCCCGCACCGCGCTTCTTGCCGGTGATCATCTTACCGAATTCTTTAATGTCGGCACCGGCCACGAAGGTACGACCGCCACCGATTAATACAGCGGCTTTGACGGCATCGTCTTTCTCGATTTGATCCAGGGCTTCGGAGATGCCTTCAGGCACGCCGGGGCTTAGTGCGTTCACCGGGGGATTATTGACGGTGATTACGGCGATGTCGTTTTGCTTGGTTAATTGCACTAAATCGCTCATGGATTGATTCTCTCTGTTTGTCAGGAATTTTAGGCTGATTTTGCGGTGACGCCGGCGGCATCGATTACTAAAGACGCGATGCGCTCGCGATGAAAGGTCGCATCACCAAAGGCGTTTTCGGAGGCTTTGGCACGTCGATAGTAGAGGTGCAGATCGTTTTCCCAAGTGAAACCCATGCCGCCGTGAATCTGGATGCCGCGATTGCCGACAGTGCGCGCGGCATCGCTCGAATACATTTTCGCGATCGAAACGGCGGTGCTCGCATCTGGCGCATTTTCTTCCAGCGCCCACCCTGCGTAATACACAGCCGAGCGAGAGCTTTCCGTTTCAAGGTACATGTCTGCACATTGGTGCTGCACGGCCTGAAACATGCCGATGGGTTTGCCGAATTGCTTGCGAGTTTTGGCGTACTCGACGGTGAGGTCCAGAGTGCGCTGCATGCCACCGACCAATTCTGCGGACAGCGCGGCGCTGGCAATGTCGAAAGCTCGCGGGAGATTGGTGGCCGGCCCCAGGTGCTCGGCGGGCGTGTCCTTGAATTCGACGGCGTAGAGCTTGCGAGTAAGGTCCATGCCTGACATTGGCGAAATCTTCAGGCCGTTGGCTTTGGCGTCCACAATGAAGACACCGTTGCGGGCGACCACAAGAATAAAGTCCGCGACGCCCGCGTCGGAGACGAAGAGTTTTTCGCCGGTGAGTCTGCCGTTAGCGGCGGTCAGCTGCACGTCGCCTAGATTCCAGCTGGCACTGCTTTCGAGGATGGCCACGGTGGCGCGGGCTTCGCCGCGACAGATGGGGGCCAAAAGTTTTTTCTTGTGGGCGGGAGAGCCAACCGCTTCCAATACCGAACCGGCGAGAACCACGGTGGAAAAAAAAGGACCTGGCAGAAGCGCGCGACCCGCTTCCTCCATAAGCAGCATCAGTTCGACTTTACCCAGTCCCACGCCGTCATACTCTTCCGCGTAAGTGATTCCGGTATAGCCTTGATCCGTAAGCTTGGACCAAAGTGCGGCATCGTAGGCGGTTTCTGTTTCCATCAAGCGGCGCATTTCCGCGCTGGGGCATTCGCCCGCAAAGAATTTACGAGCGCTGTCTTTCAGGAATTCCTGGCTCTCACTAAGACCGAATTGCATATAGCCCCCATCTGGTTTTCGCGCTACGGTTTTGCGCTAGTAGCTTCTGGGCAGGCCAAGAACGAAATGGCCGATGATGTTGCGCTGCACTTCAGACGTGCCCGCTTCGATGGTATTGCCGCGGGTGCGCAAATACCCGTAAGACCAGAGGCCGTTGTCGACGGCATGGGGATCGCCGCCCAGAAGCTGTCCGTAGGAACCTAGCAATTCTTGTGCAATTTGCTGCAGTCGCTGGTTGAGCTCGCTCCAGAATATTTTTTGGATTGACCCTTCGGGCCCGGGAACGCCGGTTGCCGAAATGCGGCTGAAGGCCCGCATCTGATTGAAGCGCATGATTTCGATTTCCGCGCTGCACTGCGCCAGTTTTTGGCGGATTAGCGGATCTTCGCTGGCGGGACGGCCGTTGTGCTGCACGGTGCGGGCTAATTCGATGAGGCGGCTGATGTAACGGTTGAAGGTTAGCTGCAGCCGCGCGCCATAGGAGCCGCGTTCGTACATAAGGGTGCTCATCGCTACGTTCCAGCCGTCGTTGACTTTGCCCAGAACGTTTTCTGCAGGGACGCGAACATCTCGAAAGAAAAGTTCGTTAAATTCGGATTCGCCGGTCATTTGTCGAAGTGGACGTACTTCGACGCCCAGAGATTTCATATCCACGAGCAGGGCTGTGAGGCCTTTATGTTTTGCGGCACTGCTGTCGGTTCGCACGATCAGCTCGCACCAATCGCCGACCCAGCCATAGCTGGTCCAAACTTTTTGCCCGTTCACGATGTAATGATCGCCATCCAGCTTGGCTTCCGTTTGCAGCCCGGCAAGATCTGAGCCGGCATTTGGTTCGGAAAACCCCTGACACCAGATTTCTTCCGCGCTCAAAATCTTCGGGATGAAGCGCTTTTTTTGTGCTTCGGTGCCGCACGCAATTATGGTGGGGCCAATAAGTCCGAGGCCTAGAGAATTGGCCATTGGCGGGGCTTCGACGCCCGCCATCTCTTCCCAGAAAAGCGATTGCTGCATCAAGGTGGCGCTGCGGCCACCATATTCCTTGGGCCAGGAGACGGCGGCCCAGCCACCGTCATGGAGCTTGTGCTGCCAGGCCCGCAGGTATGGAAAGGATTCGTCCAGCGGTTTTTCGCGCCACTCCGCCCAGTCCTTAGGGGCGTTCTCAGCCAGCCAGGCCCGAAGCTCGTCGCGGAAACTCGATTCCTCGGGGGTCAACTTTAAGTCCATGAAGCATGCTCCTTCACTTTTCTAAGCACATGGGCTTCGGCATTACTAAGCCTTCATAGGCCGAACAAACCGTTATGAGCCCTTCTTTACTGCGGCCGACTCAGGGCGAAGTGTGCTCTGGCCGTGCCAATACTTTTTCCGAATATCTTTCTTGAGAATTTTGCCCGTTCCCGTCTTGGGCAAACTGTCGACGAATTCAAACGAGCGCGGGCATTTGTAATGCGCCAGCCGCGTACGGCAGAAATCGATCAGTTCCGATTCGGTCGCGGCTGCGTTGGGCTTAAGAACTACCAGGGCCTTCGGGACTTCGCCCCATTTTTCATCAGGCACCGGAATCACACCGGCTTCCAGAACGGCGGGATGAGCGAGGATGGCTTTTTCGAGTTCGAGCGACGAGATATTTTCTCCCCCGCTCACGATGATATCTTTCTTGCGATCCACGATCAGAAAATAGCCATCCTCATTGAGCGTGGCCATGTCTCCGGTGTGAAACCAGCCGCCACGCATTACTTCGGCAGTGGCTTCCGGTTGCCGCCAGTAGCCTTCCATCACGCCGTCGCCACGCACGACGATTTCGCCGATGGATTCGCCGTCAGCCGGGACATCCTTGTCATTGGCATCAACGATACGCATTTCTACGCCGGGAACCGGATAGCCGGTCATCGCTTGGCCGACATAACGCTGCTCGCCTGCCCATTCCGAACCGGCCTTCATCAGAGAAATCGAGAGCGTCGGAGAGGTTTCCGTGAGGCCGTAGCCGGAAACGCATTCACAGTCAAATGCTTCTTCCACTTCGCGAATAAGAGTCGGGGAGGATGCGGCGCCGCCGATCACTATGCGCGTGAGACTGCTCAGATTGTAGTTTTTGCGCTCCGGGCAGTTCACCAGCGCGGTGGCCATGATGGGGACCAGGCTGCACGTACGCGCTCCTTCTGTCTCAATGAGTCGAAAAATTTCCTTGGTATCGAAGCGCTGTACCATGACGTGCTTGCCGCCTAGTTGCGTGAGAAAGTGCGCCACGCCCCAGCCATTGGCGTGGAATAACGGAATGGTGTGGAGCTCCACGTTTCCGTTGGAGATCTGGAAAGCCATGCAGACATGCACAGCGAGCAGATAGACATTTCTGTGCGTCAGCATCACGCCCTTGGGATTGGCGCTGGTGCCACTGGTGTAAAACAGCTCGGCCACGGTGTTTTCGTCGATGGTAGAAATATCGGCACTACGCGGCGCGGCGGCGGCGAGCAATGCATCGTAATCTTGCGCAGAGAGCCACGGCGCTTCCGCAGTGCCTTCCAACAGCACGAAACTTCTTACTGAATTCAGATCTTTGCGGAAAGCTTCCACCAATGGGAGGAATTGCCTTTCGAGGAACAGAATCGTTGCACCGGCGTCGTTAAGGATGTAAGCAAGTTCGCTGGCGGTCAGACGAATATTCAATGGGAGCAGGATGGCGCCGGCTTCGAGAACCCCGTAATAGGCCTCCAGCAGACGATGACAATTAGTACTGAGAAAAGCCACGCGGTCGCCGGGCTGGACACCATTCTGATTCAGCGCACCGGCAAGACGGCGGGTGCGCTCGGCAAACTCCTTGTAGTTGTAGCGTTTCTCCTTACAAACCACCGCGGTTCGCGTGGGATATTGCCGCTCCGCGTAGCGCAGAAAACGCAAAGGTGTGAGCGGAATGTTCATCGTGAAACCCGCCCTTAACTAGGCGGATTGTCCCCCGTCCACGACCAGTGTGTGTCCGGTAACAAAATCCGAAGCGGCTGACGCTAGAAAAATCGCAGCGCCTTTCAAATCGTTGGGCCCGCCAAAACGTCCTAAAGGAATGTTGGCTAGCAAGTTTTCTTTATTTCGCTGGATCACTTTTTCCGACATGTCTGTGGGAAACCATCCGGGCGCGATGGCATTCACATGAATGTTGTACATGCCCCATTTGCAGGCTAAATCTTTGGTGAAGATGATGACGCCGCCTTTGCTGGTGCTATAGCCAATGGCGGAGAAGCTTGGAGGTGAGCCGCGCATTCCGGCCACGGAAGCGATGTTGATAATTTTTCCTCGACGTTGCGAAATCATGACTCTACCGGCCGCCTGAGAAAATAAAAATGTGCCAGTCAAATTCGTTTCAATTACTTTGTTCCACTGCTCCAAGGTCATGTCTTCAGTCAACGCGCCCCAGGAGGTCCCGGCATTGTTGATGAGGATATCGATCCGACCGAATTCAGTTACGGTATTCTCTACAACCGCTCGGATACTGGCGGGGTCCTTTACATCACAACCCAAGGCCAGCGCGCGCACTCCTATTTTTTGCATCTCCTCGGCGGTTTGCTGACAACGCTCTTTTTTGCGTGCGCACAGAACTAGGTTGGCGCCCATTTCCGCCAAGCCTTCCGCCATTTGGCGGCCCAGGCCTACGGAGCCTCCAGTGATCAGGGCTACGCGGCCGCTCAGATCGAACAATGGATAGTTCTTCATGATCGCTGATGAATCCGCGTTATTTTTCAGCCAACTACTAAATATGATTGTTTATATCATATTTGCGTTACCAACAAACACGATTCTCTCGCGCGCGCTGCCTACCCCAATTCGAACTATTAATTGCCACGCGATTCGCGCTTATGTAATGGCAGCCGGAATCAGAAACTTAAGCGCACTCCCAGCTGGATCTGGCGAGCTGGGAATGCCGCAGTGAACGCCAGAGGCTGGTTGGGATAAAGATTCGCGCTGCCATGTGCGTTAAACGGCGGTCCAAAAGCCGCGCCCACGACATTGTTCACGCTGGAATAGTTGGTGTGGTTGGCAAGGTTGAAAGCTTCCGCTGTAAAGTTCAGCGCGGTCTTTTCGCCCAGCTTGAAAGCGCGGCTTAACCGTATGTCGAAATCGGTGAAGTCCGGACCAATGCCGGTGTTGCGTCCCGCCCCGGGCGGACGATCATTCGTGAAATGTCCGTCGCTGTTGATGTCCGCCGCAGCCAAAAGGTTGAATGGGTGGCCGCTGTTGTACGTAAAGATCGGAGCGAGCTCGAATCCCCCGAAGATTCGCGATTTATCAAACGGGCTGGCCAAAACCCCGGCGATTACCACCTTGTGCCGCTGGTCAAAATCGGACAACGAACGGTCACACTTCAGACACGTTGCGTTGAACGGAGAGTAATCACTATTAAAGTCCGTGACGTTATCGATCGCTTTGCTCAAGGTGTAGTTGGCCAGGATGGTGAAATGATTGGCAAACCGTTTTTTCACTTCCACAATCCCACCGTTGTAGATCGCCGAACCCGCCGAACTGTAGACGTTGTTCTGGAGAATTGTTTCCGTGGGATCCGCAAAGCACAAAGCCGGACTTGCTACGCAGGCTGGTGCGCCCCAATCCTGGAATGACAATCCATTGCTGGGCAAACCTGTGGAACCCGTATCGACCGGTGCACCTGGAAGCAAATTCGTGTCGATTGCCACCGGCAGGTGCGTGGTATGTACCCAGATGTAATTCACCGACACGGTGACGCCACCGCCGATTTCCCGCTCAATACCCAGAGAGGCCTGTTGCGACGTCGGGCTCTCGTATCCTGGTTGCCCTGCGAATAGTACCGTCCCGGGAGGTAGAGGCCCGGAGTTAGGAACCGACAAGCCGAATTGCGTAAGGTCTGCTTGTGAAATGCAGGCAAATTGACCGGGCGGCGGAGTGCCGCAGTTTATTTTTCCCTCGCCAAATAGCGTTTGGAAAATGGCGGCGGAGTTGGCGATGGTGGGCTCCCCGGGAACGCCGGTTAACTTAACCAAAGTGTTGGCGATCGTTCGGGTGTTGTTGATATTTCCCAGAACACTGACCACGCCGGGGATTTGCGCGTAGATCTGCGAGTAGAAGATTCCATAGCCGGCCCGCACCACGGTCTTGTGATCGCTGAATGGATCCCAGGCCAACGAAACCCGCGGACCAAAATTCTTTTTCGGAGTATGCAAGGGGCCATACTGCGAATCCAGTTCGTAGCGCAGCCCATAATTCAGCGTAAGATTTGGCCGAACCTGCCAACTGTCCTGAGCAAAGAAAGCTGTGAATGGCCGAACTTGTACGTACTTGGGATTACCAAAGCCCTGCTCGTAGAATCCTGGTGCGCCCAGGCTGAAGGATTGCAGCGGCGAGATCGCCACCGTGTTCGGCACCGGGCCCGCTGCCGTATTCCCGGAAAGGCCGCAAGCAATGGGCACCTGCAAGCAGGGGCTCAAGAGAATGCCTGGTAGCTCCAAAAATTCAAATCGTCCCGCAAAAAACGTCTGCGACGTCGTATCGTTCCCGCGCACCACTTCGCCGCCCCCGAACTTTAGAGTATGGTGCCCGCGAACCAGACTGAAGTGATCGGCGGCTTCATAGCGGCCTGCGCGCGTGTGGCTCGGAAGAAAAATATTCCGCCCGAAAAATCCGAAACCTTGTATATCCAGCCCCGGCCCGCCGGGGTCATTACTGTCGACGTTAAATTGATACATATTCCACTGCAGCAGAGCTTCGTTCTGCGCGGTGGGACTAAAGGTGTGAAACCACGACCCCTGGAGTGTGCTGTCCCAAGCTAATTCCGATGTGCCCCGGGAAAAAGCGGTCAATGCTTGCACGTCAGGATCTTTTTCCGTTAAGTGATCAAAACTGTAGCGCAGAAATCCTTGATCGCGTTCGCTGAAACGGTGATCGAGCCGCGCCGAGAATTGGTGTTCGTGAATCGGAAAAGGAAACAGGCCGCCGTTGGTTTCCGCTTGATTGATGATGAATGGGTTTAACGCCTGGGTGGCTCCATTGGTTTGGCAAGCGGACGCCGCCGGGGTGATCGTCAAGCAATTGGAAAGCACAAATGCACAGGTCGGCGCCGGCAAAAACGTCGGTATACCAAAGATAGGATTTGTGGGGTTCGAAAGACAAGGCACCATGGTGGTGGCCGGTTCAGCCGCCAAGCCCGCAAAGATAGGCAGCTGCTGGGCGGTCGGATTAAACACGCTACTGTTGGTCAGCAGCGGAACGGAATCTTGGGCATCAGACCGCAGCCCTTCATAGCCCACAAACAGAAAGGTTTTGTCTTTCTTAATCGGCATGCCAATGTTGCCGCCGAACTGCTGGCGGTTCAGGGTGTTTTTCAGCGGGGTAGCGACTGCATCTGCGGAAAATGTCTCGCCGGGCAGCAAGGCCGGTTGCAGGGCGAAATGGTCGCGAGAGTCCAGGGCATCATTGCGAAACAACCCATAGAGGCTGCCATGCACTTCGTTGGTACCGGATTTGGAGACGATGTTAATCGTGGCGCCGCTTGCTCCGCCCAGTTCCGCCGAGTAATTGCTTCGATTTACCTGAAACTCTTGCACCGCATCCTGGTTCAGATTGAGCCGGACGCCGCCAGCATCATCGTTGAATTCACCCCCATCGACAGTAACGCTGTTCCCTCTGCCGTTGCTGCCGTAGAATGACAATCCACTTTGTGGGGTTTGCTTAACTCGAAAGTCTGCATTGTCAGCAATCGTATTGGAATTGCTCACACCGGGTAGCAATAGCGTAAAGGTCAGATAGTCGCGGCGGTTGATTGGCAGGTCATTAATGTATGTCTGGGAGAGGGTCTCGGCCTGACTGCCTCGCGTGGTCTCCACCACGGCCTGCTCGGCAGAGACTTCTACTTGCACGCTCGTCCCCGCCAGAGCCAATCGGAAATCCAGGGTGGCGGTCTGACCCACCTCCAGTTCGAGTCCCTTCTGTACTTGGGTCTGCATCCCGGCATGACGCACCGTCACTTCATAGGCCGACGGCGGCAGGTTCGGAAATTCGTATTGGCCGTTGCCATCCGCTGTCGCGGTGTAGTGGGTTCCTTTTGCAGTATCAACTGCCTCGACGCTCGCATTCGGAATTACACCACCGGAGGGATCAAAAACCGTTCCTCTGATTTCACCGGAGGCCCCCACGCCTTGGGCCTTTGCGCCGGGACTTAGGGAAAGGAAAAACAGCAGGGAAGCTAGTAGGATCGTTTTCATAGTTCCTCTCGGATTCGCCGGAGTACCGCTAAAAACCATCTCAGATTGTCCAGTTATTCCCAACCAAGTGTTAGCAAACCAGCCGGCACCGTGGCAGGATCGAGCAGCGAATGGCCGCCGACCGGGAGGAAATCCCCACTCTTTCGACAATTCTCCCCATCACCGCCCCGTGCCCCGACAAATGCGAAATTATGATAGGGGATATCACAATATAGCGACTAACGTCAATATGAAACCCTGATTCGTCGCTTCATTTTTCTTGATCCACCGTCGGCGGGCCACAGTTCGCCAGGAGTGCGTGGTTTCAGGTACCCAGCATGTGGAGTAAACAGATTCAGTTAGCGTTCAGGGAAGCTAGTGTGGGAGCAGCACGATTCGCCCTGGGATGGATCCCCTTCGCAGCTCTTCGAGGACCTCATTGGCTTCCGCCAACGGTCGAGTTTTCACTTGGCAACGCACTTTGCCCGCCGCAGCCATAACTAACATCTCCCGCATATCTTGTCGCGTGCCAACCGAGGAGGCCTGGATGTGAACCTCCAATGCCGCCATCATAATCGGGGCGAAGCAAAGAGGCTCTGCAGGTAGCCCTACGACAAGAAGCGTCCCGCCCGGCCTAACGCAGGGAAAGGCCATCTCATAAGCCGCTTTTGCCGCAGAGGTAACCAGTGCGACGTGGACACCCCCCACAGCTCGCAATTCTTTGACGACTTTTGCAGTCACGGCGTTCAAGGTGGTATCCGCTCCGAGACTTCGCGCATACGTTAGCTTATCCTCGGAAACATCAATGGCCGTCACCACCGCTCCTGAACCGTGACCAATTTGCACAGCCAGATGGCCAAGCCCCCCAATGCCAAAAATCGCCAAGCGCTGGCCGGCCTCGATTTTGGCCCGCCGCAAGGCTCGGTAAACCGTGACCCCGGCGCAAAAAAGCGGTGCGGCCTCAACGCAGGAAAGCCCGTCCGGAATCTTCAACGCGTGGCTCGCGGGCGCCTTCATGAACTCCGCGTAACCCCCGTCGACCGTCACCCCAGTAATCTTTTGTTTGACGCAAAGGTTTTCATTACCTTCACGACAGAATCCGCACTCCCCGCAGGTCCAGTGCATCCACGCTACGCCCACTCTCTCGCCCAATGCCAAATCCGTAACCGCAGATCCCTTTTCCACAACGCGGCCTGCGATTTCGTGCCCGAGGATCAACGGTCTCTTCGTGATCGGCACGATCTGCGGCCAGTCGCCATCCGCCACGTGCAGATCCGAGTGGCATACGCCACACGCTTCCACTTCGATCAGCACTTCGTGGGCCTCAAGCTTGGGCGTAGCAACCTCTTCAATTGTCAGTGGCGCTTTGAATTCACGCAGGATCGCTGCTTTCATTGCCTATACCTCAAACCAACACGAATGGCGCGACTGACGCTCGCGTAACTCTTACGGACTTTTATAACCTCTACAAGATCGAAACGATTTTTACGGCTTGGCGCCGCGCAAGAAAAATTCCACTGCATTATGCACACGCTCGGTGAGTTTGTGAGGTCCCGTAAGGTCGACGGCCCACTGGCGAACCACGGTGTTGAAAAGTCCTTCCATAAATTCGGCCAAGTGCACGATCGGAAAATCCACCGTCACCTCGCCATTCTTCTGCCCTTCGGCGATGATTTCACGAAGCAGTCTAACTGTGGCCGCCTCCGCACCGCGCAACTCCGGTGAGCGCACTGGGTCCATCGCCCCGGCCAGAATGACTGCTTGCCACAGCGGGCGCCCCACCTCAGTTACATTCCCTAAGGTTTCATAAAACCGCCGCAAGCGCTGCTGGGTAGTGGCCTTGACAGCTAGTTCAGACCTTAGGCTGTCGGCTTGCCGGGCAAACGCCCGGCGGCCCACTTCGCGCAGCACCGCATCCTTGCTGGGAAAATAGCGAAAAAACGTCGGCTGGCTAATCTCCAGCGTTTGCACGATGTCATCAATCCGCGTGTTCTCGTACCCGCGTTGGCGGAAAAGATGCAGCGCCGTTTCTACGATCTGCTGGCGGAGACGTGCCTTCTTGCGCTCGCGAAGACCGGGCTCATTTCTCTGCCCCATGCCCGCACGGTCCCGCTCTTTTTTTGACATTCGTGACTCTTTGGCGCTCCCCGAAACTGGCGAGGGCGTTCGTCTTACCGCAGTTTTGGTGCGGCGCATCCTCATTCTCCCTCCTGAATATGGTGGGCCGCTGCACTGCGGCATTTGATAGTTACCCTAACATTATAGTGACTATCGTAAAGTTGCAAGCCTAGCGC
>DATHGV010000285.1:0-6524 GCA_035490135.1 Candidatus Methylomirabilota bacterium
TATTCACCTTTAGATCCCGCGTCGCGACGGTTGAAACGAAGATTGCCTGCCGACGGAAGTTGCGCTTTTTGCATGAGCGCATCCTACTATGCCGAGAACAATTAAAACTGCCAACAAAACGCCCGTAAAAATCAATCGGTGTATAGACCTGTAGCCGGGGAAAAACTCATTCAAAATTTGCGTCCAGATCAGAATTAGCCCGCAAAGAAGCGCCGCGCCAAGAAGTGCGAAACCGGTTCGCACGTTATCAAATCCCAATCCAGGAAGCGCTGCGAGGAGAAGGCTTATAAATAGGACGAAAAGGCCAACGTCGGCGGCGGTTTTCAGGTTACTGACCATGTGAATGCTGACCATGTGTATTTTGTCCCAGACATCGAAGGCTTGGCTCGAAAAGCTAAACCGGAAGCGGCGGCTACCTTCGACATTCGGTTTTCTCCTAATCGCGGAATGTCCTACTTCAAATAGGTTTAGATGCTGGTTTATTCAGCATCGTAGCCAAGTCTAAAAAGAGAAACGCTCCGCTATCCGTTTAAGGACGGCGCTTCTGATCGTTCGTGCTTAAAATTACTCTTTAGCGTCACTTACTGGGCGCCTTCGAACGTTGAGCAGTCAGCGGACGACTTCGGGGACAGGAGGCTTCTTCGGAATCGGCGGAAGTTTTTTTCTCTCTGAGGTCGGCGCACACAAATAGGATGCGTTTAAGTGCGACGGCGATAAACGAATGAAAGGCGAACCCTCTTGAAAGCGTCTGCGCATACAGTTGTATACCAGATGTTAGCCCGTACCCTGCCAGATTGCTTGTATGCTTAATTTGTCCTGACGCGCCTATGCTGTCGCTGCGACCAGGGGCGCTCTCCTTGATACGCATCTTGATCGTTGACGACCATCATCACTTTCGCGCAAAACTACGGGCCCTACTCGAATCGGTAGAGGAATGGCAGGTGTGCGCGGAAGCTGAAAACGGTCGGCAGGCCATCGAGAAACATTGTTCAGTACAGCCGCACGTCACGGTAATGGATTTCAGCATGCCCGAACTTAATGGCCTCCACGCATCTCGTGCAATTCTTCTGAAATGCCCCTCTGCCCCCATTTTGCTGCTGACCGTTTTCACATCATCACAGCTTGCATTACAGGCAAAGAAAGCTGGCATCATGGCTTTTTGTTCGAAGACCCAGGTAATGCATTCCTCTAGCGATTCAAGCCATTTTACGGGGCGAGACGTATTTTCCTGAATCCTTCGCGGCGTCAGCCGGAGATTGAGCTACCATTCTGTAGCCCACCACACCAAGCCGAAATAGTTTGAATATCGGACCGCCAGAACAAGGAACATGGCAGAAGAATATAGCAACACCCTGAAAGTAATAATGTTGATGGTCGCGTTTGCCGGGATGATGGCGACGGTTGAGGATACCCCGGGTTTAGTTGAAAGTTGAGAACAAGAAGCAGCGGCTCTGAAAACGAGGTCACGCGCCGAGTAGGACCTCCGCATCGGCCAAATCCCACAGCGGGTTGTGTACGCTGGGGAAAGCAGTCGGGTTACGTGGTCTTCGGTGGACAGAAGATCCCGGTGGAGCGGCCACGAGTACGAACCCCCGAGGGCCAGGAAGTGGAACTGGAGAGCTACGGTCAGTTGCAGCAAGACGGAAAACTACAACGAGCGGTGCGGGAACGCATGGTGGCCGGACTGTCCATGCGGAACTATCGGCGAGCTGTGGAGAGTGTTCTGGAAGGCTACGGGATCGAAAAGAGCAGCGTGAGTCGGCAGTTCGTTGCGGCCGGTTGCAATCAGTTGCGGGTGCTGTGCGAACGGCGCTTAGAAGATCTGAATCTGGTGGTGCTGATGATCGATGGCATTCACTTTGGCGGCCAGGTGCTAGTGGTGGCTCTGGGGATCAGACAACGCCGGGCGAAAATTTGGCATCATCCTATGAGCCATTGACGGTATACAAGCGTACTAACTGCAGAATAGTATTACTCTACCAATATGAGTGGGCCGAATTGTTTAATAATCAAGTCTCTGCCGTTTGCAGCTCTATTGGAAGGAAGGGATTCTGGATGGCAGCAGATCGGTCTGGGGCATTGGTGTTGTCAGAGAGGCGCCCTCGAAGGTGTCGTTGAGGGCGTGGTGACGGCTCCGAGCAGCCTGCTACTTTTGGCATCGGCTTCGATAGCGAATAATTCTGTCGAGACTTGCGGCAGAGAGGAATCAGCGTGCGCGATTCAAATAGCGCGTGCCACCTTTCGGGAGGGGATCGACAAGCAGTGGTGCACCGAGGCTTTCATGACCTTCAGCAAATCTCAACAGGAAGTGCGCTACGCCCCCGCATCCCACCATTAGATCTGCGGTCGGATGAAACGGATTCTCCACTAGCCACGTCGCTCCGCCCTCGGTAATCCGCGATAGTTGCAGCAGCACCGTGGCAATGCGCTCAGCCCGGTTCAGCCATCTTGGCTCACCAAGCACCCGCGCCGCCTCAAGATAAATTTCTCCTATACCACTCAGGCCATGACACTGACTTAAGTTCGAATGACGGAGTTCATCTGGTTGCGATAGAAGTGCCGCTACCGCCACGTCTCGATCGGCGGTCTCCCCCGACTGCTCGAACAACTTGAGCCCAAGCGAGTGCGACGTGGTGAGCCGCAATGAGCGCCAATCAGGTTTGCGGAAGCGGAGATTTCGGGGCGAAATTTGGGATCTAACACCAGGCTACGGTAAATCGGGTACTTGACTTTCGGCGGGGCGCGTCTTAATAGTTAAGTTGTTACTGTAGTATTGCAAATGTTGATTGCGAGGACATATATGAATATCGTGGCCAAAGAGCATCAGATTGTTAGCAATGAACAGTGGGTGGCGCGCCGAAAAATTTTGCTAGCGGAGGAAAAAACGTGGACGCGGGAGCGGGATCGTTTAGCAGCGAAGAGGCGCGAGCTACCGTGGGTGAGGATCGAGAAGGAATATAAGTTTGCGGGCGCGGGCGGTGCGGTGACGCTTGCGGAGTTATTTGATGGCAGAAGCCAGCTGATCGTGTATCACTTCATGTTCGGGCCGGAGTGGCAGGTGGGTTGCCCGAGTTGTTCTTTCCTGGCTGACCACGTCGATGGGGCGCGCCAACATTTCGAACATCGCGACGTTTCGTTCTGCGCGGTATCGCGGACGTCCATAGAGAAGATAGAGGCGTACCGGAAACGGATGGGCTGGAAGTTTCGCTGGGTGTCGTCGCTGGCGAACGATTTCAACTTTGATTTCAAGGTGAGTTTCACGGACGAAATGAGAGCGTCCGGACACGTGCAATACAATTTCGGGGACATCGGCGATCCGGGTATTGACGAACTGCCGGGGACGAGCGTTTTCTACAAAGATTCGGACGGGTCCATTTACCGCACATACTCGTCCTATGCGCGCGGCGGCGAAGTGCTGCTGGGCGCATACGGCTTTTTGGACCTGGTTCCGAAGGGCCGAGACGAAAATGGGCCGAGGCACGACATGGGTGACTGGCTCAAACGGCACGATGAATACGGGGAGAACGGACGATAGTGACTTGCGAGGATTTTGATTTCGATGAGTAGCCAAGCAGCAGCAATTGATGCGGTGTTTCACGCGCTGGCGGTGCCGGCGCGGAGGGCGATGGTGGAGCGATTGAGCCTGGGCCCGGCTTCGGTGACGGAACTGGCGAAGCCACTGGCGATTTCGTTGCCCGCGGTGGCGCAGCATCTGGAAGTACTGGTGACGAGCGGTTTGGTGAGGACTAAAAAAACGGGGCGTGTGCGGGTCTGTCACATTGAGCCGGCGGCGCTGCGAACAACAGAAGACTGGATTGCCAAGCGGCGTTCGAATTGGGCGCGTTGTTTGGATCGACTAGCAAAAGAGCTTGGAGAATGACAAATACAACGGGAACCAGGAGACAAAGCGTGAGCGAACGAACGGTGAAGCACGACACCATTGTGGTGGAACGGAAGTTTAAATCCTCGCCGGCGAAAGTTTTTGCGGCGTGGAAGGATCCGGAAGCTTACGGCAGATGGAACCGGCCGGGGGAAGACTGGGTGATGGCGGAATACGAGAATGATTTTCGCGTTGGCGGGCGAGAGAAGAAAACTTTCGGGCCGAAGGAAGACCCGCGATACGTGGGCGAAGGGCACTACCTGGACATTGTGCCGGACTCGCGGATCGTCTCGGCGTTTAACATGCGCGAACGGGATACGCGGTTGTCGGCGACGCTGTGCACGGTGGAGTTGCTGGCGAATGGGAGTGGGACGAAGTTGATCCTCACCGATCAGTCGGTGTTTTTTGATGGTCGAGAGACCCCCGCGGACCGGAGTTCTGGCTGGGGAAAGGTTTTGGACCGGCTGAAAGAGCATGTGTAGGGAAGCCGGTGTGGGGAATATTTTCAGGAAACATTGAAGGGACTCATCCGTTTAACTATTGAAGGAGAAAGAAGATGACAACGAGCGGCGCAGCTACAAGTGGTACGCCTCATCCTCAGATTGTTTCGCGGGAGGAGTGGGTCGCGGAGCGGAAAAAACTTTTGGCGGACGAAAAAGAAATGACCAAACACTACGACCGCGTGAATGCCAAGCGGCGGCGACTGCCGATGGTGAAAATTGAAAAGGATTATGTTTTCGAAGGTCCAAAGGGCAAGACCAGCCTGAAGGATTTGTTCGAAGGCCGGCGGCAGTTGATTGTGTATCACTTCATGTTTGATCCGGGCTGGGAGAAGGGATGCCCGGGCTGCACGGGATTTGTGGATGCCCTGGGGAATTTGTCGCTATTGAACAAGGAGGACACGACGCTCGCGGTGATTTCGCGGGCGCCGCTCGCGAAACTTGAAAAATACAAAGCCGAAAAAGGGTGGGACATAAATTGGCTGTCTTCGTTTGGAACGGATTTTAATTACGATTTTCACGTAACGCTGGATCCTAATGTTGCGCCCCCGGAATACAACTACCGGACGAAGGAAGAGACAGAAGCGGCCGTGGGTCACCCCGTGAAGATGGAAGGGGAGTCGCACGGGCTGAGTGTTTTCTTCCGGCTGGAGGATGGACTCTTTCATACGTACTCGGCCTACGCGCGCGGGACGGAATCGTTGACGGATGCTTACCGGCTGCTGGATGTGACTCCGTATGGGAGGCAGCAGGATTTTGAAGATTCGCCAGCGGGGTGGCCGCAGAAGCCGACCTATGGATAGGTCGACGAACTGCGAAGACACAGCGCCGCAACTCCGGATCAGCCTGATCTCTCGATCAAAGATACACGGACATTCTTCGCGAACTTTAAGCGGCAGTCCTTCTGGGCGCGAGCGGGAAATGTTGAGAACTCTTATGCAGAGCTGCTAATCATGCAGCACGACGTTCAACAGTGAGCTGTGCACTTGCAAACCGCCGTTGTAGTGAATGAAACCGAGCTTCCTGAATTTATTCATGAAGAAGTTCACCCGGCTCCGGGTGGTCCCGACCAGCTCTGCCAAAGTCTCCTGCGATATTTTGGCCACGATCGTTTCAGGCTCGCCTTCTTTCCCATAACGGGCAAGTATTAGAAGAGCGCGGGCCAACCGCTTCTCGCTTGAATTAAACAACTGGTCCACCAAATCGGCTTCAATCTTGATGTTGCGTTCGAGCATGTAACTGATGAACTTTCCGGCAAACTCTTGCTCGTCGTGAAGCACGCGCATCATCTCTTGCTTTTCAATGCTCATCGCATTCATTGGCGCGATTGCCGTCGCCGTGGTCAAGCGTACCGGATTGCCGATAATGCACCCTTCACCCAGAAAGTCACCTGACCCCACAATTGCGAGAACGGCTTCCTTGCCCTGAGGATTTACGATGGTCAGCTTGGCATTTCCTGATTGGATATATAAAACGTCATCGCCGGGGTCATCCTGCGAAAAGATAACCTGCCCTTTTTTGAACTTCAAAATCCGTCGCGATTTCCCAGCGGACGAGAGAAATTCCTGAATGTCGAAGGACTTTGCTTTCTTGCGATTCTTAGCCACGGGTTGGCTTCCTGGGCCGAGTTTGTCACAAATAATGACTGAGGTATATCACTGTCGTGGCCCGACGGCGCCTAAATAAGGAAAATGTCAGTAATTTGTCCAATCAGTTAACATTAAATAGTACTTCAGTAGTACTACATGTATAACAGTGAACAGATGTTTAAACCATCTCTCGTTAGTGTAATTAAGAGTTAACTCTAACCAATCCAGGGGACAGAAGGCACAATGGGGCTGTCCCCCGGGGCCTTTGTCGTCTTAACTCCGTGAAACTGTTTAGGGGACTTAGGATGATGACCAACATACGTACGGTACTTCTAATCGACGACAGCCCGGCCCATGCCCAAGCTTTTATTGAGGCGCTACTCACTGTCAAGGATGGACGATGAATAAACTTCAAGAGTTTCAATCGACAGCTCGCGACAATGGCTACGCTGAAGCCAATGAGTGTGACGGAGGGAGTGCAGTGTGGTTCAGGAAGGCGACGCCTGATCAAGGCACAGAGGTCCACAAACGTTTATGCATCGACAGTTTGACTGA
>DATHGV010000286.1:0-26846 GCA_035490135.1 Candidatus Methylomirabilota bacterium
CGGATGCAAAATGCAAACGTCTCAGTTGGCTTCGGTCCTGGCGGTCAGTCAGCGCGTCAGTATACCGCGCGGTTTTGTTTGGTTGCTTTGCTCGCAAGTGAAAAGCGCGGTTCGGCCGGCCCGCCATCCAATAATTGTTGAGCGACGTATTCTCCCACTGCGGGCCCGTGTTTGAATCCATGTCCAGAACCCCCGCCCGCAAACCACACATTATTCATATCGGGGTGCCGGTCGATCAAAAAATGGCCGTTCGAAGTGTTTTCATATTGGCACACGCGGGTCTCGACGATTGGCGCGTTTGCCAGGGCAGGGAAGCGCTTTGCAACGTAATCGCGAACGCGCTTGATGGATTCCGCCGACACCACACGCGCCTGGGTGTCCGGATCAACGCGTTCGCCGTGACTATCGAACGCAATCTTGAAGCCGCGCGACTCAAGGTCCGGCATGCCGTACACGTCGTCCGCTTGACTCAGCCAGGTCGGGAGCGAGCGCGCGGAAAATTGACTGTCTCCCGGCGGCACGCCAAAAAAGAAAACTTCCTGACGGCTGGGAAATATACGTGGCCCCAGAATTTCAGGAAATATTTTTCCGAGCCACGCGCCACAGGCAAAAACAAATTGCCCCGCCGAAATCCGTTCGCCATCGCTAGTCGAAACAGCAGTTATGCTGCCGCCCTGTGTTTCGCCCTCAAACGGTGGCGTAACCTGTGCCTGGCGATACTCCACTCCTGAGCTTAGAGCGCATTCCACTACCTCCGACACCGCGCGGCGTGCCATCAACACGCCGCTCTCGGTTTCAAGAATTCCAGAGCCGAGGTCGTGAGGATTGAACTGCGGATAACGCTGCGCAATGGCGCTGCCGCTCAGCGATTCGAACGGTACTTTGCAGCGCGTCAACACCGTAGTCATCTCGTTAAATCGCGGGTACTCTTTGCTCGCGAGCCACAGAACGCCGGTTTGGTGAAATAATGCCGGCGATCCCATCGTTTCTGCGAAAAGTTCCTTCCACTGCACCAGCGAGCGCATCGCCCATCGCGTGTACAACTCATCAGCGCCGTAGCCCATCCTGATGATGCGCGATTCGCCACCGGAGCTCGACCGGGAATTGCCGGGTCCATAAGCATCGATGAGCAACACACTCTGCCCGCGACGCGCCAGCTGAAAAGCGGTCCACGCGCCGAATACCCCCGCACCGACTACAACCACATCGTATGTTTTGGACTTTGACACGTTTTTCAGTCGCATCCTTTACCACACCGGCCGATAACACGGACCGTCGGGCGTCAAGCCACGCACCGGCCAGCATCGTAACGCATCGGCTCTTAATGCGGAAAACACTTCCGTCCAAGCGCGAGCCGCTGTACGATGCCCAACTTGCCATTTTCCAGGAGGTTTGCGTGCACGCAGTTCGGAAACCAGTAATTGTTTCAGCATTCGCGATCGGGTTACTCGGCACGTTTGCTTTCGGCGCCTACCCGCAGCAGAAACAGAAACAAAAAGATAAAGATCACGAAGAAAAAGATCACGCCGCTACGAGCAATAACGCCATCGACCCTAAACTCTACGGCGCGATGAAATGGCGCCTGATCGGCCCATTTCGCGGAGGGCGTGTGCTCGCGGTGACCGGTGTCGCCAGCCAGCCTAATACTTATTACATGGGCGCGGTGTCCGGCGGCGTTTGGAAGACCATGGACGGCGGCGTCTCCTGGGATCCACTATTCGACAAGGAGGCGGTATCCTCCATCGGCGCCATCGCGGTTTCCGCATCCGATCCCAACGTGATTTACGCAGGCACTGGGGAAGCCTGTATCCGCGGAAATATTTCTTTTGGCGACGGAGTTTACCGCTCGAACGATGGCGGCAAGACCTGGACAAATATCGGACTGAAAGATTCCCGCTACATCGGCAAAGTAATTGTGCATCCCACAAATCCGGACACCGTTTTCGTGGCCGCTCTGGGACATGCCTATGGCGCGAATACCGAACGCGGGATTTTTCGCACGCGTGACGGCGGCAAAAATTGGGAAAAAGTTTTGTATCTCGATGATCGCACCGGCGGCATCGACATCGTTTTCGATCCGCACAACCCGCACGTGCTCTTCGCGGCCATGTGGGAAGGCTACCGCACCCCGTGGATGCTCAATAGCGGCGGCGACAAAGATGGCCTGTACCGTTCGAATGACGACGGCAGCACCTGGAAGCGCATTGAAGGTCACGGCATGCCCGAAGGCCCGCTAGGCCGCATCGGTGTGGGCGTATCCGGAGAAGATTCAAATGTTGTTTACGCGTTGATCGAAGCGAAAAAGGGCGGCTTGTACCGCAGCGGCGACGGCGGCGAAAACTGGGCGCTCATCAATGAAGATCATCGCTTCCGGCAACGCGCCTGGTATTTTACGCACCTGTGGGCCGACCCGAAAGATTCCAACAAAGTGTACATCGCCAACACCGGGCTGTACCGTTCCATCGACGGAGGCAAATCGTTCGAACGCATCCCCGCTCCTCACGGCGACCATCACGGTTTGTGGATCGATCCCAACAATACGAATCGCATGATCAACGGCAACGATGGCGGCGCCACCATTACCGTCGATGGCGGCAAAAATTGGTCCACGCAGATGAATCAGCCAACCGCGCAGTTCTATCACATCACCGCGGATAACGATTTCCCCTATCACATTTACGGCACGCAACAGGACAACAGTTCGGTAGGCATCGCCACCGCCAGCGATCACGGATTTATCAGCCGTTCCGATTGGGAATCCGTAGGTGGCGGAGAAAGTGGCTACGTCGCTGTGGACCCGCGCGACTCCAATATTGTTTACGCAGGTTCCTACTTTGGAGAAATTTCTCGCTTCGACAGGCGCACCCACCAGGTGCAAAACATCCAGCAATGGCCGCTTGATCCCGACGGGTACAACGCCGCGGTGCAGAAATACCGTTACACCTGGACCATGCCGATTGTTTTTTCTCCGCACGATCCCAATGAGCTGTACCACTCTTCGCAATATTTGTTTCGCTCTAACGATGGCGGCCACTCCTGGCAAACCATCAGCCCAGACCTGAGCCGCAACGACAAAACCAAGCAGCAGGATTCCGGCGGTCCCATCACCAAGGATCAGGCCAGCATAGAGTTTTACGATTTGATTTTTACCGTGGCGGAATCGCCTAAACAAAAAGGTGTTATTTGGGCCGGCACCGACGACGGGCTGATTCAGATTACGCGCGATGACGGCAAGTCCTGGACCAACGTAACGCCTAAAGGCGTGCCGGAGTGGGCCATGGTCAGCTTGATTGAAGCTTCGCCGTTCGACGCGGGCACCGCGTACGCCGCTGTAGATGCGCACAAGCTGGATAATTTCAAACCGTACATTTTTAAAACGACGGATTTTGGCAAGTCCTGGACGCTGCTCACCAATGGTTTACCGGACACCAGTTACGTGCATGCTGTGCGCGAAGATCCCAAGCGCAAAGGCATGCTCTACGCCGGTACGGAGACCGGCATCTTTGTTTCTTTCGACGACGGCGCGCATTGGCAAACCTTGCAACTGAATCTTCCCACCACGCCAGTCCACGACATGATTATTCATGACGATGATCTGTTGGTCGCGACACACGGCCGGGCGTTCTGGTCCCTCGATAATATCGACCCGCTCCGCCAGATGAACGCCGGCGTAACCAACGAGGATGCGCGGCTGTTTGCGCCTTCCACAGTGATGCGATCGCGCGTTGGTCACAATAACCGCCGCCGCGATTCCATCGGGGAAAACCCCGCTTTCGGCGCAACGCTGTACTACTACCTGAAAGAAGAACCTAAGACTCCCGCCAAGTTGGAGATTCTGGATAGCCAGGGGAAAGTAATTCGCACTTTTACCAGCGAAGAAAAAAAGACGGAAGAAGCGCCTGATGAAGGCGATCGAGATGCGGAGCCCGAGCACATTCCAGCGAAGGCCGGACCAAATCTATTCGCCTGGGATTTGCGCTACCAGCCCCCGGTGAAAATTCCCGCGGCCATTTATGACGAAGGCGATCCCGTCGGCCCGCTGGTGATGCCGGGAAAATATGAGGCAAGGCTTACCGTCGCCGGAAAGACTTCCACGGCCGCAATGGAAGTAAAGATGGATCCCCGTTTGAAAACATCCACGGACGACCTTCAGAAACAATTCGACCTGATGCTGAAAATGCGCGACCGCCAGGAAGAGATGAACCGCTCGATCCTGGCGATTCGCGATTTGCGCGTGCAACTCAACCTGGTCGAAAAGCGCTGGAACTCCAAAGATAACGCCAAAGCCGTCATCGAACAGTCAAAGGAATTGCGCAAAAAAATTGGCGCCGTTGAAGATGAATTGATCCAGGTGAACTCCAAGGCCAGCGAGGACGAACTCAACTACCCAACCAAAATGAATAGCTGGCTGGGGTATTTGCAAGGCGCGGTGGACAGCGCCGACACTGCGCCCACCGAAGGGGAACTAGCGGTCTTCGCGGAACTAAATCAAAAACTCGACGCGCAGCTCGCCAAATGGCACGAGCTTCTTTCCACCGATGTCCCAGCCATCAATGCGGCCATGCAAAAGAACGGCATAGCGCTGATTTCCGCGGCTCCGGAAGCTAGCCACTGAAAGCGAGCGACTGGAGCGAGCCATCGAACAGAATTTGACGTGATTGAAGGGAACAGGTTTTGTTTCAATAACTCAACAAACGTAATTCTGTCACTTTCCGCGTTTAAACGCGGCAGCAATGGGCTCAGCCCAATGCGACAAATGATTCAACGACTCGGTATGCGTAGGGTCGAGGTGCAACGGCGTAATCGACACATTGCCTGAAAAAATAGCGGCGTAATCTGTCTCCGGTTCCACATCCTTATCGATTTTCTGCTCGAATAGCCAATAATACGAACGGCCGCGCGGATCTTTGCCTTCGCTCAGCTGATTCCTCGTAATTTTCTTCGATTGCCGCGTGAAGCAAACGCCTCCGGTCCACGGTTCCGGCACATTTACATTCAAGAGCACCTGGTCAGGCAAGCCTTCTTTCGAAATAATCTCCGCCGCCGACCTGGCCACGCGCGCCGCATTTTCGAAACTCACTTTAGGAATTTTGGAGCACAGCGACATCGCAATGGCGGGAAGGTGGTGCAACGCAGCTTCCCGCGCCGCCCCCACGGTTCCGGAGTAATACACGTTCTCGCCCAGATTTGCGCCGAAATTAATCCCGGAAATAACCATGTCCGGCCGCTCCGGCAAAAGTTTATGCAGCGCCACGATGACGCAATCGGCCGGCGTGCCGTCGATGGCCCACTCGCGCTCCGCAATGGAATGGCTCACAATCGGTTGGCGCAGCGTCAGCGACTGCGCTGCGCCGCTTTGTTCGCGGCTGGGCGCCACGATGCTGACGGTGGCGAAGCCCTCAAAGGCCGCAGCCAGCGCGCGCAATCCCGGTGCTTCGTACCCGTCATCGTTAGTTAAAAGTATGTGCGTCATCGGCGGGATAAGTTTGTGTAATTCGTATGAAGTCAGTGTCCACAACTAGGATACGCGATTTTTGAAGTTCAAGTTGGTCGCTACACGCCCGGCGGTTCCAAATCCGTTTCTAAAACCCAGTGGCCGGCAAATCTTCGAAAACCAGTTCCTTGTCCATATCCAGCATCTGCTTTCGATGCGCGCGCAGCCCTAAGACCACGGCCAGAAATAATGGAACAAACCAGATGGCTCGCCAGAGGCTGAGCAGTGCCCAATACTCCATTTGTGCGATGTATGTGGTGAAAACGAAAAAACCGAAAAGGTAGAGTAAGGCGATCACTCCGGAGTAGCTCTTAAAAGGCGGATACACACAGGTACAAGGGATCTTGCGAAATTTGAACAGCGACAATTCTACGAGCGCGATGGTGCACAAAATGACGACCGCCGTGTGAAGCAGTGCGGCGACCCAACCCCAAAATATCAGTGTCAAAAAAAAACAGGTGGGTGCGAGCCAAGAAAGAGAAAACACCAGCAGAACCCGTCGAGAGACTTCTCTAGCTTCCGTCCAACGGTGTTCCAGCGAAATTCTGAAAATCCAATTCGC
The DNA here is from genome assembly GCA_035490135.1 of Candidatus Methylomirabilota bacterium. Taxonomy (GTDB): domain Bacteria; phylum Acidobacteriota; class Terriglobia; order Acidiferrales; family UBA7541; genus Acidiferrum. Next base: position 6,057 of record DATHGV010000286.1, read on the forward strand.
TCGCAAATCCACGGGCATTTCAAAAGCAAATCGAATCCCAATCACCAGGCAGTAGCTCAAAATTAAGGGCACCGACAAGAATTCAGGAGAGGGCGTGTTCCCCGAAAGGATCGAAGTGAAACTGTGCGGCGATGCTAGAACATTTGCAGCCGCGACTACTCCAACGGCCATAAATCCCATTAGAACTTGCAGGTGTTCCTCGCTGCGCAAGAGCGTCTTTGCGACAAATTTGTAGCACGCTCGTTGCGGCGGAGTTAAGAAAGCTGTGGATAAGGGCACAGGGAACGAAAATGACACTTTCGCGCGAGGCAGCGGGCCAGCATCCGGAGTTTCCGGAATACGAATAAATGCTTTGCGAAAACTCAAAGCGTAGGCCACCGAGGCCACGACAATCACGATGCCCAGGCTGACGACCGCTGCTTTGGTCATGTCCGCTACCAACGGCTCTCCGCCCCTGCCCCAAACAGTTCGCGCCAATCCCAAAAAAGAAAATGGGGGCAACAGCACCGCTCGATAATGCGATGGATCCAAAACAAACCGCGAAACGGTGAATACGCTGCCGACCTGAGCAAGCAGAACGATCGCTATCGCAAATCTGGCGACCAGCGAAATACGCTGGAACATCGCCGGAGGCAGAAGCGCCAACAATAATCCTGCTACTGCAAACACAAACCAGAAGCTGAATGCGCTGGCCATAAATACCGCAACAGCGTGGCCGGCCGCGAAACGCAGCAGCAACAAAAGAGAATCCTGGGAGCCCACCACGGCCGCGGGAAACAAAATCACGGAAACGGCGTTAACGACAATCGTGAAGCATCCCGCCAAAGCCACGATGGCACAAAAATTCGCCCAAAAAATATTGCCCAAAGAGACCGGCAGGGGCACTAGGTTCATATAATCGCGACGGTCTAGAAATAGGCTGTCCCATCGCCACAGAGTCGCGATCCCGGTAACAAACATCGAAAGCACGATGAAAAAATATTCGTCGGGCAGGGTGGCCACAAATGGATCGAAGACTCCATCGCCACGCAAATATCGAATCAGCGATCCATATTCTTCAAGCATCAGAAGCGAGGCCAACAGCCCCGGCATGGCCAGCAAAATAACAAGTACTCCTACGCCCATGCCCAGCGAGTCCGAACCGGTTTCCGCGCCCCCATGAAACATGCGGCCGACGAAGAGACGCAACAGCCCACCTAAGGGCGTTCGCTGGAAGCTTCTCCAGCGCCTGCGCAGGAATTTTGTCGCGCGCCGCATCAAGCGGAGATCACCACGTCGACAATTTCATTCGCAACCTGCGACACATCTCGCTCTTCCACAAGTTGAAGGAACACGCCCTCCAAAGAAGAATTGCCAATCTGTTCGCGAACTGCAGTCGTCGGGCCCTGAGCTATGACTTGCCCTTTCCTGAGAATAATCAAATGTGAGCAGACTTTTTCCACCACCTCAAGAATGTGCGAACAATAAAAAATCGTTTTACCTCGGGCGCTCAACGCTTGGATCAGATTTTTAATGATGAGTGCGGAAGTTACGTCGAGGCCGGACAGCGGTTCATCCAAAATCAGAACATCGGGGTTGTCCATCAGCGCGGCGATCAGGATGATGCGTTGCCGCATGCCCTTGGAATAGGAGCCCAGGGTCACATGTCGATGCGGCCACAGGGTGAACAGCTGCAACAGAGAACGTATCGTTCTTCTTTTGCGAACTTCGGGCATGGCGCGCAACATCGCCACCATCTCAAGATATTCTTCGCCCCTCAAATACGGATAAAGATTGGCTTCCTCTGGAACGTAGCCCAGGCGTTTCCGGTACGTTGCAAGATCGGTGTGGATGTCTTGCCCGCCATACAGAACATGGCCCTGCGACGGCTCCAGCAGGCCAATGAGCATCTTTACCGTGGTACTTTTTCCCGAGCCGTTTGGGCCCAGGTATCCCAGCACCTGCCCGGGCATCAGACAGAAATTAATATCGCGAACCGCTGGCACAGAACCGTACGACTTGGAGAGTCCCCGCGCTTCGAGCATGGGACCTCCCTTCACACCCCTGCCGGGGCCTCGTATTCTTTGACACCGGGACAACAGACAAAGTTCCATACCTCGACGGCAGAATCTTATTGCCAAATAAGTAAAATCACTGCGGAATCGTCTTGGCGGAACATGTGGCGGTCTTGTGCTGCGCCGAATCGGGAGAGTAACATTCCTTGTTCCTCCCAGCGCTTTTTCCCTTCAGGAGAGTGGAATGATATGAGTTGCACGTCACCTCTTATCTTGCTCCTGTCTACTGCCCTTTTCTGCGCCGCCAGGCCGCTGTGCGCGCAAAACCGAACATCAGGCCACGCGACCCTGCCTACTTGCGCCGTCACACTTCCAAACGGAAGCGAGCCTCCCGGTGCGTTTACCCACCATGTGCCAAATCACAATCCCGGCGATAACTCGAACTTGTATGGAAATGGAAAGTTATGGACAACGCTCTGGCCTAACGGAACGGTGGAGTTTCGTCCGGATGGGCCGGGCTCCGTGGACCCGGACGGCTCGCTGGGCATGAAGTTTCCATGGTGGCGGAGCGTGCGAGGCAAATTAATCATCGAAGGAAAAAGATTGGATGGGGCCGCGCCATCTTTGCGCGCACATATTCCCGATGGCTACGGTGATATAGGATTTCAATCGACTGCACTGATATTCCCCACTGCGGGCTGTTGGGAGGTGACGGGGAGAGTAGGCGATGCGAGTCTAACTTTCGTTACCCGCGTGATTCAGATTAAGGATAGAAATTAAGCGATAAATGGTCGGGACGACTGGATTCGAACCAGCGACCTCACCCACCCCAAGGGTGCGCGATACCAGGCTTCGCTACGTCCCGACCGGTTGGAAATGATTTGTCGTAGCCTGGGAACTCAAGGCTATCATCGGCCTTCGAGGAGCGTCAAGAAAGCGCGCAGCGTATCGCGGAGATCGAGCAACATTTTTCGGCTGAGAATTTGCGGCGTGTCTTCAGCGGGAGCAAAGCCACCGCCCGCTCCGTTATCCATCCCGGCTTGTTCGCGCAGGTGGCGTCGCGCGCCTTCGGTGGTGAAGCCTTCGTCGTATAGCAGGCGCTTGATCTTGAAGACCATGTCCAGGTCTTCCTGGCGGTACAGGCGGTGCCCGCTGGGACTCTTCACCGGATCGAGCATGGGAAATTCGCTCTCCCAGTAGCGCAGCACAAAGGGCTTTACGTCCGTGAGGCGGCTGACCTCGCCGATGCGGTAGAAGCCCTCTTCGGAATTTTCTGAAGCACTTTGCGTAGCTGTACCGTTAGTGGACATTGTTAGTTCATCCAGATAAGTCTTCGAATCAAGGGCGGTAACTCCTCATCCTAAGCCAATTTATGCGGTTGTCAACGAGGCGGTTTGCTGGTTTGCTGTTCGCCATAGCTTCCGAATAAGCGACCAGGACTAAGCCGCGAATTCCTGGTTATGGCTTTCCTCACCTTCGCTCATTCAGTGCAGAACCATCGCAGATATCTCGTAACAATTTGGTGCTTCATTCGTATAGTAGATTGCGAGGTGTTCGGAAGGGAGTTCCTTATGACTATGAACAAAAGACGCTGTCTTGTGTTTGCTGCATTGATGACGGTTCCCGTTGCTCTACTCGGGCAGGACAAGTCACAGGCACAGTCCGCTCCGCCAGCCAACCCGATTACTGCGAGCGAAAAAGGTTTCTACTCATTTGTGAGCAACGCGGTCGTCGGTGGGGCGGAGAAAATGCCGGAAGAGAACTACTCCTACAAGCCGACACCGGAGGTTCGCAGTTTTGGGCAGCTCGTTGGCCATGTGGCCGACGCTTCATACATGTTCTGCTCGCTAGCCATAGGTGAAGCAAACCCAGCGAAGGATATCGAAAAAACGAAGACCTCAAAGGCCGATCTTGTGGCCGCGCTCAAGGACGGAGTTGCGTACTGCAACAAGGCGTTTGACAGCATGACCGATGCAAAAGGCAGCCTGATGGTGAAATTCATGAACTTCAACATCGCGAAGCTCACCTTGTTCTCGCTCAATACGGCGCACACGGATGAGCACTATGGGAACATGGTGACCTATTTGCGACTGAAGGGGATTGTGCCGCCCACAAGCGAAAACCCTCCTGGACAGCCGCCGAAGTAAAAGGCACCCAGCGCTTGCAGGCATTATCGCCGTGACTGCGAAGACGATGATGACTGACAATTTTCAATGCAAATTGTAGAGCTGGAATAGCCCTCTCCGGAATTTTCTGCTGTGCCGTTGGTGGACATTGCTAGCTCATCCAAATAGGTCTCCGAATCAAGGGCGGTAACTCCTCATCCCAAGCCAAATTACGGGGTTTTCAACGCTTCCTGCACAACGCTTCCAAGGTGACGAAAAATGGCATAGAGCATCAAATGAGCGTGCGTTAGAACGGATATCCGCCGGAACTTCCGCCTGCTCCCGTTCTGCCAGGAATGTGCGCACTGAGGAGAGACCGATCATGTCGAGTATTTTGATTACCGGTGCAAATCGCGGACTAGGGTTGGAATTTGCGCGACAATATGCGGCGGACGGATGGGACGTGATTGCGACCGCGCGCAATCCGAAAAGTATCGAGGAATTGCAACAGTTAGCAAAAAATAAGAATGTGTCATTACATGCCCTGGATGTGACGAGCGATGAATCAGTTAAACAGTTAGCGGAAACTCTGCGCGGCAAGCCCATAGATTTGCTCGTCCTGAACTCGGCCATTTATACGCGAAACGGAATCACACTTGGCGAACTCAATTTTGCTGGATGGCGCGAGTCCTTCGAAACAAACGTGCTGGGAGCGATCCGGGTCGCAGAGGCGCTGATCGAAAACGTCGCGGCAAGCAAACGGAAACAGATCGTCGCGATCAGTTCAGGGATGGGCTCACTGCAAGCGTTGGGATCCACGATCGGGTTTGGGATCGCCTATCAATACAGGACAAGCAAAGCGGCGTTAAACATGACGATGTCGATCCTGGCGAAAGAAGTCGAGCCGCGGGGAATCAGCGTGGTGATTTTCAGCCCGGGATGGGTGCAAACGGATATGGGAGGCGCGAACGCGGCGCTGACGCCGGAGCAGAGCATCGGAGGCATGCGAAAGGTGCTCGCAGGGAATCCGATGGAACTGACCGGGAAATTCCTGGGCTACGACGGCACTACTTGGCCGTGGTGATTGATCGAACACCCTAGCGAAAATCGAGGACCAGGAGGGTAATGTCGTCCTCCTGCACGCGGGCGGAGTTGTGGCCGGAAAAACCAGCGATGTTCTCAAGAAGGGCGTTTGCGAAAAGAGCCGCAGGGAATATCGCGCTGCGTTCCCACAAACTTTTTGCAGCGTGACTTGCCGAATTCTTCCCCCGCAGCGTTCCTGGCTTCGACCCTGCTCTAACCCCTCTGGTAAGCGTGTTGGAATGCCGGGCGTGGTCGCCGCTGCAGTAGTAGCCCTCCCCTTAGCTGCGCAGTTTTTCAGCGTATAATCCGCGCTTGAACGACAAGACATTGTGACCTGCACGGCCGCTTTCTGAAGAGTCGGTTCAGCCATGATTGACCAGACCATCTCTCACTTTCGCATCATAGAAAAACTAGGTGCCGGGGGAATGGGCGTGGTCTATAAGGCCGTCGACACCCGTTTGAACCGCGCGGTTGCGCTGAAATTCCTGCCAGATAACATGCTGCAAGACGCGCAAGCGTTGGAGCGGTTCCATCGCGAGGCGCGAGCTGCATCGGCTCTAAATCATCCGGGCATTTGCACCATATACGACATTGGTGAGCAGCATGGCCGAGGTTTCATCGCCATGGAGTTCATTGACGGCGAAACGCTGCGCAGTCACATCCATGGGACGGCGCTTCCTCTCGAAGAAACGCTGAAACTTGGTATCCAGATAGCGGATGCTTTGGATGCGGCGCACGCCCAAGGAATAATCCACCGCGACATCAAACCCGCGAATATTTTCGTGACCAAGCGTGGACAGGCGAAGGTGCTCGATTTTGGCCTGGCAAAACTTGTCCCCAAAGGGGTTGCGCGAACGGGCGCAGATTTCGGCGGCGAACTGCCAGGTTCTTCTTCGATCGCAGGAATCATAAGCGGCACTCCTTCCTATATGTCACCAGAGCAGGTCCGCGGAGACAATCTCGACCAGCGCACGGATATCTTTTCACTCGGTCTTTTGTTGTATGAAATGGCAACGGGGCGTCAAGCGTTTAGCGGCGGCACCGGTGGCAGGATTATTGAGGCCGTTCTAACGCGCTCTCCTGTTCCCCCGCGAAGTATCAATCCCGATATTTCGCCGAGGCTTGAACAAATCATCAACAAGGCACTCCACAAGGATAGGGACCAACGCTATCAGCACGCCGCTGACATCCGCGCTGATCTCCAACGATTGGAGCGAGACAATGACACAGTCGGGATATCCGCGAACAAATTCGCGCCACCCATTCTGAGATCGACCACGAGTCATTTACATTCCACCGGGAAGCTCACGGCACGGAATTCGACGCCGCAAACCGGTGCCGTCCGCTCCGAGCGGGTCTCCAAGATCATCGACTCGCTTGCAGTTTTGCCTTTCGAAAACGCTAGTCGCGACCCGCAGAACGAATACCTCAGTGACGGAATCGCGGGCAGTCTTATCAATATTCTGGCGACCGTTCCAAAACTGCGAGTGATAGCCCAGAGCACAGTGTTTCGCTATAAGGGCCGGCCAATTGATCCGCAAGCTGTCGGTCGGGAACTTAATGTGCGCGCCGTTCTCACCGGAAGAATAATGCAGAGCGGTGGATCTTTGCGCATTGGGACCGAGTTAGTCGATGTGGCGACCGGGTCTCAATTGTGGGGCGCGCAATACGATCGCAAGCCTGGCGATATCTTTGCGATTCAAGACGAAATTTCCAACGAAATATCAGGAAAATTGCGGTTGAAGCTCACCCGGGCAGAAAAAAAGCGGCTAACCAAACATCAAACGGACGATGCCGGGGCTTACCGGCTTTACTTAAAAGGCCGTCATCATTGGAACAGGTGGACCGAGGACGGATTCTACAAAGCGATCGAATACTTTCAGCAAGCGGTCGAGAAGGATCCCGGCTACGCTCTCGCATATACGGGTCTGGCCGATTCGTACGTGCTTCTGGGGTGGAATAGTTATCTGCCGCCGAAGGAAGCGTTCCCTAAGGGCAAAATGGCCGCGATGAGGGCGCTGCGGCTCGATCCGAATCTCGGCGAAGCCCACACGCCACTGGCAGCCTTGTTGTGGCTTCACGATTGGCAGTGGCAAGAGGCTCAGAGGGAATTTGAACGGAGCCTGGCACTAAATCCAGCCCATCCGACTGCCAGTCATTGGTACGCCGAGTATTTGATGACTATGGGCCGCCACGTGGAAGCTATCGGGAGGATAAAAAACAGCCAAGAGCTCGATCCGTTGTCCCTCATTATCAGCGTGGCTATCGGACGGGACTTCTACATGGCCCGTCGATACGACGACGCCCTAGAACAACTCCGGCGAACTGTCGAATTGGACCCAAATTATCCAGTCACGTACTGGGTTCTGGGCCTGTTACTCATGAAAATGGGCCGCTATGAACTGGCCATCGATGAGGGTGAGAAGGGCGTGAAGCTGTCTGGCGGCAGTCCTCTGATGAACGCGGCCTTGGCGCAAACGTTCGCTACCGCGGGCAAGAGAGAGAAAGCAATCCAGATCCTCGATGATCTGACCAACCTGACAAAGCAAAAATATGTTGCACCTTACTTCTTCGCCGGAATCCACATTGGCTTGGGAGAAGATGACCGCGCGATTGAATACCTGGAGAAATCCTACGAAGAACACTCCCACTGGCTTATCTATCTTCACCTGGATCCGAGCATGGACAGCTTGCGGTCCAACCCACGTTTTCAGGACCTGTCGCGCCGCGTCGGCCTTCCGTTGCAGCACGCGATCCCTGCCTGAAGGAGGCAAGGCACCGTTAACCCCGCCATAGTGTCTTGATGGGCAGCCATTTAATCTTTGACCTTTGCCGCACGCGCGTAAAGTGCTATTTAGAACCTAAGTCCACGCCTAATCCGCTTAAGGAAGGAGAACCCATGAGGATCTTCATCGCAGCGGTTGCCCTAAGCGTTGCTCTAATTTCCACCGCCACGCGTTTTCCAGAGGCCCCAACTGGCTTTGACAACAGAACCAACGGCATAGTCGATGATGCAACTCATCAGGCTGACCAGGTGAAGTTCGAGGGAGTCGAGCAGCTGAGTGATGGTCTTGGACCGCTGTACAATGCACAGTCCTGCGGCGAATGCCACCAGAGTCCCGTGTCCGGCGGCGCGTCGCAGGTAACGGAATTGCGGGTCGGCCATCAGGGCCCGGACGGACACTTTCGCACTCCCGACATTCCAATCGCTCATGGAGCAGAGGTGGTTACCGGCCGCTCGCTGGTGAATGATCGCGCCATTTGCCCCAATGCGGTGTTTCCCGACAAGGAAATTCAGGAACGCGTTCCAGAGACCGAGACGATCCGCACATTCCGGCTCTCGGTGAATCTTTTGGGCGATGGCTTCATTGAGGCCGTTGCCGATCAAACCCTCATTGACCTTTCCAAGCAACAATGCAAATCGTCGCATGGGAAAATCTGCGGTCAGATTCTCTATGTCCCCGTCGTGGAAGCGCCCGGACAGATGGGCGTGGGCCGCTTCGGCTGGAAAGATCAGCATACCAGCCTGTTATCGTTCGCCGGCGACGCGTACCTCAACGAGATGGGCATCACCAATCGCCTGCAACCCAATGAGGTAACCAATCTTTGCAACACCGTGCCCGAGCCGAATGACACGACGGGCCCGGACGGCCTTTCCGACATTGACCACTTCGCCCGCTTCATTCGCGCCACCAAGGCGCCCGCGCGCGATGCAGCGCTCGCCAGCAGTGCGGCTGCGAATAAGGGCCTGGGCTTGTTCGAGAAAATCGGTTGTGGGTCCTGCCATGTTGAAACGCTGACCACTGCGCCCGCGGGAACAAAGATCAATGGCGGCACGTTTACCATTCCCGCCGCTCTAGGCTCCATCACCTTGCACCCGTATGGCGATTTCCTGATGCACGACGTGGGCACCGGTGACGGTATCTTGCAGGCCACGCGCGAGCATTATGGACACCAAGTTTTCCAACAGATGTCCGGGTATCTTTCAAAACAAGATTTTGAGAGCAGCCGTAACAAGATTCGCACCGCTCCTTTGTGGGGCGTGCGCTTGCGCCCACGACTGATGCATGACGGGGCTTCCCTAACACTTCTCGACGCTATCACCCGACATAGTGGTGAGGCTGGCCACGTCATCAAGCAATTTGAAAAGTTGAAGCGCCCCGAGCAAAACGCCATCATCGAGTTCTTGAAGAGTCTGTGAACTCTCCATAACCTCCTGAACGGGAGCGTGTAAATCACATCCTATAATTTGCATCTCGGCCTCCTTCGGTCCGAGCTCTGTTTACTCGGGCCGTCGCGAGGTCGGCGTCGTTAAGACATCAATCGGGCACAAGGCGTGCGTTAAAGCTTGTTAAAGCTTATTGTTATTGCGGACTGACTGCACGACTTGACCGATCGCATCGATAACCACATCAGGCCTATCGATAATGATGAAGTGGCCGCTGTTCTCTGCGACGAGCTCCTTGCTGTTTACCGACAGGGACAACAGCTTGCTATGCAGCTCCGTGTACTTAGTGCGCCACTGCTCCGCGGCCGGGGCAGGTATCGGGGGCGCGTTACCGGCACCAATGTCAACAAGCGGCTTGTCCCCGAGTGGATGACTTTGGTTTTTGCCGATAGCGTCGGCCTGTGCCACACAATCCAGTAACATGTCGAGGCCGCCGGGTAGCTTGCCGGGCGAATCTGCTTTGCCGCGGACCTGTTTACTCGCCCAAAGATGAAATTCGCGATCGCGGGCCGAGAGCTTGCCGAAGTTCGAGTCGTCTTCCATTCCTGCTGCCATCTTTACGCCGCCAGGAGGCGGTGGCGCTGGTGACATCGGTGGCGGGCCCATTGTCGCCCCTCCAGACGGTGAACGACGATTTATCATCGCCATTGCATGATCGACGAAAACCAGGCCCGCCACGTCGTTTGGGTACTGCCCGGCATAGAGGCGCGCGACCAAGGCACCTAATGAGTGCCCAACGAGCACATATGGATCTTTGATTCCCGCGTTCTTTAGTACCTCGTGAATTTCGCTCACGCGCAGCGAACATGAGTCTGTTGGGCCGTCATCACTCCAAGCGCTTCCGGAATGATCATAGGAGCATACCTGAGTGATGCTTGCGACTTCTGGTTGAACCAGACCCCAATCGAAAGAAAATCCTGCACCCAGAATGACGACGGTGGGGCTTCCGGAGCCCGTGCAATACAGATGCACTCTATAGCCGCCCACATCGACCAGCTTTCCGAGTGGCGGAGGCGAGTTCGGATTGGCCCCTGTCGCTTGCGCCACCGTCACCATTGGCAACGCGACAAATAGTATGAGCAGCAAACTGAATCGCTTGAAGTCATCCATATTAGCGAGTCCTCTAATTGAGTTTAAGGCGCACCCTAACAGCAAAATGCTGAACCGGCCAGTCTAATCTTGGGCGCTCATCTGGTTAGTAGGGGACCCGGACAAGTAAACTTTTGGATGATTTCAGAACCGTCACTATTTCTGACCCCTGACTGTCCCATCGTCCCTCGCCATGAGCCGCAGAGACAGCGCGTCCACGGGTGGTCAATTCTCTGGGAACATCTTTCCGCGGCGATTCACGTAATGAGAAAGAACTTTCTTCGCGCTTCGATGAGCCTATCGAAACGGGATGGGACTTGTTCTACCTAATCGCCGAGAACTTCCGTGTGCCACCCGCTAGCGTCCTCATACACGATGGCGAATCATTTCGTGCGTATTTGATTTTCCAGGAAGCATTCATAGCTGAAGCGCAGAGGATTCTCGCGCAAAACGTCCGTTGACAGCCAAGAGTAAATTGGTACCATTCCTTTTCTCATGTTGGGCGTCTAAAGGAGCGTATGCCTTCTTCCAAAAGCGAAGTTCTGCAGGGAACACTGGATTTGTTGGTGTTAAAGACGCTCGATTCCCTGGGGCCGATGCACGGCTTCGGAATCGCCATGCGGATACAACAGATCTCTAAAGACTTACTGCAACTTAACCAGGGAACGCTCTATCCCGCGCTGCTGCGTCTCCAGCAACGCGGCCTGATCGCGTCCAAATGGGGCGTTTCAGAAAATAACCGCAAGGCCAAGTATTACTCGCTGACCCGCGCCGGACGCAAACAGCTAGACGAGGAAGTGGAAAGCTGGGGCCGCATGTCCGCGATGATCAACCGGGTTCTAAGGACCACCTAGCCTATGCGCGAATTTTTCCGCATGCTCCTTCACAGGCTCGCTGCACCCTTCCGGCGGCAACATCTGGAAAATGACCTGGACGAAGAATTGCGTTCGCACCTGGAGATGGCCGTGGAAGCGAACCTGAGCAAAGGCATGAGCGCCGAGGATGCCCGGCGTGAGGCACTGCGCAGCTTCGGCGGTGTCGAGCAAACCAAGGAGCTCTACCGCGACCAACGAGGACTGCCTGTGATCGAGACCACTCTTCAAGACCTGCGATTTGGCTTGCGCATACTGCGGCGCGATCCGGGTTTTTCTATGCTGGCGATGTTTTGCTTGACCTTAGGCATCGGCGCAAACGCCGCGGTGTTCAGTTGGGTGGAAGGAATTTTATTCCGTCCGTACCCGCTGGTCACCCACCAGGAGCGGCTGCTCGCTCTTACAGGAACGGCACGCGGCGAAGCCGGTCATACGGGCCTTTCCTGGCCGGATTTCGTCGATTTGCGGAGGAGCTGCACGCTTTTTGATTCATTTTTTGTGAGCAAAATCACCGGAACTACTCTCAGTATCGGTGACCGCGCCGAGCGCACTATAGGGAGCATCGTATCCGACAATTATTTTGATGCCATCGGCGTCCGTCCGATTCTCGGCCGCGGATTCGAGCCGGGCGAAGACTCAGGACGGAACGCCCATGCCGTGGCGGTGATCAGCTACCAGCTATGGAAGGGGCACTTCAATGGCGATCCGCAAATTATCGGGAAAACCCAGCGACTCAACGGTGTGGTGCACACCATTGTGGGTGTTGCTCCTCAGGGATTTTACGGAACCTTTGTCGGCTGGGGCATGCAGTTTTGGGTTCCAACGTCGATGGAGGAAGTGTTTGAATCCGGCGGCTACAAATTGGAGGCTCGCGACGCGCGTTGGATTGAAGCTTTTGCACGACTCAAACCTGGCGTCACGCTGGAGCAGGCACAAGCAGAAACTTCCTCGGTAGCAAAGCGTTTGGAAGACGATTATCCGGCAAGCAATCGCGGCCGCAGCGTAAAACTGTGGGCCTTATGGCAAACGCCCTTCAACAACGCGGGCACTTTGCTTCCCACGCTCGAAATCATGCTCGCGGTAGTCGTTTTTGTGCTGCTCATCGCCTGCGCAAACGTCGGGAATCTGCTGCTGGTCAGATCGTTTGCGCGCCGCCATGAAATGACCGTGCGGCTGGCGATCGGCGCGGGCCGTGGGCGCATCGTGAAGCAACTCTTCACGGAAGCGCTGATTCTGTCAGCTTTTGGCGCAGCCGGCGGACTGCTCGTTGCGCACTGGTGCCGTCACGCGCTGATCTTGCTTTTTCCGGCGCGGGCTGGCGTGGCCATGCATTTACCGGGTGAAATTGACTGGCGCGTTTTGCTATTGAGCGCCGGGGTTTGCCTGCTTGCGACAATTCTGCTGGGGCTGGTTCCCGCAATGCAGACCGGCAAGATCGATCTCTCCGGCGCGTTGAAAGCCGACTGCGCAGGTGTTGTCGGGAGCCGGGGAAGAGCGTGGGTGCGCTCCGGTCTGGTTATAATGCAAGTGTCGCTGAGTTTCGTTTTGTTGGTGGGCGTTGGGCTCTTGATACAGAGCCTGCAGAAAATTAGAACCTCCAATCCCGGTTTTTCGACGCATGAAGTACTGTTCACCGCCGTCGATTTGGTGTCGGCGGGATACGATGCGCAGCGCGCGGAGAATTTTCAGGACCAGCTACTGGATCGCGTCGAGGCACTGCCGGGAGTTGAGTCCGCGGCTTTGGCGCGCATGACACCGCTCAGCTATGGAAGTTTTTCTTCCACGCCGATTGCCGTGGATGGCTTTGAAGTTCCACCCGAGGAACGCCCGACGGTGGAGTACAACGAAGTCGGTCCGGATTATTTCGCGACCATGGGGATCCCTTTGGTGTCCGGCCGCGAATTTACTCGTGCGGACGACGAAAGAGGTGCTCTGGTAGCCATCGTGAATGAAACGATGGCGGCACAATATTGGCACGGCAGAAATCCGGTCGGCGAACGCGTTCAAGTGAAGGACCGATGGATGCAGGTAGTCGGCGTGGCAAAAGATTCTAAGTACCGCAGCGTTCGGGAGACAGCGAAACCCTTTTTCTATGTGCCGCGGCGTCAGAACTTCTCCGTTGGGGCGGCATTATTTATTCGAACGCCGCTGAGCCTGGAAACGGTAGCGGTGGCTTTAGCTCGCGAGGTGCATGCGCTGGACGCGAGCCTGTCCCCGTACGAACTCATCACGCTGCAAGAGCAGCTGGATCGCTCGACATCGCCGCAGCTGGTGGCCGTAACTTTAGTCGGCGTCCTTGGTGGCTTGGCGCTGCTGCTCGCGGTAATCGGATTGTATGGCGTGATGGCCTACGCAGTGTCGCAAAGCACGCGCGAACTTGGGCTGCGCATGGCGCTTGGCGCGGGCGCTTCGAATCTGGTGCAGCTGGTGCTATCGCGCGGCTTAGCGTTAATGGCCGGAGGGGTGCTTCTTGGCGCCGCAGTGGCCGTCGCATTGACGCGATTAATGGGAAACCTTCTCTACCACGTGAGCCCGCGCGACCCACGCGCGTTCGGCGCAGCCTTCGCGGTGATGACGGTCGCTACGTTGGCTGCGTGCTTCATACCGGCTTGGCGCGCCACACGCACTGATCCAGCCGACGCCTTACGCGATTGATTTTCACATGTGAATTCGTCCGCTAGATTCGGGCCTCAATTGCGACCCCGGCTCAGGCGTTGTATCGTTGCGGCAGCAGGGAGGGATCAATGCAGAAACGCAAACTTGGAAAGAGTAACTTGGAGGTCTCGGCCCTCGGACTTGGCTGCATGGGAATGAGCTTCGGCCTCGGGCCCGCCGTGGACAAGAAGGACGGAATTTCACTGATTCGGGCGGCCGTCGAACGCGGCGTCACGTTCTTCGATACCGCAGAAATATATGGCCCGTACACGAACGAAGAACTGGTGGGCGAAGCGCTCGCTCCTTTCCGTGAGCAAGTGGTGATCGCCACTAAGTTCGGGTTCAAAATTGATCCGCACACCGGCAAGCAGGCGGGACTGGATAGTCGGCCGGCGCACATCAAGGAGGTTGCCGAGGCTTCGCTCAAGCGCCTCAAGACCGACACCATCGATCTCTTCTACCAACACCGCGTTGACCCTGACGTGCCCATCGAAGACGTCGCGGGAGCCGTGAAGGACTTGATCCATCAAGGCAAAGTGAAGCACTTCGGTCTTTCTGAAGCAGGCGTGCAAACCATCCGTCGCGCGCACGCGGTTCAGCCTGTAACTGCGCTGCAGAGCGAATACTCGCTGTGGTTCAGAGAACCTGAAGAGGAAGTGATAGCAACGCTGGAGGAGCTCGGGATCGGATTTGTTCCATTTAGCCCACTTGGTAAGGGTTTTCTTACCGGCAAGATCAACGAGAATACGAAGTTCGATAGCACCGATTTCCGTAATATAGTTCCTCGCTTTACCGCAGAGGCTCGCAAAGCAAATCAAGGCGTGGTTGATCTGCTTGGCAAGCTCGCAGAAAAAAAGAAGGCCACACCTGCGCAGATCGCGCTGGCCTGGCTGCTGGCCCGGAAGCCATGGATTGTTCCGATCCCTGGGACAACCAAGTTGGCTCGCCTCGAAGAAAACATCGGCGCAGTTTCAGTCGAGCTCACGTCCGACGACCTTCGTGAAATCGAGAGCGCCGTTTCGAAGATCACTGTGCAAGGGGCGCGCTACCCGGAAAATCTGCAAAAAATGGTCGGTCGCTAAGCCCGAACACAGAGATTTTTCTGGTTGGTGAACATCGAAATGTTGGCAGCGCGATCTTGGCTTGCGTGATGAAATAAATGCGACTGTCGTCGCGTTCGTTGACTTGCTCGGTAAGCCCACCTAACATCTCTGGCCATGCCCGAAGCCCGGTCCCTGATTGGCCAAACCATTTCTCACTATCGCATTTTAGAGAAACTCGGTGGCGGCGGCATGGGTGTCGTGTATAAGGCGGAGGACACCAATCTCGGCCGCTTCGTCGCTCTCAAATTCCTCCCTGATCACGTTGCGCGGGATCCTCAAGCGTTGGAGCGTTTTCGCCGGGAAGCGCGAGCAGCTTCGTCTTTGAATCATTCCAACATCTGTACCATCTATGAAATTGGAAATCACGATGACGAAGCGTTTATTGCCATGGAGTATCTTGACGGCGCTACACTGAAGCACTGCATCGCCGGAAAACCCTTGGATGTTGACGCTGTTTTATCGCTGGGAATCGACATTGCCGACGGGTTGAGCGCGGCCCACGCGAAAGGTGTGATTCATCGCGATATCAAGCCGGCAAATATTTTCGTCATCGGGCGGGGCCACGCCAAAATCCTCGATTTCGGCTTGGCCAAGATCATCACGCCGAAAAACATCTCTGGCGCAGATACCCTTGCCACACGCGAAGTGGACCCGGATCACTTAACCAGCCCAGGCAGCACTTTGGGAACCGTCGCCTATATGTCTCCCGAGCAGATTCGCGGTAAGGAATTGGACGCGCGAACCGACTTGTTCTCTTTCGGCGCGGTGCTGTACGAGATGATGACCGGCACGTTGCCTTTCCGGGGCGCAACTTCCGGCCTCATCTCTGACGCCATCCTCAATCGGCCGTTCACAACCCCGCTGCGGCTGAACCCCGATCTTCCCGCTAAAGTGGAAGACATCATCAACAAAGCCCTGGAAAAGGATCGTGACCTGCGCTACCAGTCGGCGTCGGATATTCTCACCGACTTGAAGCGGTTAAAGCGCGATATGGATTCCGGAGCGGCGCCTTCGGGATCGTGGGCGCCTGCAATCTCCGAAACCGCCGCCGCAACCCCGACAGGTACCCATCTAACGGTAACCGCAGCTTCGACAGGCCTGCCGATGGACAGTGCTGTCGCGAAACCAGTTTCCGCGACAGCAATTTCCTCAAAACGATGGGCCCTGACGTTGTTCGGCGCAGGTGTCATCGTGGCTGTGACGCTCATTTTTTTGTCGATGCGCGCGTCTCCTCCGCCCGGAATCCTGTCTTTGGCCCAGATCACCAACGATGGTCGCGAGAAACCTGACACTTTTTCTCCCGACGGCATCCCGTCAGCCATCGTCACCGACGGCTCGAGGCTTTACTTTTGGGAAACGGGCCCGGGCGTTTCGCAGGTCTCTACCTCCGGCGGGCAAGCGGTTCCGCTCACGAGCGGACTTCAGAACATGTACATCAACGACATTTCGCCGAGGGGATCGGAATTGCTCATCGGGATTCCGACCTCGTCGAATTCCTACCTAAATACTTTATGGGTTCTGCCCCTTCCTGGAGGATCACCGCGTCGCCTGGCGGATATCTTCGCTCAGGACGCGACATGGTCGCCGGACGGCTCAAGGGTCGTTTACGCCGACGAATCGGATTTGTACTCGGCAAAGCTGGACGGCGGTGATAAACGCAAGCTCGCGACCGTGCCAGGGCGTATATGGTGGCCTCGCGTTTCACTGGATGGACACCGCATCCGGTTCTCGGTCTACGATCCGCACGCTACTCTGAGTTCCTTGTGGGAAGTTTCGATGGATGGAACGTCTGCCCGTCCTCTTCTGCCCAGTCTGAAGGCCATCACCTCCTGTTGTGGCAACTGGACTCCGGACGGAAATTACTTTGTGTTTCAAGCAAACAGCGAGGGCCGAACGGACATTTGGGCCATCCGCGAAAGGGAACTATTTCAAAAATCGGAGTCCAACCCAACGCGGCTGACAACCGGACCTCTCAACTACTGGGCTCCGCTACCGAGCAAGGACGGCAAAAAGATCTTCGTGGTTGGCGAGCAGCCCCACGGCGAACTCCTGCGTTACGACACGAAGCTCGGCCAGTTTGTGCCCTTTATGAATGGTTTCTCGGCCGAACAAGTAAGATTTTCGCCGGACGGTCAGTGGGCTGCCTATATAACTTACCCGGAAGGTATTTTGTGGAAAAGCAAAGTTGATGGCAGCGAACGCCTGCAGCTTTCTTTCTCTCCTATACGCGCTGCGCTTCCGACATGGTCGCCGGATGGAAAAAGAATTGCGTATGTAGCGGCCACGGAAGGGCAGGCGTTCAAGATATACGTTGTTTCGGGCGACGGGGGCGGCAGTGAGGAAATAATTCCTCAGGAACCGGTGCAGAACGATCCGGCTTGGTCTGCGGACGGGAATTCCATCATTTTCGGAGAGTCACCCATCAGCCAGTTGGGAGCTCTGCGCACCAACGGCCTTCATGTTGTGGATTTGAAAACACATGTGGCCTCCATCATTCCCGGGACTGAGGGACTCTGGTCGCCGCGGTCCTCGCCTGATGGCCGCTACTTGGCCGGACTTCATGCGGACAATCAACGGCTCATGCTTTTCGATTGGAAGACGCATCAGACTACCGAGCTGGCAAAAGCGAATTTTATTTCCTGGCCGGAATGGTCTCGAGATTCCCAATATATTCACTTCGGGTTGGGTAATAAGCTGGTTAGAGTACGTATCAGCGACCGGAAGCTTGAGGAGATCAAGAACGTCGAAGACATGCGGCGGTTGTTCGGATTCCGCCCGACCGGATTCTTCACCAATTGGTGGGGCTTGGCTCCCGATGAGTCGCCTCTGGTCTTGCGCAGTGCCGCCACCCAGGAAATTTACGCCCTTGACGTGCACCTGCCCTAAGCCGGCGGAAGTGCATCAGGTCCGCCGAGTCACAAATGGATGGTCGGCAATCCAGAAGTGCTCCAAGATTGGCCTCCCAAATTAACTCCGAGCTGCAGTTCTCGCTGTCGCTGTTTTTGCCGCGCCAAGCGCACAGCCGTTGAAGAAAGCGGATGGGCAAATTGCGCGCGTATTTGATTTTCCAGGAAGAAATCATAGCCGTCAGTGGTGCACAAGCGAGGCGGTGCCAAATCTACTCTGCCCTGAGAGCCTCGATGGGGTCCGTGGTGGCGGCACGTAGCGCGGGCACCATTGCCGCTAGAATGGTTACGATCACCAAAGTTCCAGCCACGCCGGCGAGCGTCGAAGGATCGTAAGCCGAAACACCGTAGAGCATCGCTAATACAAACCGCGTTGTGAAGAGCAACGCAACTGTACCCAACAAGAGTCCCAAGCTCAGCAATCCGAACGCTTCCCTTAAGACCATCCGCAGCACCATCGCGCGCGTCGCGCCCAGGGCCATGCGTACACCAAGCTCGCTAGTCCTTTGTGCCAGGCCTGCAGAGAGGAGCGCATATAATCCTAGTGCGCTCAATAGCAGTGCCAGCACGCCGAAGAAATTTGCTAGCAGGGTGATCAATTCTTGACTCCCCAACGCAGCGTCCATTTGTTCGCGCAGCGTAACGAAGATCACTAACGGCACCGTGGGCGCAATTTCCGCAAGCGCTTTGCGAAAAGCCGCAACGGCTTGCGCCTTTGTGCGCGAGTGTATCAAGAACACCAGGTTTCCCAGATTATCGATTCGTTGCGTCGATAAGGGCAGGTAGATAGTCCGCGGCGGCCCTTCCCGGATGTCAGAAAACTTAGCGTCTTCCGCCAATCCAATCACGCGGCAGGCTACCGAATCGGGAAACTCCTTGGCGTCCTTGCTCCGCACATATCTTCCCAACGCCTGCTCATGCGGAAAGAAAAACGCAGCGGCCGACTGGTTCAAGATGCACACGTCGAGTTGACGCTCATTTTTCTCAAACTCGCGGCCCGCCAAGATGCGGGTCCTCATCGTCCGGAAGTATCCGGGACCAACATCGTTATAAGGTAACTTGGTATCCTCGGGAGGATTGGGCCCGTCGGCCACCGCCTGGAAATCGGCAACGATCTTTTCTCCGGTCATCGGCGTCTGCGACGTGGCCGCCACCGCATCCACGGCCGGCATCTCCGTCAGGCGGTCCACCATGCGCTGATAGAGGTTCAGCTTGGCGTCGCCTTTTTGATGCAGGAGATACAGTGGAGAGGTTTGTATCGTTACGTGATCCAAATCGAAGCCGGTGTTCTCGCTGCGCAGCTTGATCACGCTTTGTGACATCAGCAGTGCCAACACTACCAACACCAGCGACATCGCCACCTGAATGGGAACAAACATGCGGCCGGCGATCCGCCGGCGCCCGCCCAAAGTGTTGCGAGCTTTCAACAGTAATCCTGGATCAGTATGAGCCGCTCGCCAAGCTGGCAGTGTCCCAGACAGCAGAGTAGTCAACACCGCGAACACCGCTGTCATCCAAAAAATCGACTGGTCGGGATGCACAGACATCGATTCGAACATCATCGGGTCGCGGAAGAAACGCAGCAAGAAACTGCTGCCGTACCAGGCCGCGATAGCACCCAAGCCGCTGCCGCCGACGGCGATCACGAAACTCTCGGTCAGATATTGACGCACCAATCTCATTGGGGAAGCCCCTATTGCCGTACGCACCGCAAACTCCCGCTCCCGCGCGGCGACACGCGATACCATCAGGCCGCCAATGTTGACGCAACACAGCACCAACACGGCTGCCACCAGGCCTTGCATCAAATACAAAGGTTTGGCGTAAGTACGGCTCACGTAGGTCGGCAATCCACTGCGCGCAGAGCTGGCCTTCAGGTAGGCTTTTTCAACGTACGGATCATGCTGGTACTTCGGAGGAATAAACCGGTCGAACAAACTCTTCTGCAGGTGCGTCAACTCCGCATTTCCCTGCGCCAGCGACACTCCTGGTTTCAGCCGTCCGATTACGGAACTACCAAAAGTCGAATCCGAATCGTCCAGTACATTCTTATTCGCCAGAACCGACGCGAACTGGAAAGGCAGATACATCTTCGGCTCTTCGCCTGGCCACACCCCGTGGAAGTAAGGCGGCGCAATACCGACGACTGTTACTGGCACGTTTGAAATCTCGATCTGCTTGCCCACGATATCCGGGGCGCGACTATAGAAATCGCTCCAGAAGCCATAGCTCAAAACCACGGGCCAGCCGCCGCGCGGGCCACCGCGCACATCGTCATACGGGGCGATCAAGCGGCCCCGGTAAGGCTGGATCCTCAGCACATCGAAGGCGTTGCCGCTGACCAGTACCGCCAAATATCCCTGGACAGATCCGTCCTTGTCTTTGATCAGTACTTGGTCGCCACCCCAGGCGGACAGGTCTCGGAAAGAGGACTGTTCCTCGCGTAGGCCTTGCAGCATTCGGTAAGGCATGAAGGCATTGTTCTCTTCCGAATCGGGTTCCGCCGCGCTCGGTATCCCAATCTTCACCAGATCATACGCGTCCGGTGTTGGCAAACTCCGAAGCACCAGCCCATAGAGCAGCGTAAAGATGGCGGTGTTTGCGCCGATGCCGAGAGCCAATGTGAGGACCGCGGTAAGGGAGAGGACGGGGTTTTTGCGAAGCGATCGCAGGGCCAATACGACGTCGCGATACCAGCCGCTCAGCATGCCCTGAGTGTATCCGAAAGTGACCCAAGATTGGCCTCCCCAATTAC
>DATHGV010000287.1:0-11551 GCA_035490135.1 Candidatus Methylomirabilota bacterium
ACGGAACACCGTCACGAATCAGTTAGGTAACAGACCGTATACGCTGATTTCTCCGACGGTCCCGACGTACACTTTGCCGTTGGCAACGGTGGGCACGGTGAATTTCACAGCTTGTCCGGCTTGATCGGCGCTGCTGTTCGCACTGTTCCAAAGTTCTGAGCCGAGATTAGTTGCGTCATAAGCGTGTAGCACCGATGGTCCAGTGCCTTTCTCCGTCGCCCAGACAATACCATTGGACGTCCCTTGCGATGAAATCGATGGTGTTGAACCTGGGAATCCGAAGATGCTGGGTGATTGCGATGCAGGTGAGGTGCTGAACTGCCCCGTCGAGGCGTTGAAGGTGTAACCTTTTACGTGGTCCGTAATGGGCCCGATATAAAGTGTGTTCTGCCAAAACGCTGGTGTGCCGAAGATTCTGTTTCCGACCGAAAAAGTTTGCACCGCTCCCGCGTCGTTACTGGTATTACCGCCCAAATTATCCCGGTTCAGAAGGAACAATGTACCTTCTTTTCCTCCGCCGATGGCCAAGTGCTGCACCGGACCGGAAGGCTGATCGATTAGAATCGTTGCACCTCCCGAGCCGAAATCGATGTCTCCGCTGTCCAGTGTGGCTTGATCGCTGGGTGCAAAAAAGCTTGAGACGGTCAAGCCTGGCGTAGACAGTTTCAAAAAACTATCTCCAAATAATGTCACGCCGTCGAAATTTCCATTTCCGGTGATCACATAAAGGTTATTGCTGGAGTCGATCGCAGGAGCGCCGCCAGCCATCCAAATACCACCGAAGCCTACACCAGGGTCGTCGTTGAAGACGGATACTTGCGCCAGCGTTGCAGCGTTGTAGCCCACAATCCATCCGAAGTAAGAGGGAACGTCGCCGTGAGAAGCGTAGGCGATGTAAACCACACCGTTCAGTAGCGCGAGGCCGGCACGCTGATTCTGGCTCAGGGGACTAAAAGAATTCCCATTGAACGTAAATGCAATCTCGTGAGGTCCGGTAAATTTTTCCGATCCGTCGATCAAACTTAAGGCATGCAAGCGTTGGTGGATGGTTGCGCCATTCTTGGATTTGGAGACCACGTAAATTGTCTTGGTAGCGGGATCGATTACCGGGGTCCCGACGATGCCGATATCCGGTGCAAGGTCAGTGGAACCTCCTACATCCATATTGCTAACCCACGTTTCGCCACTGGCCAGCAAGCTCTTCGACCAATATGTCTGACAAGGTGAAGCATCGGCGTCAAAGGCATAGAGCGTGTCATGTACCGTGGCCGCGATCAGCACATTATGAGTTCCGCCGCCGATGGCTACGTTAGCTACCCAGAGAGGTTGCGCGTACGCCGAAGCATCAATGGCGCAGGCAAAACGCTTACCGAAGGTGGCAGCTTTTACGGTCGAAGTGTTCAACGCGTACTCCTGGCTATTCACACCATCTCTGGATAGATCGTTGTGATAAGTAAAAACTCCTGCAAGATCCGTGATGAAAACACTTGCGGACGCGGAAGCGGTACTGTCTGCCATGATTCTGGCGGCTACGGTGTGCGTGCCCGCAGCGGATGGCGGTGAATAAACTCCGGTGGCGCTGACTGTACCTACGGAGGAATTGCCGCCTGGTATGGAATCCACTTCCCATGTTACGCAGGTCACGGTGTTTCCGGTAACCGTGGCCGTGAAGGCTTGGCTCTGCCCTGTTGTAAGCGCCGCGCGCAGCGGGCTAATGGATACAGAAGCGGTGCCGCCTGGAGTAGAACCACTAACGGTAACCATCGCTGACGCCGATTTTGTCTCGTCAGCTGCGGACACGGCTGTGACTGTAACAGTTGCGGGGCATGGTAGAGCGGCTGGAGCCGTGTAGGTGCCCGTAGAATTGATACTGCCGTGAATGGCGTCTCCGCCCGCTACGCCGTTCACTTGCCAGGTAACTGCTGTGTTAGAGGCGTTTGTCACCGCTGCGGTAAATGTTTGCGTTCCCGCAACCTTAACGGATGCGGCGGCCGGCGTAACAGAAATGATAATGCCCTGCGGACTGCTGGCTGATCCTCCTCCACCGCCACAGCCAACGCTCAACACTGCAATAGTCAGAAGCGAACAAACCAACAGACAATTACGAGATCGTAAGAAAAAAACCGAAGCCATGAATGGGAGTTCCCCTGATCAGGTGACTTGGTTCCCCTGGGGAGAGAAAAGTCACGATTTACAATGCATCAAGACCCCCGAGCGGGGAGGTCAGGGACTACTTAAGGCTAAAAGGTATGATGCAAAAAGTAAAGACTTGAGTGAGGCAAAAGTTCAAGAACCGAACGGCCAAAGTTTGCGGAAGAAGTTGCGGACGCGCTCCGTCAAGGAAGCGGTCTTGACGGGAGGTGGAGCAGGTGGCGGTGCTGCGGCAGGAGGTGGAGGTGCAGCGGGAGCCTTCACCGGGACGACCTCGCCCTCAACTTTTCCTTGGAAGATAAGTGTCGGCCGCACGCGCACGCGGCGAATCAGCATGATCGTTTTTGGGTCGACTTCCGGTTGTACCTTGGCGTTGGCGTTGAATATCAACGGGGGCACAAAAACCTGGTAGATCGGCTCTTGCTTCGGTGCGACAGGTTTGGGAGGTTGAGCGGTAGGTACATTTGGTTTGACGTCTTCGACTTTATGGCGCACTTCGTCGGCTGTGGCCAGGCGGCTAACTTCCGGCGCCGCCGCTTCGGCAAGTTGCAACTCGCACGCACAGTGTTCGCCAGAATCGGTGCGCAGAGAATCGATTTGCCCGTTCGCCAAAAAAACATTGCCCCCCTGAGGCACCAGAATATTTTGACCGGTTAACTGCTGCTCGAGGCGCATCGCTCCGCGATTGGTGCGGACGCACATCGCGCCGGCAGCGTCAAAACCCACGATGGTATCCTGTGGGCCACCCCCGATGGCCACTGGCTGGGCCTGAATTTGCGGGGTGTACATGGTCAGCGCAGGCGCACGTTCAATGTGCGCATGAATCGTGCCGGTATCGAGAGCGATTGTTAGGGAGTTGCCGGATTTGAGCACGGAGAAGTGCGCTGGTCCGCAGATGGCGATGTGACCACCTTCCACCAGATTTATGCGTGCGGTGCCGGACTTAACGCGCACATCGCTGCCGCTGTGCAGTACGGTGGCTACACTGCCGTTGAGGTTCTCCACGCTCATGGGGCCGGTCACCGCGATGGCGTCGCCTTCGATGGCGCCGACGGAATCGCCTGGCGAAGGATTATCGGGACGCGCGGCTGCCGCGAACACTCCGAAGAGCGCAACACTGGCGGCGATGGAAATTAATGCGACATTGCGCCGCGCGTTTTGGTTTTGAATCGAAACCGCCAAAATTCCACCCTTCTGTATTGCGTGTATTGAGCCGCGGGAATTCTCGCGAAAGCCTTCAGCCTATACTATACGACGATGGCTAACCGTGAAGCAGAGCAAGGTGCTCCAAGTGAATCCGGCAAGGGGCCGTCACCGCCATCGGCTCCGCAACCGGAGAGCGAGCCGGTAAATTTACATTACGACACGCGGCTGCCGCACCTTCCCTGGTCACGCCGCGCACAAATTCCGATCATCGCCGCCGCAGTATACAGCGTCATTCGTACACTGGGGCCCACGCTGCGCTTTGAAGCGCTGGGTCAACAGCAACCGGAACGCGTTTATGCGCGGGGACAGCGATGCATTTTTGCGTTCTGGCACCGCGTTATCATTCCGGTGGCGTGGTGGGCCAGGAATCGCGGCATCGTGGTGCTCAATACCACGGCGTTCGATGGCCAGTGGACGCGCAAGGTTATCGAGTGGCTGGGATTCGGCACGGCGCAGGGAAGTTCGACGCGTGGTGGGCTGCGGGGGTTGGCCGTAATGGCCAAACGTCTCGACGAGGGTGTCGATTGCGGCTTTACGATTGATGGCCCGCGCGGGCCGCGATACGTGGCCAAGCCCGGGCCGGTAATGCTGGCGAAAAAGAGCGGCTGCCCAATCCTGGTATTTCATATTGGCGTGGACCGCGGTAAAACTTTCACCAACACCTGGGATCATTTTTTGCTGCCCGCGCCGTTCGCCCGAGCGGTGATTCTGTGCGCGCCGCCAATTTACGTGCCGGCGGATGCCGACGCGGATTTGATGCAAGCGAAGCACGCTGAAATGCAGCGGGAATTGGAGCGCGTTCGCGACGTAGCCGAGGGCTGGTTTCAGTTAAGCGAAGAAGAACGGCAGCGTTATCGCGCTGAATTTTTGCGCTGAGGAATTTTTATGGTACGAATTTAATTCTGCACAGATTGCACGTCCTGACTACCTCACAACATAAAATTTGGCCAGTAACGCCCGCGCCGATGCGGCTGTCACTTTACGGAGATAGTTATTATTGGAGCAGCAGCCGATGCGACCATCACTCTCATGTGCTTTCCCGCCAGCGCGGCTCTCTGCTTTTCGGTGAAACCGGCACACGCTACCTCCCCGACCAATTCATATTTGCCCTTATTTGCCCTTTTTCTTCGGCAACTCCAACGAAGCCGCATAGCGGTAAACTTCTCCAACCTCCAACACCATGCCCGTTACTGTATTCGTGAGCGTTTTTACAGCATCTAACTGCTCCATGTATTTTTAATCACAAATTCCACGTCTATGGTTGATCCTCTGCGATCACTGCTGTCCGGGGAAACTTCTTCGGTGAGAGCACAAGCGTCGTAGATTCAGTGTGATGGATGGGTTTTGGCGTTAGAACGATTTGAAATTCAAAGGGCGTTAAAAGCATCCTTGGCGAGCTCCTACGGAGCGGTGACAATGCTGGATGAATTCTGGGCGCGCCGTATTCTTTCGTTACGATCCGGACGTCCAAGCCGCGCTCAACTGCTTTCTGCGGCGCTGCCCTAGACGACATTTGAAAAATAAACGAGAGTGCAGGCGCACACAAGAATGGCACTATGACACGCGTCCATTTCCAAAACGCTTGCATTGCATCCTTCTCGATTATTTTACCGGACGTTCCGCGAGCTTTACCTGTACATCTATTTTTTTTCCGCCGCGGTACAGCGTGACCGGAACGGTGTCGCCGGGGCGCTTGCGGTTTAGAATTTTTCCTATGTCGAATTGATTGGTAACCGGCTGGCCATCAATGGAAGTAATCACGTCACCGCCGATGGTGATGCGGCGCATGCCGGCTTGGGCGACTTGATCGCCGCCTTTTATGCCTGCCGCGGCAGCGGGGCCTCCGCGCGTGACCGTTTCCACCAGTAGGCCTTCCTGCACCGGCAGATCGAGTGCTTGTGAGAGGTATCCACCGACGGGCAAAGTTTCCAATCCTAGAAAGGCGCGGTGCACCCGGCCGTCGGTGATCAAGTCGTTGGCGATGCCTTTTGCGGTGCTGATGGGGATGGCGAATCCGATGCCCGCGGTGGTTCCCGACGGAGTGTAGATCGCGGAGTTGATGCCGATCACTTCGCCGTGGGAGTTGATGAGCGGGCCGCCGGAATTGCCGCGATTGATGGCCGCGTCGGTTTGAATGGCTTCATCGATGAAGGTGGTTTCGCTGGTTTGCACTGTCCGGCCCAACGCGCTGACCACGCCAGTGGTCAAGGTGCTTTGAAATCCGAAGGGATTGCCGATGGCCAGGACTTTTTGTCCCACCTGCAAATTGTTTGAATCGCCGAGCGGCAGTGTGGCCAGATTTTTTCCGTTGGGTTCGATTTTCAATAACGCGACATCATTGCGTTGATCGGCACCGATAAATTTTGCCGGGTAGCGCGACTGGTCGCCTAAAACAACTTCGATGGATTGTGCTTCCTGCACCACGTGGAAATTCGTGAGGATGTAACCGCGCTTGTCGATAATAAATCCCGAGCCCGCGCCTTCCACCGGAACAGGGTCCATGAAGAAATCATATTGCGTGGCTTTGGTGAGCACGTTGGCGACCGCCGGCGCGGTCTGTCGGTAGATGCGCACGTTGATGGATTCATCGTCGGTGAGTGCCGCATCACGTTGCGAAATGTTGGTAGTCAAGCCGGGAGGTCGCGATTCATTAATTGGACCTGCTCCGACATCCACAGGCTGACGCGCGCCCCAGCGCCCTCCGGCCCAGTAGGCGGCCAGAATAATCACCACGGCGGCGAGAAAAAGACGGATGGCGCTGGAGGATCGCGAGATGGTCATGTTTGATTGTCCTTCTTCGGGTTCTTATTGTTTAAGCCTTATTCTGTATTGATTTTAACGCTGGCCGGTCATGGACTGCTTGGAAATATCTTCTAGGCCGCTTCCGGCTAGAAGGCTGTCTAGTTATTCCACGATTTCACGGACACGCAGCATCTCAAACGGTTGGACGCACTTCGCGGAGTTTGGTAGCGAGCAGCTCGACTTGTTGACGCGTTTTCGCAAGGGAGCCGGAGCAATCAATTCTTTCGGTGGCATGCTGCAATTTCTCTTCCACGGGAAGTTGCGAGGCGATTCTGAGGCGAGCTTCCTCTTCGGTGAAACCGCGGGCCATCAACCGCGAAATTTGCTGCTGCGGCTCACACCAGACCACCACCACACCATCCAGCATTTTATCCAGTCCGGCTTCCACGATCAGCGCGGCTTCCACGAATGCAGCGCTTGGCGTTGCTCCGCGCTCCAATTTCGCAAATTCGGAAACAATATACTCCTCCACGCGAGGATGCACGATGGCGTTCAATTGTTTCAGTTTGATGGGGTCGTCAAAAACGATTTTTGCCAAGGCCACGCGATTAATGTTGTTGTCGGCCTTCAAGATGGAGCTCCCGAACACGCGCATAATTTTGTGATGCGCGGGATAGCCGGGCTCGATGAGCATCTTCGCGATGGAATCGGCATCGAGGACGGTGAAGCCCATTTCCCGCAACATGGCGCTGACGGTGCTCTTGCCGCTGGCGATGCCGCCAGTGATGCCGAGACGAAGCATGAGTGATTCTATCGTGCGGTGACGCCGGATTGCGGTTGTTTCGTCTGGGACGCTCCCCGACGCAGGCGTGCAGCTTTTACTGTATTGCTCATGAGCATGGTTATGGTCATGGGTCCGACGCCGCCGGGGACCGGAGTTAGCGCGCCGGCAACATTTATGGCGTCCGGGTGAACGTCGCCGACGAGCGCGGAATTTTTGGCGCGGAATTTTTCGAGACGCTCGGGCGTGTTGCGGAAGAGTCGCTCGGCTTCGGCGGGATCGGTGACACGATTGGTGCCCACGTCAATCACGGCTGCGCCTGGCTTGATCCAGTCCGCTGCCACGTAACCGGCCTTGCCCATGGCGGCGACGATGATGTCAGCGCGGCGGACCGTTCCGGACAGGTCGCGCGTTTTGGAGTGGCAAATAGTTACGGTGGCGTTGGCATGCATCAAGAGCAAGGACATGGGCTTGCCTACAATGTCGCTGCGTCCGAGCACGACTGCGTCTGAACCTTCGATGGCCATGTTGCCGCGCCGCAAAATTTCCATGCAGCCCGCGGGAGTGCAGGCGACGAGTCCAGGGCGGCCACTGACCAGACGTCCGAGATTCATGGGATGAAATCCGTCGACGTCTTTGGCTGGATCAACTGACTCAAGAATGAGCTTGGTGTCGACCTGAGGCGGCAAAGGAAGTTGGATAAGGATGCCGTCCACGGCGGGATCGCCGTTCAAGTCGTCGACCAGTTGCAACATTTCGCGCGTGCTTACCGTTGCCGGCGGTGTGTGCATCCAGCTGGCAATGCCGAGTTGTTCGCAGGCGGCGATTTTGCTTTTCACGTAAAGCTGGGAAGCAGGATTGTCACCCACCAGTACAGCAGCAAGACCCGGACGGATACCAGAGGAAGTCATGGCCGCGATCTCGTCTTTTAGCTCAGCGAAAATCTCATCGCGGATTTTCAGGCCATCGAGGATGCGGGCGGTCATGTGCAGGGGACTCCTGTGCGGAACAAGAAAAATCATAGCACATAGGAAACGAGGGGCTGGCTCGCTGAAAAATGATGGAGGTCAAGTACGAGATGGAAATGAATGCTGAGCGACAACACCGAACTAACCAGCATGATAAACAGCAGCCTTTGTCGGTTGCGCTGATTCAATAGAGCTCCGATTTCTCCTCAAGCGACAGTTGGAAAGGTGCCGCTGAGTTTTGTTTATTCCTTGGACCACGGTGGAACGACGCCGGTCATTCGTGCGTACGCGATAAGTTGTCCCATGTGCTCGTTGGCGTGAACGATGATGCGAAGATACATACCGTCCACCGTTGCGTCTCGATCGTAGATTTTCACGGCGCGCTTCAAATCCTCGGGCGTTTCGGCTAAGTGAGCGGTTTTGACCGCGTTCAGGTCAACGGGCATCTTGGGGCCGGTGACACTCAGCAGATAGAAATTGGCGATGGCTATATGCATATAAACTTCGCTCGTAGAGCGTACGCCGGGTGCCGGGCGCCACGAATATTTGTCCGCAGGCGTGGCTTCGGCCAGCGCGATCAGTTGCTGCGAGACGTGCAGCCACTCGCCGTCATAACCTTTCCAGATGCCTTCCGGCGCCTGAGCCGGCGAAGCCGCCGCACTCAAAGTAAGGAATAGCAAGAGCAGCAATGCTTTCATGCTGCGACTCCTTATATTCCTTTGTAGTTCTTTTGTCACGGACCCGAACACACAAAGTGACCGCATTCTATGTCTTTGACGGCGTGCTCGAAAAATAGGCTCGCTTTCTCGGCGAGAAAACACTGTCGGCGGCCGTTCACTGGTTATAGTGATTCTTGCGGGCTTCGCGCGTGGCCTGACTGTAGATCTGTAGTGTAACGATCAAAATCGCTATATTCTGCTTACCTCCAAGAGGAGTCCAATCATGACGACTCGTCTTTGCACCAGGAATCGGCAGAACATCCTTTTTGCCGTGTGTCTTTTGTTGTTCTTCTTAGTTGGGCCAGCACGATCTCTCGCGCATGACGAGTGGTATCGCGGCCTGGATTTGGAATCTGCCCTGGCAGACTCCAGTCTTGTGCTCGTTGGGCGCGTCACCGATCGAAGCGAAACCAAAATTGGCATGGGAGGCAAGGGTGAGCGCTCTCTGCTGCAATACAAATTCGAGCCGATCCTGGTGCTTAAGGGGGTGTTCTCGCGTGAATCGCTGTTGCTCACCAGCGACGATCTCGGCACGCAACAATTCAATGGGGTCACAGAGGCCGCGCCTATCGAGGCCGGGCAGTTGCGCCTGCTTATGTTGGGGCGTTCGTTCGCGGGATACGCGATGCGTCGAGAAGCACGCAGCTTCGATCAAGCAATACCTCGACTCAGCAGTCCCAACGATGAGTTAATCGCGACCGTCAATATCCTTCTGGCAGTCAATCATAATTTGGATCGCGCCAAGAAGGTGGCATTGCTTCTAGATGGTCTGCGAAAGCAAAAAGGCGCCCCGGTTATCCCGCTACTCGTGGCGGTGGAGCGCCGCTCGCTGCTCGCCGCGCAGACCCCCGGCGCAGTGGAGAGCATTGCCCCGCACCTGAGCGATCCTTCGCCCGCCGTGCGCGAGCAGGCGGCAAAAACTCTCTGCTCTTTGCTCAAAGCAGACTATTTAGACCAAGCGAAGTTTCGCGAATCCGCGGCCAACGCGCTGGCCACATCGATCGCGAGGCCGGACCCAAGTTTCGCTCCTCGCGTCACTGCGTTCGAAGCGCTTGGCGCCGCAGGACCTCAGGCTTTGGAGGACACTGCAGTGAAAGCCCAGCTCGGACTTGATCCGCTCGCCACGTTCGCGGAACAAGGCGCGCGGCTTCACGCCATCGGCGATCTCAAGGTGTCCGGCCAATCGCGTGCTGTGCTGACGCTAGTCAATCAGGTGCCCTTGGATGCTCCGGGCGAACTTCAGTATGGAACGGAGTGGGCCGCGGCGCGATTGGATCCGTCAGATGGCGTGAAGGCAGTGATGCTCAGAATCAAAAAGAAATACGACGCAGGGCTCCCGGTCGTAACCGAGATAGATTTACTTGGCAGCCTGCCATCCGCCGAAGCCACTCCCGCGCTGGTCGACGTTGCGAAACTTCCTTTGAACCACGACGAGCGGCGGGCGTTCGTTTCAGCGTGCAGGAAGGTAGCGAGCGCTCCGCTGGTGCCGGCACTCGCCACCATGCTTGTTCCCGCTCAGCAGGACATTTGGTGGACTGCAGTGGACGCGCTGGTAAAAATCGACACCGAGGATGCCGCAAAAGCGCTGCAACCGCATCTACTGCAGGAAACGAACCTGCAGCGCAAAATTGAGATTGCGGAGTTTTTGGGACGCCACGGAATTCGAGATGGATATCCCTACGCCATCGAGCATATGTCCGAGCCGTATCTCCGCGAGGAGGCCATTTCGGCATTGGCTGCGATTCGCGAACTTCGCGCCGTGGGCGAACTTCGCAAAATTCTTGAGACGAGCAACGATGTGGCCTGGAATGGTGCCGCAGTACGGGCTCTGGGCGCACTGGGGGCTTCCGATCTTGCGCCCCAGTTTCTGGAAATGGCTCAAGATACGGCAAACCCACTCGGCCCTTCCGCGCTCATCGCCCTTGGCGACCTTCACGAAGCGAAGGCCGTCGAGATTGCGCGCGCCGGATTTGCTTCAAGAAACCCAGAGAGATTGGAG
Source organism: Candidatus Methylomirabilota bacterium (assembly GCA_035490135.1). GTDB lineage: Bacteria > Acidobacteriota > Terriglobia > Acidiferrales > UBA7541 > Acidiferrum. Next base: position 10,567 of record DATHGV010000287.1, read on the forward strand.
GCCAGCGCTCGCGCCGCGGGTAAGCTACTCGCGTTGCCGGGCGTAAGTGCCGAGGACGTACGCGATCGTCTCGCGGCGCTGCTCGCGGATCGCGGTGCTTCGCCTCCAGCGCGTCTGGCGGCACTCAATTCGCTGCTGGCGTTAAATGATCGCCGACTCGATGGCGCCCTGGCGCTTGCGGTGCGCGACGCTGGGCTCGAGAGCAGCGAACTCCTAAACGAGATCGAGGAACAGTTGTGCAAACGAAGCGTGAGGCTCTCGTTGCCTTAGCGCTAAGTGCTTTGTTTGAGAAAAGAATGTCGGCGGTCCGACGTTTAAATTATTACTTGAGATATAGTTACCAATAGATAAATGATTCGAACGATTAAAAATACGATTCGAATGGGTTATCTTTTGCTGGAGATATTTCAATTCGAACATGTGCGGTCAACGATTTAAACGTTGAAGTGCGCGGTTTTTGGGGGTCATGCTCTTTATAGCAGGGGGATCTATGACCATGCTGTGGTTAGTGACACTGATTTTAGGCTTGGGTTTCGCCGTTGCTAGCGGAGCGGGAGTGAAGTGGAAACTTCTCAATATGGTCATCATTTTGGGATGTATGGGCTTGGGTTATGGGCTTGGTTATGCGCTGGGGTTAGGGAGCGGAAATTTGGGAAGGGTTCCCAACCAGGCTTTACCACTGTCGATGATGTTTGGAATCGTAGGGGCACTCGGATGCTTGTGGCAGAATAATTCGCGCCCGAAGTGAAATGTCATGGAGTGTGAGGCAATTGGTTTGTGGGGGCTCGGGCGATCCCGAAACAAGATCTCATGTTGAAATAAGTGTACTACCTGTACGGCCGCAAGGTAGCCACGAGCACGGCTTACGTAATGGAATATCAAGGCCAAGGCTGGATGAACGCGGATTCAAACAACGTCTACGCTAAAGTTCGCGCTTCAACTGATGGGCATCCGGTCTGTTCCGTGTGCGATATGGATGTTGATA
>DATHGV010000288.1:0-17987 GCA_035490135.1 Candidatus Methylomirabilota bacterium
TGAAACGAATATTTCGCAACCGGTACTTGGTCAAAAGTCGAGGTACCGACAATTTGATCCAAAAGGGGAGACGAAAACAGGACAACCGTTCGAACGACTGTATCGGGGGCTCGAGTTTCACGTGAAACAACTTGCAAGTGTACAAAACCTTTGCTAAGTTTTCGCCTGGGGAAACATTTGGCAAGAATCATCGCTTGTGCAAACCAAAAGGGCGGTGTAGGAAAAACCACCACTGCCGTTAATTTGGCCGCTTGTTTGGCCGCCTCAGAACAACCTACCCTTCTTGTCGACTGCGACTCGCAAGGCAATGCTACGGCGGCGATTGGCTTTGCCAAAGACCCCGCCCGCAAGACCCTTTATCATTCTCTGATCCTGGGCGAGCCACTTGAAAAAATCGTGCAAAAATCCCAAGTGGATCTCCTGGATGTCATTCCAGGAGATAAAAACCTTGCCGGGGCTGCCGTTGAGCTGGTTACCGCGGAAAACCGCGAATACAAGCTGCAAGCAGCGTTAAAATCATTTCAAGATCGTTATCGATTCGTCGTCCTGGATTGCCCGCCCGCTCTGGACTTGCTGACCTTAAACGCCCTGGTGTGCGCCAACTCCGTTTTGGTGCCCATCCAGTGCGAATATTTGGCTTTGGAAGGCGTTTCTGAGCTGCTTGATACTCTAATGCGAATCCGGAGAACGTTGAATCCGAGCCTGGAGATCGAAGGAATTCTACTGACGATGTTTGACGAGCGAACGACGCTCTCGAGGCAAGTGGCCACGGATTTGAGAAGTTTCTTTGGGACGCAGGTATTTCAGGCGGTTATCGCCCGCAACGTTAGGTTAGCAGAAGCACCTAGTTTTGGTAAGCCTATCATTTTCTATGACATACACAGTAAAGGGGCCGAAGGGTACACACAACTTGCGCAGGAGGTGATAGCCAATGACGAGAAACGCGTTGGGAAGGGGGCTCGGAGCGCTCATTCGGGAGCCTGAGCCACAAGTCGCACCACAGGTAACGCCTCAAGTTAATACGAATCAACAAGATCAACCGTACACCACAACGCCCAGCGGGGCCGCCGTCGCGCCAGCGCGGGACGGGAGTCAGACGCTACAAATCGATATAGACCTGATTGAACCCAGTCCGTTTCAACCGCGGACAACGTTTCGCGAACCAGCTCTGGAAGAACTGTCACGCTCGATTCTGGCGAGCGGAATCATACAGCCACTACTTCTCCGCCCAATTGGCAACCGCTACGAATTGATCGCCGGGGAGCGCCGCTGGCGGGCTGCCCAACTGGCAGGACTAACTAAGGTGCCGGCGATTGTCCGGGAAGTTCGGGATGAACTCGCGCTGGAAATGACTCTGGTTGAGAACATTCAGCGCGAGGATTTGAATCCTATTGAGTCTGCACGCGCGTTCGATCGCTTGATAAACGAGTTTCAGATGACGCCGGAAATGGTGGCCGAGCGCACCGGAAAAGACCGCGCTACGGTGTCGAACGCGATCCGGCTGCTGAAACTGGAATCGACCATCCAAGAATGGATTGAAGAGGGAAAACTTACCGCGGGACATGGGCGGGCACTTTTGGCTGTGCCGGACTCACCGTTAAGAATGCGTTACGCGCACAGGGCTTCGCGTGGCGGCTTAACCGTAAGACAGATCGAGCGGTTGGCGTCGCGGCGCGCCCGCAATCGAGCGCCGGTAGTCAGAGAAGAATCGGATGCCAACACGCGCTCGGCTATTGATGAACTGCAACGCAGCCTGGGAACCAAGATTATGCTGCGGCCACATACAAAGACGCACCCGGGACAATTAATTATTGAGTTCTACGATGAGCCTCATTTGATGAGACTCTACGATCAGCTCATGAAATAGCGGGTCGTGAGCGCGATAAGAGTGCACTTCCTCACGCGAAGTACGCGTTGCGGGCACTAGCCTTACGGCCGTGCTATCGATGAACGGCGCAGTGATTCCCTTTCGGTCAATCTATGTGGGAGGATTTTTCCAACCATCTTTGCCGGACGGCGGCCAGGAATTTCTGTTTGTCTTTTTTGATCTGGCGAATTAGCTCGGGATTTTGATGCTCTTCGTGGGCTGCGGTCCAGAGGACCATTTCTGTTAGGACTGGGGCCAAGTCCATCCCTTTTTCTGTAAGAGTGTAAATGAGTTTCCTGCCGTCTAACGGATCCTGTTGTGTGGCGATGATTCCATAGCGTTCCAGTTTTTTTAGTCGATTGGCCAGGATATTTGTGGCGATGCGTTCGTAGGATTCAAGAAACTGTGTGTAGCTGCGAAAGTCGCGCAGCATCATGTCACGAATGATCAGCAGCGACCAGCGATCGCCAAGGATTTCCACGGAGACGTTTAAAGGACACCCGGAGCGAAGCTTGGTCCGCGGGCGACTTCGTGGCATGCGAATAGTTTAATATTTTCACTTGCAATTAACAAGTAATCTGACAAAATGTGCTGAAATTTATTGGGCATTTCAGCCGTATTTATAGAAAGCAACCTTGGAGGATGGCATGAGTGGAGTGCGAGTTTTGGTGGGAACGCGGAAAGGCGCGTTCGTGCTTACTTCGGATGGAAAACGCGAGAAGTGGGATATCAGCGGACCGCTATTTGCGGGCTGGGAAATTTATCACCTGAAGGGATCGCCGGCGGATCCCAACCGGCTGTATGCCTCACAGTGCAGCGGATGGTTCGGTCAAATGATTCAACGATCGAACGATGGCGGGAAGACGTGGGAGCCGGTAGGCAATAAATTTATTTATGAGGGAGTGCCCGGTACACACCAGTTTTATGACGGCAAGCCACACCCGTGGGAATTCAAGCGCGTCTGGCATCTGGAGCCGTCATTGACGGATCCGGATACGGTGCACGCGGGGATCGAGGATGCGGCATTGTTTCGGTCGAAGGATGGCGGGCAAAACTGGGAAGAGCTTTCGGGACTGCGTAAACACGGCTCGGGGCCACGCTGGCAACCAGGAGCCGGCGGGATGTGTTTGCATTCGATCATCCAGGATCCGAAGAATCCGGGACGAATGTTTATTGCAATTTCGGCAGCGGGCGCATTTCGCACCGATGACGGAGGCGTAACGTGGCAGCCCATCAACAAGGGACTGAAGTCGCTTTATATTCCTGATCCGGAGGCGGAGGTGGGCCATTGCGTCCACCACATTGCGATGCACAAAGCGCGGCCGGGCGTGCTTTTTATGCAGAAACACTGGGACGTGATGCGCAGCGACAACGGCGGAGACTTGTGGCAAGAAGTGAGCGGCAACTTACCTACGGATTTTGGATTTGTGATCGATGTGCATGCGCACGATCCCGAGACTATCTACGTGGTGCCCATCAAGAGCGACTCGGAGCACTATCCGCCGGATGGAAAACTGCGCGTGTACCGCAGCAAGACGGGCGGAAATGAATGGGAAGCGATGACGCGCGGCCTGCCGCAGAATGATTGCTACGTGAATGTGTTGCGCGATGCGATGGCAGTGGACTCCATGGATTCGTGCGGCGTGTATTTTGGGACGACGGGCGGACAAGTTTATGCGTCGGCGGATGCGGGAGACAACTGGAAGCCCATTGTGCGCGATCTGCCGGCGGTGCTTTCTGTAGAGGTGCAGACGTTGGCATGATTCGCGTGGTGATGCCGGCGCATTTACGGACGCTCGCGTCTTTTCAGGGCGAAGTGCAGCTAGAAGTACACGGTGCGGTGACGGTGCGGACGGTGCTGGATGCCCTGGAGGCGCGATTTCCAATGCTGCGCGGAACGATTCGCGAACAGGTTACGCAGGAGCGGCGGCCATTTTTGCGATTCTTCGCTTGTGGCGAAGATTTGTCGCACGATGCGGTGGACGCGCCGCTGCCGGACGCGGTGGTTTCGGGCGCTGAGCCACTGCTGATTATTGGGGCGATTGCGGGGGGATGAAGAGGACTGGCCATTCGGTCAGGAAGTGCATTCGACACGTTAGGAATGGGTTGCGTTGACTTGGTGGCGCGCGAGACTACAGTGGAAGAGTCTCTGCGGAGGATTTCATGGCCTGGAAATGGCCCGGCGCTTCAAGCAACAACGTCACTGAAGAATGGACCGGATTTATAGATCAAGGGGTGACGCTGGAAGGCACGCTTCAGGTCACCGGAACGTTTCGCATTAACGGAATCGTGAAGGGCAATATTATTTCCGAGCATACGGTAATACTGGGCGAAGGCGCAAAAGTTGAAGGGCAGATTGAAGGCAATCGGGTGGTGATCGCAGGGCGATTCGACGGCGTGATTTTCGCCAAGGGCCGCGTGGAGATTCAAGCCAAGGGCGTGGTCACTGGGGAAGTGCATGCGCCGTGCATGGTCGTCGATCCGGGCGGAATTTTTGATGGACGATGCCACATGTTGGCATCGTCGGATATGACTTCGGGGATTACCATTCCGATTCGGGCGGCTGGGCGGGCTTCTTAACGCGGTTTGATGGTTGGCAATCATTCTTCTTGGTAATTTCTCCTGTAAAAATTCTAGCTATTAAATTCCTTCAGGAAATTTTGCGTTTACATGCATCAGGGCTAAAAGCCCAAGGTTTGGGGACGTTATTTATGTCGCGGCTAAAGCCGTGACTCACAAAACACCTGCGATATAATGGTGGCTGAATTCGTGTGAGCGGTGAGACGAGGGCTGGCGCATGAAGGTGTTGTTGATTGGTGGTGGCGGGCGTGAGCATGCGTTGGCGTGGAAGTTGAAGCAGAGTCCGCGAGTCACAAAGACTTGGTGCGTTCCGGGGAACGCTGGCATTGCCGCGGAAGCGGAATGCGTGAATGTGGATTCCGGCAACGTGGCGGCGTTGGTCGCTGTGGCGGAGGAAATTCGGCCGGATTTGACTGTCGTGGGACCGGAATTGCCGCTGGTGAATGGAATCGCGGATGCGTTTGCGCTGCGAAAATGGGCGATTGTGGGGCCAACGCGGCAAGCGGCGAAATTGGAAGGCAGCAAGATTTTTTCGAAAGAATTTTTGCAGCGGCACAATATTCCCACGGCCAAGATGTATGGCGCGTTTGATTCCGCGGACAAGGCGAACGCGGCGCTCGAAAATGTGAAATGGCCAGTGGTGATGAAAGCGGATGGATTGTGCGCGGGAAAGGGCGTTTTTCTCGCGCCGGACAAACGGGCGGCAAAGAATTTTATCGCCAGTGTGATGGAGAAACGAGAACTTGGAGAAGGCGGAGCGCGGATTCTGCTGGAAGAAACACTGCGCGGCAAGGAGCTGTCGTTTATTATTTTGACGGATGGCGAGCGGTACGCGGCGCTGGTCCCTACACGGGATCACAAACGTGTTTTTGATGGGAATGAGGGGCCGAATACGGGAGGGATGGGAGCGTATTCGAGTGATGAATTGTTGCCGAGCGGGCTGCGGGAGAAAATCGTGACGCAAATTGTGGCGCCAACGCTGCGGGGGCTGGCGGCTGACGGAATTCGCTACCAGGGATTTTTCTACATTGGAGTGATGCTAACGAAGAGTGGGCCAAGGGTGTTGGAGTTCAATTGCCGGCTGGGTGATCCGGAGACCCAAGCGATCGTGGCGCGGATGGATTTTGATTTGGCGGAGGTGTTGGCGGATGTGGCGGCGGGACGGATGGACGCGTCGAAATTAAAATGGAAAAGTGGCGCGAGCGCGTGCGTGGTGATGACGTCGGGCGGGTATCCGGGGAAATTTGAGACCGGCAAGGAGATTACGGGGTTGCGTGAGGCGGATAAGGTGCGCGGAGTGAAAGTGTTGCATGCTGGAACGAAATGCGACGGAGATAAAATTGTGACCAGTGGCGGGCGGGTGCTTGGAGTTACAGCGGCAGGAGCGACTTTGGAGGAGGCGCTGGGCGCTGTTTATGAAGCGGCGCAAAAAATTCATTTTGCGGGGGCGCACTACAGGAAAGATATTGGAGCGCATGCGAGCGTGAAAGGGGGCCGGCGATTAATTAAGGATCCCACGTTACAAGACCCCTGCCACGGCGGGTAAAACTTTCATAAATCTGAGGGTGGGGCATCCGCGCTTTTTCAGTTTTGCTCGCACTTAGTGGCGGTAATTAGCGAGGCAATTTTATGGCGAAGATTCTGCACATTTTTCGCGCGCCGAAGAACAGGCTTCCTATGGAGGAGACTGAAGAAGCGCGAGTGATTACAAATGTGGGGCTAGGGGGCTGTGCGCATGCGCGTCCGGATGGCGGGCCGAGACAGGTGTTGCTGGTGGATCGAGAAACACTGGAGGCGATGGACCTACGGCCGGGTGTTGTACGCGAGAATATTACGACCGAGGGGATAGATGTGAATAGCCTGGCGCCGAACCAAGAGCTGTGCAGCGGTGAAGTGCGATTGCAGGTGAGCGAGATTTGCCATCCGTGCGATCAGCTGGAAAAAATACGGCCGGGATTGCGTCGCGAGATGCGCGGGCGGCGGGGGATGTTGTGCCGGGTGCTGGAAGGCGGAATAATTCGAAGAGGGGACACCATTGAAAAAGTTTCGCCTGCGGCGAGTTTGCCATTTGCGGAAGACTCACGGAGTGGGCTTGCGGCGAAGTGAAGGCGCGCCGGGCGGGCGTGTCTTGTCATCGGTTTTTTGCACGGGTTCATCGGGCGGAACAATCCAATCGAAGCCATGCTGCTCTTCCATAGTGCCAAGAAAAAATTTGTTGCCGCCGGCGATTAAAGGCAAGGCTGCGCGCAGAAAATCGGCGGAATCCGTGGCGGAAGCTTTTTGCGCCTGGCCGTGATCGATGGCGTCCATGACCTTGGCGAATTTTGGATCACCGGAACGTAGCTTGGCGAGGGCCGGATCGCCAGCTTGGATTAAAGCGATCAGAGGCGGTTCGGTGTTTTGCGTCACTACTTTGCTGGCCAGCACGGCGGGATCTTCAGGCGGATAGCGCGCTTCGACAAGGGTGTGCGGCGCTTTCTTGCCGCCTTCCGGGGGATAAAGCTGCGTGAAGCGCGGGCGCAGGATGCGCGTCTGCCAATATTCGCCGCGGGCGGCCACCTGTTGCTGCTCGATGCGATATTCCACTTGCCAGACTTCGGGTCCGTAATCGGGGCCGAAGCCGAGAATGACCAGCTCGAAAAGCGCGTCGTCGGGACGGAAATCGAGCTTGTGATGAAGCTGCGCGACCAGCGGACGTAGTTTTTCGAGGAAAGCGACGCCGATGGTTTCCAGATCAGGGGCCTCCTGACCAGGATATGGCGAATAGTGCTGGTTGTTGGGGGATTGCGGGATGCTTTGATAATTGCGATCAAGACGAACGGGATCAGGAGCCGAGGGAATTTGCCATTCTGATGCGCCCAGCAGGACGCCGACGTGGGTGGCATCAAGCTGCAGGAGGCGGGGCGGGACAGAGTTTACTTCGACGGGCTGATTGATGGCGGCGAAGACGATGACGTTGTCTTTAGCCACCTCGGCGATGACGCGGCCGCCCGCAAGGCTGGCGACGATCTCATCTTCTCGCTGCAGCGATTGAGCGGCGGCGAGAGGCGGGAGCAGCGTGGTCGCGAAGAAAACCGAAAGTTGGAAGCGACGTAGCACGATAGATTCACACTACCACAGTGGTTCGGAGGTTGACTTGCGCGACGGAGCGAAGCGAGATTCCTCCGCTGCGCAAGCTGACTCGTTCGCAGACGAACGAGAGGAAAAAGCGTCGGCCTGCTCCGGTCGGAATGACCGTTGGTAGTACTGTTGGAAGTAGGTATTGCCGGGTGTCGGGGAATGACCCGGTGGTTGGGGGATGACTGCTTCTGGTCATTGGCCACGGGAATGGCGTAGCGGTTCCGTAAAGACGGCATTTTCGGTAAAGTCTTCAGTGGCCAAGCAATTGGAAGCCAGCTTAGTAGCATTTGTTGCCTGACGGGAAGAATAGATCGAGGGCTATCGACGATGGGATTGAGGAAGGCGAAAAGTATCACCCACAACGGGAAGAAGCTGACGGAGATTCTGGAGGCGCACGAGCGATTTTTTCGCGGGCAGGATGGCGGGGAGCGCGCCAACCTAGCCGGGGCGGATTTGTCTGGGGCCGACTTGAGCGGAGTGAACCTTAGTGGCGTGATATTGACTGGGGCTAACCTGACGGGCAGCGACCTGCGGAAGGCAAAACTGCCAGGTGCGGATTTATCGGGGGCCAAGATGCATGGAGTGGATCTGCGCAATTCGGATTTGACGGAGGCGATTTTGCCGGGCGCGGATTTATCCGAAGCGCAGGCGAGCGGGATTGAGTTTTTTCGATGCGACCTGTCCAATGTGAATTTCGAACGAGCGCTTTTGCGGAATACGAATTTCAGATTGGCGAATATCAGCGGGGCGAAGTTTACGGGCGCGGATATGGGCGTGGCGATTTTACGGGAGACGGATTTAACGGGGGTGGACCTTTCGGGTGTGGATCTGGCAACTACACTGATGCCGAAGGGGTATGTGGCGGCGGGTAAAAAAAGTGCGTAGGTTATGAGCGCCAGGAAGCCGCGGCAAGGTAGGTTTAGCCTTGTAGTGTCCAGTGGTTGAAAACATTTTCGGCACGACGCGTCCAGGAAACGAGGGCCGACTCGTTGGCGGACGAACGAGAAGAAAAGGCGTCGGCCTGCTCCGGTCGGAATGACCGTTGGTAGTAGGTGTTGGGGATGAGTGCTTCTGGTCATTGCTAGACGGTTGCGGGCGCGATGGTGCACGCGGCCACGGCATAGTGGCTTGCGCCAAAGCTGTCGCAGGGATGCCGGGTTATATTTGTTGGCTGAAGGTGGTTTGGGTTCTTGTGGGTAGCAAATGGTAATTTTCTGAGATTTTCTTTTCTTGGCTACACCAACGGCACAATTCGAACGCTCCATGGTGCGCGAACGCGTGCTGGAGGAGATCCGCGCATTATTGCAGGAATTGGGGAGCGCCGGCGCGATGCCCATGCTCAACGGGTCCTCGCATCTGGAGCGCGATCTGGGATTGGGCAGTCTGGAGCGCGTCGAGTTGATGGCGCGGCTTGAGAATGCATTTGTTGTGCGCATTGCGGACCAGGCGGCTACCCAAGCGAATACGCCGGACGATCTTGCAGAGGCGGTGATGGAGGCTCCCGAAAGCGTTGCGGAGAGCGGTGGAATTTCCGCAGAGCGAGCATCCGTTAAGGTGCAGCAACTGAAACGCAAGGCTGAAGAAGCCGGGGTGGTATCTGCAGAGACGCTGATTGATGTTTTGCATTACCGCGCGGCGCATGACGCGTCGCGCCCGCACCTGGTGATTACCGAGGACGCGGACGGGCAAGACAAAACAATAACGATGACGTTCGGCGAATTGCACGCGGCGGCGCAGCGCTGCTCTGCCGAATTGATGCGGCGGGGAGTGAGCACGGGAAGCCGTGTGGCGCTGATGCTGCCAACTTCGCGCGCGTTTTTTGTTTGTTATGCGGGAATTTTATTGGCGGGCGCGATCCCGGTGCCGATTTATCCGCCGTTTCGCGCCGATCGCATTGAAGAGTACGCGGCGAGGCAATCGGCGATTTTGAATAACGCGGGCGTGGTGCTGCTGCTGACGTTTCGTCGCGCGGAATCGGTAGCGAAACTATTGAAGCCCCGCGTCGCGTCGCTTGCGGCGGTAGCGGATGCCGAAAAATTGATTGAGGCAGCGGACAAAGCCCCTGCACCATCACCGGGAGCGCGGCCCCTGCATTTAAGTGGGATGCGCGCGCGAGCGGGAAAAGACATCGCGCTGCTGCAATACACTTCCGGCTCGACGGGGGACCCCAAGGGTGTAGTGCTGACGCATGCGAATTTGCTCGCGAATATTAGAGCGGTCGGCGAAGCGGTGAATATAGGGCCGGACGATGTGGGAGTGAGCTGGCTGCCGCTGTATCACGACATGGGATTGATCGGCGCGTGGCTGACGCTGCTGTATTACGGGATTCCGCTGACGGTAATGTCACCGATTGCCTTTTTGATGCGGCCGGAGCGCTGGCTGTGGGCGATTCACAATCATCGCGGAACGATCAGCACGGCTCCAAATTTCGCGTACGAGTTGTGCGTGCGAAAAATCGCGGACAAAGATATCGAGGGGCTGGACCTGAGTTCCTGGCGCATGGCGATGAACGGCGCGGAGCCGGTGAATCCAGGGACGCTGGAGCGCTTCGCGACGCGTTTCGCCAAATATGGATTTCGTGCTACGGCATTGCTCCCTGTTTATGGATTGGCGGAGGCGTCGCTGGCAGTTACGGCGGGACCAATGGGACGCGAGCCGGTGGTCGATCGCATTGAGCGGAAAGTGTTTGAGTCGGAAGGAAAAGCAATACCGACGCGCGCCAAGGACGAAAATTGCATTGCCTTCGTTTCGGCTGGGAAACCCGTGCCGCGGCATGAAATTCGCGTGGTGAACAATGCGGGGGCGGAAGTGGCGGAGAGGAACGAAGGATTTTTGTGGTTTCGCGGGCCCTCGGCGACCACGGGCTATTACCAGAATCAAGCGGCGACGGATGCGTTGCTGCCGCTGGGGCCTGGCGACGGGAAGGGAGAATTTGCGTGGGTGAATTCGGGTGACCGGGCGTACATCGCGGACGGCGAACTGTATGTTACGGGCCGCGTGAAAGACATCATTATTAAGGGCGGACGAAATTTGTATCCACATGAAGTGGAGGAACTGACGGCTCGAGTGGAAGGAATTCGCAAGGGCTGCATCGTTGCGTTTGGAGTTAAGGATCAAGCCAGCGGAACGGAAAAAATGGTGGTGGTGGCGGAGTCGCGAGAAACAAATGATGCGCGGCGCTCAGAAATGGCGGCCAAGATCACGGAAGTAGTATCGCGAGGTTTGGGATTGCCGCCTGATCGCGTGGAACTGCTTCCCCTCGGTAGCATTCCGAAGACGTCGAGCGGGAAATTGCGCCGGGAAGAGACTAAACAACTGTATCTAGCCGGAACGTTGTCGGAGAACAAAGCGCCTGCATGGCTGCAAATTGCGCGGCTGGGCGCTGGCGGGGCCGCATCGGCCACAGGCCGTGCGATTGCGAAGGGCGTGAAGCGCGGGCTTGAATTTCTGTACGGGATTTACTTTGCGGTGGTGTTTACGCTGTGGATTGTGCCGACATGGATGATCGTGCAGCTATACACGGATCATCGAGCGGCGGGAAGATTTACGAACAGCGCGCTGAGGATTCTGTTTTTCCTGATTGGGTGCAAAGTGCGCGTGGTGGGAAAAGAATATATGGATACGCCGGGCGCAAAAATTTACGCGTCGAATCACACGAGTTATTTTGATGTTGTGGCGTTGATGATGGGGCTGGGAGTTCCCTATCGATTTGTGGCCAAAATGGAAGTGACGGGCATGCCGTTCATCGGGACGTTTATGCGGCAGATGGGGCATTTATCGTTTGACAGATCGGATGCGGAATCGCGATTGCATCAGGCCGCGGAGATGGAAGATTTTCTGCGCAAAGGCGAGTCGGTTTTTGTTTTTCCTGAAGGAACATTTACGCGCGATCCGGGAGTGCGGCAGTTTCAGTTGGGCGCTTTCAAAGCGGCGGTGGAGACTGGGGCGCCGATTATTCCTGTGTCGCTAAGAGGGCCGCGGAAGATTTTGCCGGATGGGGGGATCCTGCCGCGGCCTTCGGACGTAACCATTACTTTGTCGCCGCCGATATTTCCGCGCGCGGTGAGCGACGATGCAGGCGCTGGAGCCGACTGGCATGAATTGATTCGCCTTCGAGACAACGTGAGGGAATCGGTGGCGAAGAACTCAGGAGAAGCGATGTCGTAGGGGGTGTATGGATGACGGCGCTGAACTGACTTCACTAGTTAAGGCAACAGTATTCGTTTCGCAAAAGCCCACAACAAAACGCGGTTTGACTCCTAATCCCCTCTCAAGTCGCAGGCATAATCCCCTTTTTAACGCCCGGACACAGCCATGTGAAGCTCAAATGTGCTAAGCCAAAGTACAGTGATGGTCGTATGGTAGGGCAACTAACAAAGGAGTCAAATGCCAACTAGACCACAAGAGAGACTGGTGTGTGTGTTGGCGAATATTTTTATTGTAGATGACCACGATCATGTTCGGCGACAACTCCGTCGACTGATAGAAATGGAACGCGATTTGGTGGTTTGTTGTGAAGCGGCGACTGGTAAAGAAGCGGTAGAAAAGCACTCCCGCGAGGCGCACGTCACATTGATGGATTTCAATATGCCCGAAATGGACGGGCTGAAGGCCTCGCGTTTAATTCTCTTGAAATGCCCAGATGCCTTGATCCTAATGGTGACGGTCTTCTGGTCCGCACAGTTATGCGACGAAGCCCAGAAGGCGGGGCTTAAGGGAGTTTGTTCCAAGAGCGAATCCGACCGCATCCTCGAAGGCATCGAGACATTGCTGCGTGGGGAGACGTATTTCCCGGTCCACATTAACTAAGCCTGCATGGGTAGTAGTCACAAAAAAACGGTGCAATCCTCAGCAAGCCGAAGCTAACGTCAAAGCAACGGTTTGATTGGAATCCGGCGGCCTCGGCGACGAGAGCGATCTCGCCATTGCTCTTTCAACAGGCGCTGAATGGCGTTGCGCATGATCGCGGTCTCTTCGACCAACAGTACTTAGACGAACCTTCAATGCCTGATGAAAAATAGCCATAATTTAGTTATAATATTAGTAATAGAAGATTGTTTATACCTTGCAGTACAGACCGGGTCCTTCTCGGGCAAGGGTACAAGGGATTTTGGGATGCAGTACAACGGGAGGTGGGAAAATGAAAAAGTCGGTGGATATTTTTTGGTTTGGGGAAAGCGGACCGGTATGGGTGGAAGCGGCTCCAACAATGGAGCGCGCGAAAGCGTGCATCAATGCGTCGCCGCTTAAGACTTCGGGCGGGTATGCGGTAGTGGATCACCGCACCGGCAACAGCATGTCTTTCGAACCGAATTTAATGGATGGCCGCCGCAGCGCATGGCGAACGGAAAAAGTCACCAGTAGCCGGGTTAAGTAAGACCGAGCGAGCGGCGAAGTAGTTACGGGATTTTTTGGCGGCTGCCAGTCGAAGTTTGCGAACCGATCTTCAGTTCTCCTTCGCGTGTCCAAGGTTGTCGCACAAATTCCACAATAAAATAAATGCAAGATTGACTCACGAAACTCCAGCGACCACATCCGATGGCTCGAGTCAACGATCGAGTCTGTAGATAACGGTGATGTGCGTGTCGACTTCGACGGCGCGCCCGTTGAGAAGGGTCGGCTTGTAACGCCATTGGCGCACCGCATCGAGAGCAGATTGATAAAACATGGGGTCGCCCTCGAGGGCTTGCAGGGAGCGAACAGCGCCATCAGGGCCGATTAAGGCGTGAAGTTCGACGCGGCCTTCGCGTCCGGTTTGCCGGGCCAGCGTGGGGAAAATGGGCTCCACGCGATGAATGAGCATGGCGGGGTCAATGTGTGTGACGTGCACGATGCTGGGTGTGGGGACATCCGGAATGGCCGGATGGGCGCCACTATTGGCGGCGAGGCCCTTACATTCGGAACATTCTGGGCCGGCGCCATCGATGATATTGGCGCCAGTGATGTTTTCGTCCGAGTGTCCCGAGTTAGTGGACTGCGCGTGAGCTGTTGCGAGTACCGGGGGGCAACTCAGGCAAAAGGTAAATTCACGAGTTCGCGAGGCGTGATGCGGACGTTCCACGTTGTGTTCAGAGGTCGTGGCGTGATAGTAGGGCGGCAGAGGCATCACGTTTGCAAGAGCGATTCGCGGAGTCTTAGACAGGATGGGGATCAAAATTAGTGCTGCGAGTACGCCGATTTGTAGGACCACGGACAGGAGCAAGGAGCGGCGACGCGAGCGGCGAGCGCGAGTGAGTTGTTCAGCGTCGCCATCGACGAGGCAGGCGCGCAAAGATGCTGAAGCATGATTTTCAACAGGCCGGTTATCAGATTTTGCACACACCACACACCTCCGGGTGATACGAGTTTTCGGATTACAGAGATTGGCGACGCCAACTTCCTGATTTTTCAAATTTCAGGAAGCTGGCGCCGCGCTCGCAGGGATGTGAGGTACGCGCGTTCCTCAATTCATTGGACACCGAGGAAATGTGGAAGTTCCTGGATGATTTTTCTACAAGTCTGGCGCGAACGGAGATTGGAGGCTTGAGTATGGACAAGTCACCGCAAGCATGAGTTATTCAAGGTTTTTTGGAACCTTGGGCTGGTGAATTGTATCGACGAAGAGTTCGGAAATTACGGAAATTTAATATTTTCGGGAAACTGTACCGAAGTGGGGCGTAAGCGCATCACACCCCTTGTGGACGTGGATCCCAAGGAGGGCAATGTCATGGACCGGCGTAATGAAACAGTAGGTGTACGCCGCACGGGCTGGGCCGCTCTGGACCGCGATCCGCAGCAGGATACGGTGGAATACACCTGTCCGCACTGCGGGGCGCAGGGCCAGAAGAACGCCCGGCGCGAGCGTGCGCAGTATCACTTCACGGATGGATTCTTGCAGGATTTGCAGGGTGAGGCGACGCATTGCCGCGCCTGCAACGGGTCTTTGCGGGTCGTGCCGGTAGTGCTTTTGCACGATCAGGATGAAACGCGGCGTTTTGAGGCAGTATTTTCGGATGAACTGCCTGAAGTGCCGGTGGTAACCAACTAACTGGCGTAAACGGACTTATCTAATAGTAGTGCCCAAGGGGGTGCCTGGAGACGGGTGCCCTTTTTTGTTTTCGACACTGTTTTGTGGCGCCGACGGCGGAAACCTCGTAAATACGAAGGCGCAGCCTAAAGAACCGGCTGCGGCCTCGCATAGAGCGTTTTCTTGGAGTTGCAGTCAATCCTAATTTATTGGACTCAAGACCTTAGGGATGCTCGTCCCGGTCATGATCGCGGTAGTGCTCGTGGTCTTCATCTCTCCAATCGCGCTCAGTGTGCCAAGTTTGAGAGTCCGCATCCCACCACCTGTGCCCATGGCCCCAGCAATATCCGCGAGCTTCCGCGAGGTTGTGGCGGGCGCTGTCGGCCTCGGGGCTGCGATAGCCGTGGTGCTCGATAGCCTCGTGAAGCCTATGGTCGGCGCGACTAATACGTTTCTGGCAGTCATTGTCATTGGCGCGCAAGCTGGGGGCGGCGCCTAATGTGGCAAAAGCCGCGAGGGCTGCGGTCAAGAGCGCGGTTTTGCCGAGGTAGTGTATCCATCGATGTGGCAGGTTCATTTATTGTCTCTCCTTGTGAGGACCAGCCTCGAAAAGGAGGGTAGAATCGCGGGTTGATTTGGGCTATACGGCAATGCCCTTACGATGGTTTAGGCGATGCGGTATGGATTTGATCGCCAATTAAGCACTAAGACTGAAGAAAAGAATCGACTTGCATGTGGTACTTCTCGAGGCCGGCGCGGACGTAGTTAAAGGCCTCGTCCACGGTATCGGCGAACTGTAACATTTTAAATTCGCTTTCGTTGATGGTGCCGGAATTCACCATGGCCTTCCAATTCAGGACCTGATCCCAAT
Organism: Candidatus Methylomirabilota bacterium; assembly: GCA_035490135.1. Classification (GTDB taxonomy): domain Bacteria; phylum Acidobacteriota; class Terriglobia; order Acidiferrales; family UBA7541; genus Acidiferrum. The sequence goes on from DATHGV010000288.1 coordinate 15,445, forward strand.
ATTTGCGACCGTAGATGAGGATGATGTTGTGCTCGGCCAGCTTGTGCGTTTGCATGAGCGTGAGCATTTCCATGAGCTCGTCGAGAGTGCCAAATCCGCCGGGGAAAATTATCAGGGCTTTGGCAATTTGCGCGAACCAGAGCTTACGCATGAAGAAGTAATGGAAGTTGAAACTTAGTTCCGGGCTGATATAGGCGTTGGCGAATTGTTCGTGGGGCAGCTCGATGGACAGGCCGATGGATTTACCGCCCGCTTCGGTTGCGCCGCGATTGGCGGCTTCCATGATGCCGGGCCCTCCGCCGGAGCAAATTACGAAGCGGCGAGGGCGTGGACCCAAAGTCATGGCCCAGGCAGTGATTCTGCGAGAGAGTTGACGGGCTTCTTCGTAGTAGCGGGACATTTCCAGCAAACTCTTGGCGCGACGAACGGCGGCGCGGTGCTTCACACGGTTGACGGCAGAGATTTTGTGCGCCGGGAGGAGCTTCAAACGGTTGTAGCGCGCCAAGGCCAGATCCCGCGGGAGGATGCGCGCCGACCCAAACATGACGATAGTGTCGCCGATGCCTTCTTTTTTTAATTGCACGTAGGGATGAATGTATTCCGCCAGGATGCGTAGCGGGCGGGCGGGAGTGCTCTGCAGAAAATCGGGATCTTCGTGGGGCGCTTTGGGCGCGTGGCGGGGCTTGAGCTTTGGTAATGCGGCAGACATGCTTTTCTCTCCGTTAAGGGCAAACCTTTATTGTAGGAAGCGGAGCTGGCCCCGGCAACATCTAGCGGGTCGCAGGCGTCGAATCCGATACAGTGGAGCTTCATGGTCCGGTTCTATTGTGTTCTGGCACAGGGCACAAGAGAAGCACAGACTGCGAAGAGTGTTACATCACATTATGATGCGGATGCGCAACGGTAGTGAGGTGACGATGAGTGGCGTGCGAGTGCAGGCGCGGGCGGTGGGATTGGTTTTGCTTGGGCTGGCGGGCGCGTGCGGACAAGCACCGGCGCAAGCACCAGAGGGGCCCATGGCGCCGAGGCCTGGCAGTGCGGTACAGCAGCCGCCGCCAGAAGTGGAAACGCGATTGAAGGTGCGGGTTTCGCTAGTCAATACGCCAGTGACGGTGCGCGACCGAAGCGGACAAATGATTCACGATCTGGATGCCAAGAATTTTACGGTTACAGACAATGGCATCACGCAAAAGATTACGCACTTCGACCTGGGGGGCGAGCCCCTTTCGGTGGTGATTTTGATGGAGACGAGTGAAAGGATCGATTCCATCTTCCCGGAAATGCGCAGGACAGGGAGTCTTTTCACGGATACGGTGATGGGCGCGAATGGAGAGGCCGCAGTCGTGGGCTTCAACGATTCCGTGGATAAGCTGCAGGATTTTACCGCGGACGGTGAAACGATTGAAAAGACGATCAGCGGGATGCGGGAAGGAACTTGGGGTTCGCGATTGTACGATGCGATGGCCGTAGCAGTAGAAATGTTGACGAGTCGCCCGCAGGCTTCTGCTGAAACACCGGGCCGGCGCAGAATACTATTTGTTATGTCTGAAGCGACGGATGTGGGCAGCGCGACAAAATTGGGAGAAGTGCTGCGGCAGGCGCAACTCGCGAATATCACGATTTATAGCGTGGGGCTGTCGACTACGCGTGCGGAGTTGCAATCGAACACGAAAAAGAAACCTATAGAAGTTACGCCGCCGGGAACATTTGGGCAGCCGCCGCTGCCAGGCACAGTACAGACGCCAACTTCAGAGGCGCAGCGCAACGGGGGTATTGATGTATTGGCGCTGGCGGTGTGGGCGGTGCAGCATGCGGAAAACCAAGTAAAGGCGCATGCGCTGGAAGTGGCCGCCACGGCGACTGGCGGAGTGCACCTGGCAACGTACCGAGACCGCTCCATTGAGCGCGCCATAGATGAAATCGGCGGAGAGCTGCATTCGCAGTACAGCGTAAGTTATACGCCCGCCGGTACGGAAGGATCGGGCTACCACGAAATTAAAATCAGCGTGGACCGGCCCGCAGTAACGGTGCGCGCCCGCCCTGGATATTATCTGGGGCCGCCAGAGAGTTAGCACTGTAGAACGTACTTCGCTTGATTGTCTATCGCTCTCGTACGCACTGATCTGCTGGAATTTCCTACAGGATCACTTTCCGTGTCCGCGCCTTCCAAAGTGACAAGCCGCAAAATGAGAAAATTGAGGCGCATTTCTTTTGAACGTCGCTTACTTCAGGATGGCCCGTGATACGACCAGAATCCGGCTCGGGCTTGGTTGCGGGGGTTCTAAGCCCAATCGCCTGTTTTCGACAATCTGTTAGTTTCCGAAGTCGTGCCTTCGTTTAGTTCCGTGGTATTACTGGCAGGCGGTTGACGCTCCGGCACAAGCGATTTGTTCGAGATGTTTAATCTTTATCGCCTTCCCGCCGTGAATCAGTAGGTCTCGAAAGGCGTAAACTTCTAACGCAGCCCGATAGGTTGTTCTGGACCCATTCTGCCTTTGCGTGAGAGTGCCGGGGATCCTGAAATGAACAACTCCGTTCTCGTT
>DATHGV010000289.1:0-2230 GCA_035490135.1 Candidatus Methylomirabilota bacterium
GGACCTCCTCGCTCAAAGAAAAACTCCCGTTTGGTTGCGGCACTGCTGCTGCTGTACCTTGTACTACTACATCCTGATTCCTTTGCACGCCGCCACGATTTTGGTGGGACAGGCGGTTTCGCCTGGTGTGTCGAGTAGTGATGTGCATTCAGGGGGTGCAAGTCCCCTATGGACCGTAATGACCGGAACCATCCGTCTAGGCAAGGGTGCCCGTCGCGAGGCGGGATCTGAAGAAAGCTGATGACGAAATCTCGGATACGACGAACAGGAAACAGTCCGGCTGTTGAGGGCTGTGGCGGATATCAGGCCAACGTGGGGTGGGTAACCCGGCCAGGGACGGGGATGCCCTATCGTCATTCGGAACGCCACGCGGGTAAATCCGACGGGTCCGGGAGAAGAAGGCACGTCTTACCTCGAGAGATCTCCGGCCTTGTCCAACGCATCGGACTACCGCACGGGCAACCGGGCGGGAGGGGGCTGGAGAAGTCAGCAGAGGCCATAGTAGCCCAACCGGGCGAAGGGCCGAATCTTCTAATGCAAGGAGCAGAGGGTTGGACTCGATGAGCGCGGAGCAGCAGAAAGGCAAAATCGACCACGGCGGTGGAGGGGAAGGCGGAACCGGAACCTCGCCGCACGAAAAGCAGCAAACGCTCACGGCGTTCGACCAACAACGAGCCTTGACGAGTCACTTGATGGAGCAGATATGTGAGTCTCAGAATCTGGTTCGTGCGTACCGGCGGGTACGCTCCAATAAGGGAAAGCCGGGCGTGGACGGGATGACCGTCCACGAACTGGCCGACTGGCTTCGGAACAACCATGCGGCGCTGAAGACTTCATTGCTGGACGGGACCTACCAGCCCCAACCGGTGCGTGGAGCGCAGTTTCGAAAGCCGGAAGGAGGACAGCGTCAGTTGGGCATTCCAGTGGCTGTGGACCGCCTCGTACAACAGGCGATCCTACAGGTGCTGAATCCCATTTTGGACCCCACCTTTTCCAACTCCAGCTACGGATTCCGTCCTGGACGAGACGCTCATATGGCGTTAGAACAGGCGCGGCAATACGTGGCCCAGGAAGGGCGCGAGATCGTCGTCGATTTGGATCTGGAGAAATTTTTCGACCGGGTCAATCACGATATCTTGATGTCCCGAGTCGCGCGCAGGATCGGTGACAAACGCCTCCTCCGCATTATTCGCCGCTTTTTGCAAGCGGACATGATGCAGGATGGGGTATGCGTGACCCGCGACGAGGGAACCCCACAAGGCGGTCCGCTCTCCCCCCTGTTAGCCAATCTTCTGTTGGATGATCTCGACCGGGAACTGGAACGTCGCGGTCATCGCTTCTGCCGATACGCCGACGATTGCAATATCTACGTGCGATCGTTGACGGCCGGGCAGCGAGTGATGGAATCGGTGGTACGGTTTCTGGAAAAGAAGCTCCGGCTGCGCGTCAACCGCGAAAAGAGTGCGGTCGCTCCGGTCGGGGAACGAAAGTTCCTCGGTCATCGGCTACTCTTGAACGGCAAACTTGGAATCGCTTCCAAGAGCATCAAACGCGCTAAGGAGAAAATTCGGCAGATCACTCGTCGTAATCGGGGCGTTAGTCTGACGCGTGTGATTGTCGAACTCAATTTGTTCCTGGTTGGATGGATCACCTACTACCGCTATGCGGCATGCCGGTTCGACCTCCAATGCTTGGACGAATGGATTCGACGAAAGCTGCGCTGCTATCGTCTCAAACAACGCAAGCGCGGGAAGTCCATCGCTGGATTCCTCCAGCAACTGGGCGCTTCGCCGTCGCTCGCACGTCGCTTGGCTTCCTCGGGCAAAGGCTGGTGGCGTCTCTCGCTGGCTCGCCCGGTGCATCAGGCGATGTCGAAGGACTGGTTCGCAACCCAAGGTCTCACATCTCTGGTCGGCAAGTATGACGCGTTACAACATTGAAGAAACCGCCGTATACGGCAAGTACGTACGGTGGTGTGGGAGGACGGGGTCGTGAGGCCCCTCCTACCCGATTCACCGTCGGCTGTAGCCGGCGCTCTTTGTGGAATATGCTTTAGCTTGTTCGTTAACAAGCATTGGGACAGGTTTTAAGGAAACCTCTTGACGAGCTGCTCTCAAAATACCGCCCAAGCGTAAGCGCGGGGGATAATAGCTGGGATCGCAGTTCCCATGCCTGGCGCTTCCCGACCCGGCAGCCATTTCGTGTGAGGGTTAAAAGTGATACGAATCCA
>DATHGV010000290.1:0-8985 GCA_035490135.1 Candidatus Methylomirabilota bacterium
TCTCGATGATTTCCACATTTGCCTGCAGACCGGTACCGAAAGCCCCTGTGTTGTTGTCCGTAAGCCCATCACCGTGAGCTATCGCCGTCACCCCAACAACGCCCACCAAAATCCCGCAGGAAACGTCAAAGCTATTTTGTCGCTGATCGATTATGAGCAACGCGGCGGTTATCCCGGCGGCAAAACTCGGCGTAAAGAGCGTTACTTATGGATCGGCAGCATTTGCCTGCACTGGATTCGCAAATGGCTAAGGGCGGTGGGGACTCGCAAATTCATATATCCGTTAGTTCTGCAAGGATCTCCCATGCTTGCCATCGCCAGCGTTAAAAAAATTGGCAAGTACATGGGAATATCCCGAACCGAACCGCTGCTCATTTTAAACGGACGAATCGAATCGTCGACTAATCGTAGATCGCAAACTGCAACCGCTAACTGTCTTTAGATCTTGGATCGTCCCGGGCAGTCCCAGTCGGCAGCCGTTTGCGTGTCGAAATCTTGTCGATGGTTCCCCATTCTGTTGCTTCCCCGACACAAACATTTCCAACGTTAGATCCACCGGACAACTTTTCCACAGTAGTACTATTTTGAGCGTTGTCCTGGCAATTCTACGAGTAGACTCAATATTAACTACTATGGTATAAAACTTCTTATGTATCCATTACGGTGTACTGTTGTCAACTTAGGTATAGAAGACGCCGCTCGCGTACCTCAGAGAGGTACGCTCTTTAACACAGACTTCGGAGGTTTTAGATGACCGTTCCCGAGCAAACTGCTAACGCGCAAAACTCTCATCCAACTCCCTCCGAGTCGCCCTCACAAGTTGCTGTCGATGACCTTCATTGGCCTCACCGCGGCACTACTTCCTTCATGGGAAAAGCCTCAAATCGAGTCCTTGATCCAGCCGATCTCGCTTCTACGGAAAAAACTCGCGCCGCTTTGCTCCAGCTCGGCGACTCGCCGCGCGACACCCTGGCTCTCGCCGCGTTGTGGGATGAAAATCGCTCCTCCATCGAACACGAAATGCACCTCCATTTGTATTCCGCTTCGAACTCCCCGCTGCTCCAAGAATTGCTCGCACGCTTGGCTTGGCACTCCAGATTTTTCTGCGATGAAGTTGACAATCCAAAAGCCTGGGTCGCCCGATGCGCCAACCTCGAAGCCCGCCGCTTGGCCCTGCAGTTAATGGAAGCTCGCTAGATTCGAATCGCCATTTCCCCCAACCAACCCCTTATTTGCACAAAGTTATTCTTGCCACGGAAGTCAGCCGCCGTCGATTCGCCGTTCAATCTCGACATGGCTTCTCGTTTCTCCGCGCATTCCTGGCCTCAAACTAATTATTATGGTGGCTATGCAGATTCGTTGTCGTGCTTTGCTCTTCGATATGGATGGTGTTTTGGTCGATTCCACACCTGCTGTGGCCCGCGTATGGACGGCCTGGGCCAACAGGTTCGGCCTCGTCCCTGCTGAGGTGGTGCGCCAAGCCCACGGCAGGCCTAGTATCGCTACCATCCGCGAGCTATTACCCGCCGCCGACCATCGCGCCGAGGATCTAGCCATTCAAAAAGCCGAGATTGAGGATATTGACGATGTTGTTGCCCTGCCAGGCGCCATTGAACTTCTCAACGCCCTTCCGGCTAATCGGTTCGCGGTGGTAACCTCAGCAACTCGAGCTTTGGCCGTTGTGCGTCTTCGCGCTGCTGGATTCGCTCTTCCCAAATACCTGGTCACCTCCAGCGACATTCACCACGGAAAGCCACACCCCGAACCCTACCTCCGCGGAGCTCAGAGTGTCGGAGTGCCGCCCGCCGGTTGCGTGGTAATCGAAGACGCTCCCGCTGGCATTCAGTCCGGAAAAGCCGCCGGCTCGCGCGCATTAGCCTTGCGAACTACCACTGCGGATTCCGCTCTCCACGTCGCCGGTGCCGACTGGATCGTCATGGATTGCAGCAACATCCACCTCCACCCCGTCAAGGAAGACAAAGACTTACTGCTCGAATTGTTTTAGCCGAAGTCACAGTCGTATCGACGGCCAAAACGAACTAACAGAGTTCGCGATCCTGTGCGCGATAATGCAACCCAACTCCAATCCGTTAGTAATCTTCAAGCAATTCTCTTTTACTCAATCTCCTGTCCCCGCGCTCCACAGCTTAAGATATACATGCCGCAGAGAATAATTGATGACCATTCTCCAGGCGAACTTGGCCTTCGCAAGCTTAGGCCCAACGCAAAGGTGCATTACCATGGGAACATCGACCCAGAGGCTACCGCCGCCTCCGCCAGCTTCATCTGAAATACCGCCGCCAGCAGCGCCGCCTCAACCGCCGCGGGTGATTCAAACCGCCCAGCTCATTGGCGCCATGGTTAAATCCCACGGCCACGTCAGCGATCTTATTTTCTCTCCCGGCCGCGCTCCGCAAATTGAAATGAACGGTCAATTGGTGGAGCTCAAGTACAAAGGCCTCGAGCTCCTCACCCCGCAGGACACCATGAGCATCGCCAATGACATCATGGGCAAAAACGAAACGGCCTTGCGCAAGCTGGAACAGGACGGCTCGGCGGACCTCTCCTATGGCGTATCCGGCGTGGCTCGCTTCCGCGTAAATATTTTTCGTCAGCGCGGCAGTTGCGCCATCGTTATGCGCGTTATACCCGACAAGATTCCCAACTTTGAAGAATTGAACCTGCCCAAGTCGCTCGAGGAAATTGTTGATATCCGCAATGGCATCGTATTGGTTACCGGCCCCACCGGCTCCGGCAAATCTTCCACACTCGCTGCCATCCTCGACAAAATGAATGAGCAGAAGGCTTTTCATATCCTCACCATTGAAGATCCCATCGAGTTTTTGCATCGCCACAAAAAATGCACCATTCACCAGCGCGAATTGCATACCGACACCCCCACTTTTTCTCTCGCCTTGCGCGCCGCTTTACGTCAAGCGCCTAAGGTCATTCTCGTCGGCGAAATGCGCGACCGCGAAACCATTGAAATCGCCTTGGAAGCTTCCGAAACCGGCCATTTGGTGATGTCCACTCTTCACACCATCGATGCCTCCAAAACCGTGGAGCGCATTGTTGGCGTTTTTCCCCTTTCCGATCAGCAAGCCATTCGCACTCGTCTGGGTAAATCTTTTCGCTTCATCGTTTCACAACGCCTGCTCCCCAAGAAAGACGGTACAGGCCGTATCGCCGCCATCGAGATTCTTAAATCCACTATGCGCACTCGCGATTACGTGGAAAAAGGCGAGACCGAGGGCAAGTCCCTCCTCGATGCCATGCGTGACGGTGACACCGAAGGCATGCAACATTTCGACGGTGAAATCGAAAAATTGATCCGCAACGGTGTGGTCGAGTTTGAAACCGCGCTCACCTACTCCACAAACGCCGGAAATCTGCGCCTGGAGCTGGCCGACTTCCTCGAAGGCGGCGGCGCTACCAAGAAAAAACCCGCGACCGAAATAGAAATCGAGCGCTAGCCCATCGGCAACGATTTCACTCCGGTCATCGAAGGACCGCAATTTTCACCGACTTGCGCCACCGCCGCAATCCCTTCAAGGCCGCGCATTAAATAAGTTATGCTAAGCCGCACGTGCCCCCATATCTCGCGTTAAATATATCTCCCGCGAAAAAACTCTTTTCCCTCGCACTCGTTCTTCATCCGCTATGGAGAGTCGCGATTTTCGTTCTGGTATTTCTCTCCCTGGCACTTGTGGTTAGGCGCCCCGCCGAGCAAATTTTTACCCGCCTGGAATCACTGTTTTCCCAATTCGCACAGTGCCGCAGTCTCGTCGTTTTCACTTTATTTTTCGGCGTCATCGCCATTCGACTCGCGGTACTTCCACTCCTTCACGTGCCCGTCCCCGGTATTCATGATGAATTCAGCTACCTGTTAATGGGCGATACCTTCGCTCATGGGCGACTCGCCAATCCGCCGCACCCCATGTGGCTCAGCTTTGAAACCTTCCACGTAAACTGGTTTCCCACCTACTCCTCAATTTATCCGCCGGCGCAAGGCGCCATCCTTGCCATCGGACAATTGCTTGGCAGCCCGTGGATCGGCGTCCTGCTCAGCACTGCCGCCATGTGTTCCGCCATCGCTTGGATGCTGCAAGCTTGGCTGCCCTCACGTTGGGCCTTGCTCGGTGGCCTGCTCGCCGCCATAAAGTTCGGTGTCGCCAGCTACTGGATGAATAGCTACTGGGGAGGAGCCGCGGCTGCCATAGGCGGCGCACTTTTGTTGGGAGCGCTCGGTCGCATCTCCAAACATCCCGCCGCGTGGAACGGCGTTATGCTGGCATCAGGCGTCGCCATCCTCGCAAACAGCCGCCCCTACGAAGGCCTGTTGTTCTGCATTCCCGCCGCCACTTGGTTCATCTGGTGGCTCGCCACAACAAAAAACCAAGTCTCAACACATAGTGCAGCCTCGCTATCCGCGCGTATAAAAGCTCTAGTTTCCATACTCATCGTATTAACTGCGGTGGCCGCCTTCATGGGCTATTACAACCGCCGTTTGACCGGAAACGCCTTGCTCATGCCCCATACGCTTAGGACCCGCACCTACCATTCTGCCGCGCTTTTCTTGTGGGAACCCTCCCGGCCGCCCTTGCACTACAACAATCAGCAATTCGAAGATTTCTACAATGGCTGGGAGCGCGAAAATTACCGCAACACCTGGAGGGATGTATGGCGCGTCTCTCAAGAAAAAATTAAACGTGGCGGCCACACCTTTTTCTGGTGGGGCATCATCCTTCTCGCGCCCGGAGTCCCATTCGTATTGCGGGACAAAAAAATCCGTTTGCTCCTCGCCACTATTTTTATCGGCGCGCTAGGAGTCTTCGCGGTGATTTGGTCATTCGCGCACTATGCCGCGCCATTCACCTGCGTAATTGTCGCCCTGCTGGTGCAGTCCATTCGTCACCTTCGCACTATAAAAGTCGCCAACTGGCCGCTAGGCCGCTGGCTCTCCCGCGCCGCCATTCTCTTGCTCATAATCGAAACAATCTCCTATCCAGCGCGCCGTCAGTGCGACCCTCTCGCGTGGACCTGTCAGGGAGACCCCAGCAGGGCCGCCATACAAAGCCACCTCCTACAGGAACCAGGTAAACATCTCGTCATCGTACGCTACGAACCAGACCACAATATTCACGATGAATGGGTCTACAACGGCGCCGACATCGACACCGCTAAAGTCCTGTGGGCCCGCGAACTCGACGAACCCCAAAACGCCAAACTTCTCGCCTATTTCAAAGACCGGACCGCTTGGCTTGTCGAACCGGACAGCGACAACAGCGAGGTAATTCCCTATTCCCCACCCGAACCGGCCGAACCTTCTGTGGAGGAGCGCTGAACCGCCTGCCACTTCCCGCATGTTTCGTCACCATGGCCGATGACTTATGCTTTGTGTTTCCGGCCACCGCCATTATCATGACCTCGGTCGCGAAAGCACCGGACTAAACGATTGCCCAATATTCCCGATGTCCCGCCCAACGCGGAAGCTCGTGTAGCCGTACCAATTTTGCCTCTGAGCAAAATCTCCTCCGGAAAATTATTGCAAGTCCTCGGCGTATGGTTCGGCATCGCCGCCGCCGTCGGCAACACCATCGCTGCCGGAATCGTTCGCACGCCCGGCGTCATCGCGAAAATTCTGCCGAATCCATGGTTCTTTCTCGGTGTTTGGGTCATCGGCGGACTTTACGCCTTGTTCGGCGCATCCTCCATGGCGGAGCTCGGCGCAGCCATCCCACGCAGCGGCGGTCAATATAATTTTTCGCGCCGCGCCATCGGCGACTACGCCGGCTTCATTGTTGGTTGGAGTGATTGGCTTTCCAGTTGTGGCACGCTCGCCGCCGTCGCCATCGTCATCGGTGAATACAGCGGAAAACTAATCCCCGCGCTTGCGGGCGGCGACCACACCATAAAAGCCATCGCGGTCTCGGTGATCGTCGGATTCGGTATTCTGCAATGGCGAGGAGTCCGCTGGGGCAGTCGCGCACAATTGCTAACCTCCGCGATGAAGACCGCCGCATTCGTAATCCTGGTCATCGCCTGCTTCGCGCTAGGTGGAAACGCCCATCGAGCCTCCGTTGCAGTGGAATCCGCAACCAGGCTCACTCTTCCCTCAGGTTGGCTCTTGGCTGTCGCATTGATGCTCGGCCTCCAGGAAGTCTTCTACACCATCGACGGTTGGGATGGCGTGATTTATTTCGGCGAAGAAGTTCGCGACCCCGGTAAAGACGTCCCACGCGCCATTTTTGGCAGCGTCTTTTCCATCATGGGCATTTATCTGCTGCTCAACACCGCCGTCCTCTACGTTCTGCCTATGAACGAAATCGCCGGAAATAATTTCTCCCTGGGCACCGCGGCCGAACGCATTTTCGGCCATTATGGTGACCCAATTATTCGCGCCATCATGGTGGTTTCTCTTCTCAGCTGCATCAACGCCGTCCAACTCTTCTGCTCCCGCATCTTGTACGCTATGAGCACTGACGGCTTATTCTTCCGCAGCGTCGCCCACGTCAATAAGGGTGGCACGCCCGAACTCGCGCTCCTGCTAAGCACCGTCACCGCCGTACTCTTCGTCCTCGGCTCCTTTGAACGCGTCATCGCCATGCTCTCGTTTTTCTTCGTGGCCAACTACACCCTCACCTACATTTCTGTCTTCGTGCTTCGCAAAAAAGAGCCGGACATGCCCCGCCCCTACCGCGCCTGGGGCTACCCGTGGACCACTGCGATCGCGCTGCTCGGATCCGTTTTATTTTTGATTGGTTCTCTGGTACCAGACATGGGAGACGTTTTCCGAGCCTTATTCGTGATTAGGGATTCTCATAGATTTTTTCACATCAGCGAATACACGCCAGCCGAATTAGCCCTCGGCATGCTGCTTTTAAGCTATCCGGTGTACCGGATTCTAAAATGGGGCGCCGCTCGCCGACCCCTGCCTAGGTAGAGAGGCTCAGGACCGCAGACCCGCTTTGAGCGACCCTACGAAACTTTTTCGGCGATCGACTTGGCTTGCAGGAAGTGCAACAGGTAATCCTTCCCGCCGGTTTTGGAATCCGTACCTGACATATTGAAGCCGCCGAAAGGATGCGCGCCGACCATCGCGCCCGTGCATTTGCGATTTAGATAAAGGTTTCCAACGTGGAAAGCTTCCTCGGCTTTCTCGATTTTCTCCGCATTCCGCGAATACACCGCCCCCGTCAGCCCAAACTCCGTATCATTCGCAATTTCCAGCGCATGATCAAAGTCCCGCGCTCTAATCACCGCCAATACCGGTCCAAATATTTCTTCCTGCGCAACACGCGCCTTCGGCGGCACATTCGCAATAATTGTCGGCTGGATGAAATATCCATCCCCAGGCGCCCGTCCACCTCCCAGTACCACTTTTCCCTCTCTCTTCCCCACATCGATGTAGCCCAGAATCCCTTCCATCGCCATGTTGCTCACCACCGGGCCCATATAATTCCCAGGATCCTCGCTTGGCCCTACGGTAATTTTCTTGGCGCGGTCCACCAACTTCTCCACAAACGTGTCGTAAATTTTTTCCGACACAATCGCTCGCGAACATGCCGAACACTTCTGTCCCTGATAACCAAACGCGGCCGCCGCAACACCTTCAACCGCTGCGTCAATATCCGCTTCCTCGTCGACAATCGTCGCGTCCTTGCCACCCATCTCCAGAACCGCGCGCTTGATCCAGATCTGCCCGGGAGCTTTCTTCCCTGCCGCCTCACTGATCAGCAGTCCCACTTCCTTCGATCCCGTGAACGCAATAAACCGGGTCTTCGGATGCTTCACCAGCGCATCCCCAACAATCTCGCCCGCCCCAGTCAAAAAATTTAAAGCCTCCTCGGGAATTCCCGCTTCATAAAGAATCTCTACAACTTTCGCCGCCACTGTCGGCGACTCCTCCGAAGGTTTCAAGATCACCGTGTTCCCGGTCACCAGCGCTGCCACCGTCATCCCCGCCGCAATCGCCGCCGGAAAATTCCATGGCGGAATCACCACACCAACTCCCAGCGGAATATAAATTAAGTAATTCTTCTCGCCCTTCTGTGGCGTGACCGGATGCTGCCCGGCAAACCTCAACATCTCGCGCCCGTAAAATTCAAGAAAATCGATCGTTTCCGCCGTGTCCGCATCCGCCTCAATCCAAGACTTGCCTACTTCGGCGCAGATCAGCGCGGAAATTTCAAATTTACGTTCGCGGATGATTTCCGCCACGCGAAATATAATCTCGACGCGCTTTTCTGCAGGCACCCGCTTCCATGTTTCAAACGCCTTAGCCGACGCTTCCACCGCCTGATTCGCATGCTCCGCCGTCGCCGCCTGAAACACTCCAATCACCTGCTTCGGGTGAGACGGGTTCGTCGAGATCATCTTCTCCGTCGTAATAATTTTCTTCCCGCCGATGTACATCGGATATTCGCGCCCAAACTCCGCTTCCACCTTCTTCAGCGCCGCCTCCATCGCCCGCTTATTTTCCGGCTTGGAAAAATCCACAAACGGTTCGTTAGTGAACTCTGAGATGTGCACCCTCGTTTTGGCGGTAGCCATGTGAAAAATCTCCTCGCGTTTCAACTATCCATTCTACTGTGTTGGGAAACCATCGGACAACCGCACACAGTCACAAGGTTTTTGCTGGTTAGCTATAGAATGAAGTTCTAACGGCGAAACAGAGAGAAAATCCAAAATATCAACGACAGCCCAACACTTAAAAGCAGGCAGGTAACGATAGGAAAATAGAATGTCGTGTTTTGACCGCGATAAACTATATCACCAGGCAGTCGTCCCAACCGCAAAGGCAACCGTCCGCTCAAATACAAAAATGCCCCAACAACCACCGCAATTCCGCCAATGAGTAATAGTCCTCGCCCGAGTTCACGCAGCGGATCCATATTCACAAAGTCTACGCCAAGGTCACCCGCAGGCAATACCATACCTGCTGGAGAACCTTTAGTAGTAGAAGCGCTAAACTAACGTCCCGCC
>DATHGV010000291.1:0-2468 GCA_035490135.1 Candidatus Methylomirabilota bacterium
CAGCGAAAATCCAACGTAGTGATTTCGCGCTTCGGTGCGGTGCAATCCGCTGGCGCCCAATAAAAATGTTCCGACCCATGTGGGACTGAAGGCGTATTGCTCGCCGAATGCGAGATTCAAATAATTGGAATGCGAAGTCGCACCTGTGGACGGCAGCGTCCCCTGCTGGATCAAATCGTTCTGCGTCAAATAACTGTCGCTCGATGCGCGCAGAAACCACTGGGAACGCGCCGATTGTTTCCAATCCAACCGTAGCATCCCTAAAAAATCATTGAACGGCACCGGGGTATTTTTGGGCACCGGAATCGAATTCACTCCCGGAATAAGACCGTCTGCCGCAAGCCCCGATAAGGCAGCGAACTGATTCTGACTGTTCGGGCTGTATGCAATGCTGGCGTCTTCATGTACGTATTCGAACGAGGAAAAGAACCACAACTTTCCCGGCCGAATCGCTCCCCCCAGCGTTCCTACATAATTTTGTCGCGAGAACGGTTGCTTCGGATCGGGCGCGGGATTTTCGATCGGAAAGCGCGCATTTAGTGCCGCCGCCCGCTCGTAAAACGCAAATTCGCCGTGCAATTCGTCTGTGCCGCGTCGCGTGCTGATCACCACGGAACTTGCCGTGGTGCGTCCGGTGTCCGCGTTTTCTTGCGACGTGCGGAACGCAAATTCCTCAATCGACTCAGGTGAAAAATTTTGCAAAAATCCGCCGATGTAATCGTCGGAATTATCAACGCCGTCGACCGAGAGCTCGTTGTTCAAACCCGAACTTCCACCGGTGGAGACCGCGGTGATGCGGGCCTTGGTGGGATCCGAAGGCTCGACCGGTTCGGTACCCGGCACCAAGTACGCAATATTGGCGAAGCTGCGATGCGCGAGCGGGATTTCACGGAGGTCCTGCGCTGTCACGATACCTTGCTGCACCGCGCTCGCCACATCGACCGGCTGCGTCGTAATCGAAGAGGCCTCGCCGCTCACGTTCACTTCTTGATGCACACCTGCGGGCTTCAACACCACGTCAATATCGCGACTGGAACTCACCTGAACTACCACGCGCGACTCCGCAACCTGAAAGTCCGCAGCTTCGACTCGCACGCGATACTCCCCGGGCAGCAAATCGTCCACGCGAAATTCTCCACGTTCACTCGTTTCCACTTTTCGTTCAGTAGATAAGCCAGTCGCTTCGACGGTTACTTTCGCTCTCGGAATCCGTGCCCCGCTCGAATCTTGAACCACGCCTCGCAATGTGCCGCGCGGATTCTGCGCCGCCAGATAGGGCGCCAATCCAGCCTCAAGCAATAACAAAACGGCCAGCCACTTCATCGCAAAGCCGATGAGCCATTTGGTCGCCACGCGCATAGGTTTCCCGAACTTTTAACCAGAGTAAGGTTTGTATCTGCGTCTTACTAGAGACAGCTACTTATTTCAAATGAGCGTCGAACCACGCGAGCGTGCGCTCGATCACGTCGCGCTGGTGCTGCGGTTTCGCGAACAAGTGCCCCTCATGTTCGTAAACCACTAACTGCGTTTCCACTCCCATAGCCTTCAGTCCGTGCCAGAATTCATACGACTGCGGCGCCGGGCATTCTCCGTCGCTATCGCCCACAATAACTAAAGTTGGTGTTTTTACTTTCTTGATGAAATTTATCGCGGAACTCTTGGCGTAAATTTCCGGATCGTCATAGGCCGATTTGCCAAAAAAAGGAATCATCCACTGGTCGATTAAATTTTCGCCGTAATAGCTTTGCCAGTTCGCAATTCCCGCGCCGGCCATCGCCGCCTTGAATCGGTTCGTCTGCGTCACCCCGAACATGGTCATAAATCCGCCGTAACTCCATCCAGTCAGGCCCAGGCGGTTGGCGTCAATCGGAGCCACGCGCATCGCTTCATCCACGCCCGCCAGAAGGTCGGCGAAGTCGCCGCCGCCAAAATCCTTCACGTTAGCGCGCGTGAAGGCTTCGCCCTGTCCATAGCTTCCGCGCGGATTAGGGCTCAGCACAAAATATCCCGCTCCAGCAAGCGCGCTCGCGTAGCCATGCGGCGATGGCCACTTCGCAACCGAAGCCCAACTCGGCCCCCCATGCACGTTAACCACGAGCGGATATTTTTTACTGGCGTCAAAATCCTTCGGATACAGCAGCCAGCCTTGCACTTCAAACCCGCCGTTCTTCCATTCAAGACTCTTCGCGTCTCCCCACTCACGCGTAACACTCTCATTCCGCCGCGTAAGCTGCTTCCATTCATCAACCTTCCCCGCCCATACCTCCGGAGGCGCCGCATACGATTCCCGCACAAACGCCATCGTCGCGCCATCTTTGGCTAGCGAAACCGTGGGCGAGAATCCGCCCGCCCCGGCCGCCAGGTACTCGCCGCCTCTCCACAGCGTTTCCACCTTTTTGTTCTGCGGATCGACGGTCGCAAGTCCCACGTCTCCGCCCACAAATTCCGTAAAGATTATTTTTTTCTCG
>DATHGV010000292.1:0-2278 GCA_035490135.1 Candidatus Methylomirabilota bacterium
TTGCGAAAATTGTGGCGCACAATTGCACGGACATTGGTGCGCACAGTGCGGCCAACCGGCAATCGATTATCGCCGCTCTTTCCGGCATGTAATTGTCGATCTTCTCGACGAGTTCCTGAATTGGGACTCGAAGTTTTTCGCTACGATCGGCCTTCTTCTTGTGCGTCCGTGGAAATTGACCAATCAGTTTCTCGCCGGGCACCGCGTGCGTTATGTGCATCCCCTGCGGCTTTATTTGCTGGCCAGCATTCTCTTTTTCTTTGCAGTCAATTACTGGGCGAAATCGATTCACCTGCAGCCAGGCAAAATCACGTCTGAGGACCGCGCCAAAATCGAAGCGGCTTTGGACGCACGAAATTTGACGCCGGAACAGCGCGCGAAAGTGGAACAAGCGCTAAACATGGCGAACATGTCGCCGGAAGTGGCAGCCATAATGGCCGCGAAAAGCAGAGATGCGACTCCAGAAGGGACTGCTACCCCGCAAGCCACGCCAACGTCAAAAGAAGCCGCACCGCCCCTTGCCAGCTCCAGTCCGGCCTTCTTCCAGTCCGGCAATCCATCAACGCCATTTGAGAAATGGATAGAAACACACGCGAAAGAAAAGATCGGCGAACATGGGACTAACTTGCAGCTGTTTGTCAAAACGCTCATCAGCAATCTTCCATACATGGTGCTTTGCTGCATCCCGCTCTTTGCGCTGGTGCTGAAGATCCTCTATATGCGCCGCGACATCTTCTATATCGATCATCTCATCTACGCGCTGCACATCCATAGCTTCGCGTATCTCGTAACCATCTTGATTATTCTGGCGACTATTGGCCTAAGCAGTGTCGCCTCTGGTGCATTCGCCGGGTGGATCTTCGCTCTTCTTTGGATCACGTTTGCCGCCCAAATTTTACTGTCGATCCGTCGTGTTTATCGGCAGGGCTGGTTCATCAGCATTTTTAAATTCCTTTTTGGCGGGTTTGTTTATCTCATCGTGCTCGTGGGTGCGCTCGCCGTGACCTTTTTCGTTACGCTTGCACTGCCGTGAAGAAAACAGGTCTGCTCGATGGCGCCGTTCTGGCGCAATGGAAGATCGAGAAATAATTCCGGACGGTGGTATCAGCGGCGATGGCTGACTTTTGTCTTGCTTTGCACATCCGCAAACTTGCCATAATCTTTCAGGTAGAACCTCACGAAAGGAGCGAGCACTATGGCCATGTATGTTAGTCTTATTCAGTTTACCGATCAGGGCATCCGCAACATCAAGAAAACCATCAAACGGGGCGACGCCGCGATGGCCGAAGCCGAGAAAATGGGCATGAAAATCGTGGAAGAATTCTGGACGATGGGCTCTTATGACGTGGTAATTGTTGCCGATGCACCCAATGACGAAACCATGAGCGCTTTCATGCTTAAAATTGGCTCACTTGGCAACGTGAAGAGCCACACAATGCGCGCCTTCCGCCGGGAAGAGATGGCAGGCGTTCTGGCGAAAATCAAGTAGCCGTTGGTAGAAGCGGCTGTGTTCGCAGCAAGGCGCTGAGGCGCGACGGCGGGGTGCAAGCATTCTGGACCTTTGAGCTGGTTGTTGAGCTGTAGTCTTGACCAGGCCTCTCTCTGCGCACCACAGTTGCGATCCTCACAATTGAAGGACGGTCACTTGTCGTCTCAATCCTCGCGGGATTGTAAACAAAGCAAGATCGCCATGCCTCTGACAACCAAAAGGAAATTCCTAATATTCGCGCTGAGAGTTTCGTTTGTCCTGCTGGCTGCATTCGCTATGCAGGGGTGCAACAGGGTTCGCGAAGACGCGCAGGCCCGGCACCTGGCCGCTCGCGTGAAGGCCGAGTTTCTGCACGCATGGCACAATTACGAGCGCTACGCCTGGGGTCACGACGCCTTGCGGCCGTTGAGTAAAACTCCGCACGATTGGTACGGACGGTCGCTTTTGATGACCCCGGTCGATGCACTCGACACGCTTATCCTGATAAAGCTCGATTCCGAGGCGGCAAAAACGAAGGCGCTCATCGTTAAGGATCTCTCCTTCGACCGCGACATTTATGTCAAAAATTTTGAGGTCACGATTCGCCTGCTTGGCGGATTACTTTCCAGCTATCAGCTGACCGGCGACCAACGTCTCTTGCAGTTGGCCGAGGATTTGGGCAACCGGTTGCTTCCCGCTTTCAACTCGCCGACGGGGCTGCCGTATGTCTACGTCAATCTGCGCACCGGACAGGCGCGCGATCCGGTGACGAACCCGGCCGAAACGGGCACGTTGCTTCTGGAATTCGGC
>DATHGV010000293.1:0-7251 GCA_035490135.1 Candidatus Methylomirabilota bacterium
CCTTTACCACCAAAAGCCCGACGGCACATTCGAAGACGGCACCGAGAAAGCTGGGCTTGCAGGTGCGGGCTACGGCATGGGAGTTGCCATGGGAGATTACGACAATGATGGATTTGAAGATTTGTACGTGACCGCGTACGGCGGAAACAAGCTGTATCACAACAATGGAGATGGCACGTTCACGGATGTGACGGAAAAAGCCGGGGTCGCCGGTAGTGGATGGTCCACCAGCGCGGCGTGGGTGGACCTGGATGCCGACGGATTGCTCGATTTAGTCGTGTTGCGATATGTGCAGTGGGATTTTGACGATATCTGGTGCGGCCAACGCAAAGAAGGGTATCGCGCGTATTGCCATCCCGACGCGTTCCATGCCATCTCGCCGCTTGTATATCACAACGACGGCAATGGACACTTCACTGAAGTTTCACGTCAACTGGGTCTCGGCGCGCCCGGCAAGGGATTAGGCATCGCGCTCGCCGATTACGATCGCGACGGGCACATCGACATTTTTGTCGCCAACGATTCTATGCCCGAATTTCTTTACCACAATAAAGGTGACGGCACATTCGAGGAAGTTGCGCTCAGCTCCGGCGTCGCCGTCGACGGCGAAGGCCACACTTACGCGGGCATGGGCGTAGACTTCGCGGACTATAACAACGATGGTCTTCCGGACCTGGTAGTGACAGCCCTCGCCAGCCAAATGTACGCGCTATACCGAAACAATGGCGACGGCACTTTCACGTACGACAGCTATCCTTCCGGCCTCGGTCGCATGACGATGGCGCATTCGGGCTGGGGAGTTCGTTTCATCGATTATGACAATAACGGCTGGAAGGATCTTCTGATCACGCAAGGACACGATCTGGATACTGTCCAACTCAATTTTCCCAATCTTCGTTACCGGGAACCCATGCTATTGGCAAGAAATACCGGCCAAAAATTTGTGGACGTTTCCCCGCAGTCCGGAGACATCTTTCAAAAAGCCTGGGTGGGAAGGGGATTGGCGCTCGGCGATATTGATAACGATGGCCGGTTGGATGCTGTGGTCACCGGAAATGATGGCGCGTTATACGTTCTTCACAACGCCACACTGACGCAGAACCATTGGTTAACTTTGTTGCTTATCGGGCACAAGAGTAATCGCGACGCGATCGGCGCTGAAGTGAAAATAACAACTGCAAAAGGCATTCAGATGGCAACCGTCACGACCGCGGGCAGCTATCTTTCCTCTAGCGACAAACGCGTACATTTTGGTTTGGGGCCGGAAAAGACTGCCACGGTCGAAATTCGCTGGCCCAGTGGGATTCATCAAACGATCAAGAATGTCTCTGCCGATCAAATTCTTCGAGCGGATGAACCATCGCCTGAACCCGTAGAAAAACACAACTCCAGTGATCTTCCAAAACCGTGAGAACGAGCGCTGTCGTCTAAAGCGTTTCTGGGCGCACGCCAGCAATGTCGGAAACGGCTACGGATTGTTAATTTCGGGCGGCATCTGCCACTGCGGAACAAAAAAGTCACCCAGTAGATCTGCTTCAGCATTTTCAGGAGCGCTGGCAGAGGTAGCTGCAAAGGCGAGTGCTTGCTCCTTATCGCCCGCTCGAGCGTAAGCCTGGCTGAGGAGTCGCCTGGCTTGCTCGTTATTTGGGCTGAGTCGAAGCGCTTCCTGCAGCTCCACAATCGCGGCGTCGAGCTGGCCGGAATTCATTTCCGTTTTCCCCAGACTGAGATGGGCTTCCGCGTTATTGGGATCCAGTTTCAGCGCATCTTGAAAAGCTGTGATGGCTTCTTCTCGTTTACCGCTACGATCGAACGCAAGACCACGAAAATAGCTGATCAGAAAATTCGGCCCCAACTTTTGCTGCGCGATGGCAAGCTCGTCCGACGCTTCCTCGGCGCGGCCCGTTCTCAAAAGCACCTGTGCCAATCCGACGTAGCCTGTAGGAAGCGGATCGCCGGCGGACACCAGGTCGCGAAAAGCTTTTTCCGCCTCAGCATAATGCCCGGCAGCAAGCTGGGCTGCTCCTAGCCGCAAATGTAAGGCGTAAGACTTTGGATTAGTCGCGAGTCCATCTTGAACCGCGGAAATCGCGTCCGCGTAGCGGCGCAGCTCCATCAACTCGCGTGTCAGATTCAGCCAATTCTCTTCATTGCCAGGAGCAAGGGCTGCGGCCTTGTGAAAAGCGTTGAGCGCGCGATCATTTTGCTTCAAGTCCGCAGCCGCAATGCCCAGGACGGTCCAGGTTTCGGCGGATTCATGCGCTTTCCCATCGCCGCGCGTCAGAGCGTGCTGATAAAAATCAGCCTGAGCGATCGCTTTGCCGTAATTTCCGGCGAGTAGATAAGCGAGCGCCAAATCGAATTGTCGCCAGAGATTTTCAGGCGTCGACGGACTCTTACTTAATTGCTGGATGATTCGAATCGCCGAGGCATTCTCTCGAAGAGCCAGGAAAAGGGATGCCAAATGAATGGATTGCTGATCGTCTAAAGGGGTTGTAGCCAGTTGCTCAAGAAGCTTGCGCGCTTGGTCTTTATTGCCTAATGCGATGTGCGCGGCGGCCAATTGAATCGAGAAACTCGTGTCGGCTGGCAACGGCACAGTAGAAGATTCAATTTCCCGGATCGCCCGGGCATAAAGCTGTTCATCAAGCAGCACCCGACCAAGATAGTAATGAGCAAACGAATCGCTGGGAGAAAGTTGTACAGCGCGATCCAGCGCCTCGCGCGCGGGCTCCAGTTCGCGCTCGTTCCATTTGAGAAATCCCAGATTTCGGTACGCGTCCTCCATTTGTGGATCGAGGCGAATCGCCTCGCGATACTCACCGGCAGCTTCTTTGTTTTTTCCAAGGCGAACCAACACAATGCCTCGAAAATTACGGATGCGCGCATCTTTCGGGTGTTCGCGCTGTGCCTCCGTGAGTTCTGCGAGAGCGTCCTCCATGCGATTTTCTTGAAGCGCTGCGAGGCCCCTTTGAAAGGAATCTCCCTGGGTCAGCTGACGCGGAGCCGGCTTACCAAGAGAATTGCCAAATAGAGAATCAGCATTACAGGCAAAAATTGAAATCGCGAGGTAGCCCGATAAAATTCGGAATAAAAGGTGGAAAAATCGATTCATTTAATTTTCGGCGCGCCTTACGGATCCTGGCTTGAATTTGTTATGGCCGCCAGCCGCTCCGTTTGCTTTTCCAACTTGCTGTGTGATTCGCGATTCAGCGACGTCGACAACGCGAATTCACGGCTAGCATTCTCTTTCTGTCCCAATGCCTGGTACGCTCTGGCGAGTTTGTAGTGCACCGAGCCATCGTGATCGGCAGTCACCGCGATTTTTAATTCTTCTTCGGCCTTCCGGTAATCGCCGAGTTCGGAATACGCCGTGCCCAAATCCCGATGTATATCGGAATTTCCCGTGTCGGCAGCGAGCGCGCTATTCAGATAAGGCAACGCTTTCTCAGGCTGGTGCTCCAGCAGATAAGTATCGCCGAGATCAGTCAGCGCCCCGGCATGATGCGGATTGGACGCCAGTTCGGCCTCCAGTTCAATTCGCGCTTCCGGCACTTTCAGGTCCTTCCAAAGCAGATGGCCCAAACTGTAGTGTAAGTTTGGCAAGGAAGATTTCAACAAAACCGCCGCGCGATATTCTTCTATAGCCTTTCCGTCGTCTCCTTTCGCGGCCGCAATATCGCCCATCAGTTGGTGCCAGCGGTAAGAGTTCGGATCCGCCTGGTAAAGTTTCAGATATGCGGCGGTGGCCAATTTTTCGTAACAGCGCGCGCGCCAGTAAGAAGCTTCCAATGCTTTGTTCTCTGTCGACGGCAAGCCGTCCAGTGTGCGGAGAGCCACTTCATACTCTCCGGCTTGCAGCAACGCATTCACGACTTGCATGCGCAGTTCAACGGGGATCCGCGGAGTCAACCCGGCCCGTGCGCAAAAGGCAATCTGCGAAAACCGGTCTTGGCGCAGCAGGAGATTCATATCCGCTTCCGAACAACTTTGGCCGGAAGTTGATTCCTGCACCTGCGAACCTGCCGGATTATCGTCGCCAGCCACTTGAGCAGGATTCCCGCTTTGCACCGCCAGAAATTTAAGAGCCACGCGCGCGGCTGGAGTCTCTTTATTTCGCAGCTCCGCCGATAAAGGCTCTATTCTCGCGAGTAAGGAGCTGGGGAGTTGCTCGATAGATGAATCACCGAATCCGCTTTCGCGTAAACCAAGAATCCGTTCCACTTGCATCTCATCGATGGCGATCGCCTGGGTCCAGTCCTTCAGTGCGGCGTCGATATTTTCCTGAATCATTTCGATTTCTCCGCGCCGCACCAGCGCGCGCAGACTTTGGGGATTGAGCTGTAATTCCTCGCTGAATTCACGCCCGGCTTGGTTCACTTTTCCCGCGTGCAACAACACTTCCCCAAGTTCCACATGAAGCCCTCTCTGTTGTGGCGAAGCCGCCAGAGCATTCTGGAAATGAATTACCGCGGATGGCCACTCATTGCTCGCCGCATAACTTTGCGCCAGGAATTGTTCCTTTCGAAAAGACTCCGGAGCAATTTTTTCCATGTGCGCGACTTCTTGTTTCCCCAACCGCTCATATGCGTGCCCAAGCAGGTAGAGCAAATCCACGTCTTTGGGCTGCGACCCCAGCGCTTGTCGCATGGTGGCCACTTCGGCATCGATGTCCCCGGATATTTCCTGCGCCGTCGCCAGCCACAACCATATTTCTGGCTGGTTCGCCGATGCTTTCAGCGCTGTTTTCAAATAGGGAATGGCCTTAGGCCCTTCGCCCATTTTGCAGTAATCGACTCCCAGGAAAAAATTCGCGCCAGTGAGCGACGGTTTTAATTTCAGAGCGCGGCGGAATTCCGCCATGGCTTCGGGATAACGATTCTGCAGCTGGTAAACCAAGCCGAGATTCATGTGCACTTCCGCGAATTCCGGCGCGAGCGCAATTACGCTTTTGTATTCTTTCTCGGCTGTAGCGTAATCCTTCTGCCGCTGAGCTTGCTGCGCCGCGGCGAAGTGCGATTGAATCTCCGCATCCGAGGTAGGCTTTTGTGGGGCGGTTTGCGCAGCCAGGTTCAAAGCTGCAGCCGCTAGCGCCGCGAGCACGAGTACTGCCGCGCATAGTCGAAGCGCGAAAGTAGTGGTTAAAACCAATAGATGGTGCATGACGGAAGTCAGGTCCAATTGAGAATTGTCCATTCTACTTCCGTAACGCACGCGTACAACGGTGGTTTTTCTTTGGCTGGATGGGTGCACGCCGCTTGCTCCAAGGCGGGGGTATTGGCGCTCTAAGCGCTACTGAATGCGGCGCACCGCAACGAGCGTCGTGGAATTTGGCGCTCCCGATACCGTGCGGGATCGGATCAGCGCTTCAAACCAGATATTTTGCGAGGCTCCTTGTGCCGCGGAAATTCCCAGTGCGCTCATCAGCTGGCGCCGATTTTCTTCGTCGGCAAGAAAACGGCCCGCTGCTTCCGTGCCTTCTTGCTGAAGTCCTTGGAGCGCCAAAACGCTGCCGTCGTGGGTGGCATTGGGCAGCAACGAAATCGTCGCGTAGTCCTCCCCTTGCGTTCCGGTCCACCGCAGGCCTTCGTATTCGGGCTGTTCCCCGGGCAAAGGATTTTTGTTGACGAATACTTTGACGCTCTTACCGACGACGGATTCGCTTTCGCGAAAATTCAGCTTGTCCTGCAGCAAAGCTACCCACGGGTTGGAAGCAGGACTTCCAATAAAGACATAATTGTTATGATCCAGATCGCGCATGCGCAGATCTCGCGGATAGCGCACGGAGACTTGCGATTGTAACGGTCCAGCCATCTTATAGAGCGAAACAACATCGGCGACGTCCGCGAAGGAGGTCAACGTAGAATTCGAAATGTACTCGCTCAGTCGCGAATCGGCTGGCTCCGTTTTGCTCGCACTCGTACTGCGTAGAAAATCGCGCCGAAGGTATTGATCGAGCGAGCCTGACTGGCTCGCCAGAATGCGAGACATACCGTAATTGCTGTCAGCCACCACGATGATTGTCTGGTGCCGCACGTCGAACAATTGAGAAAACGGCCACGGCTCAGCAGCGGCGGCCACCGCCGAGTTTGCTACTCCTCCGCTCGTCGCCGTCCGGTACGCCAAGACGACGCACAATACCGCCAGCACCGCGGAAATGCCCCACGGCACCATCGTGCGCCCCGGCCAGAACGCCACCGGAACAACTTTGGGCGTCACCTCGACCGGCGTTGCAGATGGTGGCTTAGTGACGGTTCTAAACGCTGGTGCGTAAGCGCCCTTGGGTATCTCAAGTATCAGCGACTCGTTGCGGCCGTCTTCGTTGAAATACTCGTGCAGCTTCAGCCGCAGCTGTCGGGCGTGCACTCGGACGGAGCTATCTTCCAGAGGACTGTAATCGGAGGGTTTGTGGAACAGTGCGTTGCCAATGTGCTGTTCGGTCAGTTCGTGGGCATGGCCGCGAATGGTCTGCTCAGTGACATATTGCAGCAAATCGCGCAAGCGTGTGCCCTTTTGAAAGGGCGGGCTGGAGATGATCCGTTGTACGAGCTGCCAACGCTCGTCGGATAGAAGGTCGTCGGCGTTTAACGGTGGCGAAACGGAAGTTTGCGCGGAAGCCATCTGTGTCGATGCATTCAATTAAGGAATTGAATGCATGAATACTAACACACGCGCCCCTCAAGTCAAGCACCTAACCCTTTGTCTTACAGTACTTTTGAGGGACTTGACCGATTTTTACCGCCCTCTCGGGTTCGGTGAATCACCACGTTTTCACCTGTAAGGTCCTTTCGTCGCGGCGCATACTATCGCCTATCTTAAAAAAGAAAAAATCGATCCACTTAGCCCATCGATTCACAAAGGAAGCTCACAAATAATGGCCCACAAAACGTTTTCGCGGCGTCGTTTCATCCAAAAGTCGGTGAAGGGCGGCTTGGCAGCCAGTCTCACCCCGGCTTCTGGATTTGCGATCGTTGGGCCGGCGGCCGCCTCAACGGGTATCGCTGGACTCTCGCTTTCTGTCACCGGCGATGCCAAACAAGGCTTTTTTGTCACGGTTCTCCATGATGGCCAGGCCGTCGCACAGCATAACAAGGGTGGTGAATTCTCCGCATATTTTCAGAACGAAGAACGCAGCGTGGAAGATCGTGTGGCCTCCTGGAAGGCCACCTCCTGGACCGGCGATTCCACGCACGTTATGCTTCGCGGAGAATGTAAGCTACAGAATTTAAATACCACGGTGTACGCGCAGGT